>NZ_CP013650.1:938321-1251095 GCF_001466725.1 Lacimicrobium alkaliphilum
TATCGCGGCCATTTTTATCCAGATAGGGGCCCGTTGGGCTGGTGGAGCGTCCCATCACAATGTGGTAGCTGCTGTCTTTGCCGTCACAACAGGCACCGAGTGTGGCAAAGGCATAATAGTAGCCATTGATGTACTCGATTGCGGCTGCTTCAAATTCATTCCACTGGCCGTTATTGCCGATAATGGCCCAGCGATCTTCGTTCAGGCGTTTGCCGGTAGCCGGGTCAATCGGGCGCAGGTGAATGCCGCCAAAGTGGGTGCCGTAGGCCATCCAGATATCGCCGTTGGCATCTTTGAACAGGCCGGCATCGATGGTTCCGATTTTCTCACCGGCGGAGCTTGGTGGCTCGGTGTCATCAGAAACCACCATGCCGTGATCTGTCCATGACGGATCGTTAAGGGAAGGAGTGGAAGCAACGCCAATGGCGGTGGTATTGCAACCGGGGCTACCGCAGGGAACGGTGTAATAGAGCCAGTACTGACCCTCAAACTGAATAAGATCCGGCGCCCAGAATGTGCCGTCAAAATCAGGAGTTTGTTCGTCTATCCACTGTGGCCAGTTGCCATCAGCAAACACGGGGTCCACCACTTCCCAGGTGATAAGGTCTGTTGAGCGTTTGGCGGCGACACCATTGCCTGTTCCGAAGGTCCAGTAAACGCCGTCGTCCTCTTCAATTGAGGAGGGATCGTGCATCTGGTCTTCATGATACAGGTTTATCGCCAGCACACTGGCCGGTAAAAGGTAGCAGCCGAGCATCAGTAGCACGGCGAGTAAAGAGGTCTTTGAGAGGGTCATGGATAGCTCCCTGATTGATTAACTGCGGGAAAAGAGCGCTAAGCCAGGTGGTTGCCTGTTGGCAATCAAACCAGAACAAATTCCCGAATACGTATTGATGTGGGCCCAATGCCTGTTGAGTACCACCCGGGTTCTATGGATATAGGACAGGACAATCCTGCTGCATCAAAGAACTATAATATTAATATATTATAAATACAAGAATGGCAGAACGGCTTGCGTTGCAAACCTAAGGAGGGAAAGCGAATACAGGGATGTATTGTGTTGCGAACCTAAGGATGGAAAGCGAATGCAGGGATGTATTGTGTCGCGAACCCCGAATCAAGTGCGGGGCGGGCTCTAAGGAGTGAATAAATTCCGATAACCTGCCAAAGCCTGAAGCCGCTGTCGGGTTGAAACCCGACCTGCAGCACCTGACCATCATCTTTCACCGGTTCGCCATTGGATTGGCCTCGCGTAGCAGTAGATAAAACTGCACAGCAGCCGGGACCTGATCATTTGACAGATCGCTGCCTGTCAAAAACACTTTAAGGTAACGGCTTAACTTTTCAGTAAAAGGAGGTTCTTATGAATGCAGAGCAATATCTGAATGAGTTTGTTCTCAACCGGTTGCCGGACAACGGTTCACTGCCGGAGTTTTATAAGGCAGCGGGAGAGCAGAAGGAGCAACTGCAGCAACTGGCTAATGAGATCATTAACCTTCAGACCGAAGCCGCGATCCCTTCGGATTATACCCGAACACAATCCTATGATGCCCTGGCTGAAGAGGGCGGGAACATTGCGTCAAATATTGAGCTGGCGGGAAGCCAGACCGATCATGAATCCCGCGAGAGGCGTCTGGACGACATTCAGCGCGAAATGGAAGCCCCTATTGAGGCAGGCAGCGGCAAGGCAACCAGAATTGGCGAAAAGCTGAGCGAGCTTGAGCGCCTGACTGACAGTATTGTTGAACGGATATAGTAAAACAGGCGGTAGGTGGAACAGGGCCTGTAATCAGTTGAAACAGCGGTCCGGTTTCTGGCGTGCCGGTACCGGTTTCCCGGTTTTGTGGAGTACTGGGCGTTTGTGCAGTACCCGTCTGGTTATCGCCCCAATATCTAAGGGTCTTTAAACTCTGAGAGTACCACCGGATCCCGCCCTCGTAACTTGGCATCGTAAAAGGCTTTATCAGCCCGCTCTATAAAGGTCCGGGGAGTATCATCGCCTCGTTGGGCGACACTGGCAGAGTATACCCGAACACAGTCTTATGATGCCCTGGCTGAAGAGGGGGGAACGCTGTGTAAAATATGGAGCCGGCGGGTAGTCCGACCGATCTTGAATTCCGTGAAAGGCGCCTGAGCCATTGTTCCGGTATTGTTGCCCCCAACAAGAGATGTGTTCGTGGTCTCTGCTTCTGTTGGTTCGTTGACTTTAAAATACCACCTACAGCGGTTGAATATCTGTCAGCACTAAAACATGAGTGTGGCACGCGTGATCTGTGTGCGTGCCACAGCCAGTTAAAAATACTGTCTCATTATTGACCCATCAAGGTGCAGGTGCTCTTCCCTGAGCATCCTTAATGCAACTAATCTGAGGCAGGTAAGACGACTTCGCTGTACTTGTTCATACCAGAACCCCCATAAGAACCAGCGTCGTAAACGTAACCGTAGACGGCGCCACTGTTGGTACGTTTAATGATTTGTCCGCGAACCCACAATGCATTTACACCTTCTACCTGAAGCTCAGGCTGGTGCCAGTTACCGCTATCGTCCCGATAGGTGTGATAGATGTGTCCGCTTCCTTCTTCGATATAAAGCACATGTACGTTTGAACCGAAGCCAACCGCATCCGCGCCAACCTGTTCTGAGTCGGCCGCGTTGGTGACAACGGCATGTGAGGTTACCTGTTTCGCTTCCGATAACTCACCCGCACTGTTGGCTGTGCGCTCCCACAGTTCGCCATTCGAGAGGCGATAAACAATGGTTACGGTGTCTGATTGCGGCAGGTATACCAGCGGTAGTATTGCACCATTGCTGTCTACGTCGGTGCCGGTATCGGAGGCGACTTGCTGGCGTGGGCCGAGCGTTCCGTCCGGCAGAATCCGGCGATACCACGCCGTTCCGTCAGTGCCTGTGTAAGCGAAGTGAACCACATCGTCTTTACCCAACACCACCACCGGTCCTGAGAGTGCCGGGTTAAGATCCGCATCTACAACGGTTTCCTTGCCCCAGGTTCCGTCCGGTGTGCGGATTTTAAAAAGCAGCTTTTCCAGTGTGGCATATACACCCACTACGCTGCCATCTGAACGAACCGCCAGATCAGACATTTGGGTCGGGGGCTCTACGGGTGACGCAAGTTGTTCGTCTGTTATCGCCCAGGTGTCTGGCTTCTCAGGATGATCCGAGGTACGGAACAAGTGGTAAAAAACATGCTCTGAAGTCTGATGAAGTGTGTGGATACGATTGCCTGATTTTGCCTGAGCGACCCCTTCCAGATCACCGGTTTGCGGACGATTGTCACCGCCGGCTTCAAACCAGGACTTGCCGCCATCCTCAGACTTAACCATCATCATCATATTGTCGGTTTCTGACGGCTCCATCAGTACATAAAGATCGCCGTTGCTGGCCTCCCACGGCCCTATCCGAACCGGTGTCTCAACAAATGTGCCACCAATGTGCCCATCGGGAACGTTAGCGGTAATGGTAGGGGTTGCAGCCGCAGCAAGTGGCTCTCCCGATGCATCCGTTAACCGGAATGCGAACGTATCACCTGTCAGGTTGCGATTGGCACCGTCTGAAAAGTAGCGGATCACGATCGGAAATTCCCACTCTCCGTGTTCTTTTGACGCCGACCAGCCGGGCGTTGTGTCACCGTAGCTGATACCACTTCCTTCACTGAAAGGTAATGCAGAACTGTCGATCAGATCCTCAGTCGGGTCGCCATAATCAAAACGCTGGCTTGATATAATGCTTACTCTGGGTGAGGCCGTTTGCCCTTCGACTTCAAAGGTTTGAATGTCAGCGGCACTACCGGCAGGCAGATACAGTCCCATTCTGGAGTCGGGAATTTGCTGAGCAGTATCAATGCTGAATGAGAGGCCCTGAACAATATCATCCCATTCATACTCCACTTCAACCTCGCTGCCCTGGCGAACAATTTTTATCTGGATCCATTGATCGGTCTTTACGGCGAAGGGCTGTGACGATATGACAGACTCGGCATCGTCGACAACTTTAACCAGATTGATATCACCGCCGGCGGTGGCGTCTACGCGCAGGTAATTTCGTGCGTCCTGATAGCCAAACACGACACCTGCTGTGTTGCCTTCAGAAAGGCGCAACAGTGCACCGTACTCTACGGCTTCCCAGCGTGTATCGTAGCGGCCTAATGCCAGCAACGGCTGTTCTGCGGCTTTGACCTTCAGATAATGGCTGTTGTCTTCGGTACCAGGTATGAAGTCTGCGTTATCACCGTGGATTAACTCAAACCTGTTGCGGGCGTCAGAAGCCTTACCGTCTGAGAATTCCAGAGCATAATCTTTGATGGGGTAGGGGAAATCCTCAGCAAGCAGAGGCTGCCATAAACCATCGTTATATTTGTATTCAAGGCTAAACGCGTGGTGCTGTTGGGTGTCAGATACAGACTCCACCTCGAAACGAACCCGGAACGGGCTGTCTACGTTAATTGTGGCATTCTGGTTTGTGGCGGCAGCCCATCCAGAGTCTGAATTGAGTGCTTCATTGGCATCGGCGCGAATGCGAAAGGCCGTTTGCCTGAGTTCGTTACCATTACTGGCGGAATCTGTGTTGCTTGGCTCATTGCGCGAACAACCACTGCTTATGGTCGTCATCGCGGCGAGCGCCAGCGCTAAGCGAACAGACGTTTGTGATAGGCCATTAATGGGCTTGATATAGTTTTTAATCATCGTTTTATTCTCTCGATTTTCGGTATGATCCAGAACAAAAGCTGGCAATTTTTTGCAATCTGCTTCGCTACTTCATTGTGGGCATGGAGAAGCTGTTGGTAACCAGGCCACCTTTGGGCCATCTGGCTGTCACAGTCTTCATCTTGGTGTAAAATCTGACACCATCGTTTCCGTGCATGTTCAGGGGACCAAAAACAGATCTTTTCCAGCCGCCAAAGCTGTGAAAGGCCATCGGTACCGGAATAGGGATATTGACCCCAACCATTCCCACCTGAATGTGTTCGCAAAACTGTCTTGCACTTTCACCGTTTTGAGTGAATATCGAGGTGCCATTGCCATATTCATGGGCATTGATTAAATCAACGGCTTCCTGATAGGTCTCAACCCTGACCACTGACAGCACAGGGCCAAATATTTCTTCTTCGTAAATACGCATACCCGGTTTTACATCATCAAACAGGGTAGGGCCCACGAAGTAACCTTTCTCATGCTGGTCAACGGTAAAGGTTCTGCCATCAACAAGCAGGCTGGCGCCCTCTTCAACACCGCTATCAATGTAAGCACGTACCTTCTGCGCATGTTCTTTACTGATCAGCGGGCCCATATCGGGTTCTTCATCAGCGCCCAGGCCTGGCCCTACGCGCATAGACGCGATTTCTGACTTTATTGCTTTGATCAAAGCGTCTGCTGTCTGGTCGCCGACACATACCGCCACCGATATGGCCATACATCGCTCACCTGCTGAGCCATAGGCTGCACCCATCAATGCCGACACCGCTTGCTCGGGCTGTGCATCGGGCATTACCAGCATATGGTTCTTCGCTCCGCCCAGCGCCTGAACCCGCTTGCCGTTTGCGCAACCTGTTGTATAAATGTATTCGGCAATGGGTGTGGAGCCCACAAAGCTGACGGCCTGTACTCTGGGATCATGCAACAGCGTATCCACAGATTCTTTGTTGCCATTTATCACATTAAACACGCCATCTGGCAGGCCCGCTTCACTTAGCAAGCGGGCGATTTCCATCAATACACTGGGATCTTTCTCTGAGGGTTTCATTATGAAGGTGTTGCCACACGCCAGGGCAATAGGAAACATCCACAAAGGCACCATGGCAGGGAAGTTAAAAGGGGATATTCCGGCACACACACCCACTGGCTGCATCAGAGAAAAACTGTCCACTCCGCGGCCAACATTGAGGGAGTGCTCCCCTTTCAATAAGTGTGGAATACCACAGGCAAACTCAACAACTTCAATGCCCCGGGTCAGTTCGCCCCTTGCATCGGAGAGCACTTTACCGTGTTCCTGAGTAATGAGCCTGGCTAAATGATCCAGGTTTTGTTCTAACAAGGCTTTAAAGCGAAACATAATACGGGCCCTGTTCAGCGGTGTTGTTGCACTCCAGGCCGGGAGCGCTTGTTCCGCAGCGGTGATGGCCGTTTCGGTTTCTTCAGCCGTCGATAAAGCGACTTCAAGGCTCGGTTCACCGGTTGCAGGGTCGAAAACCTGACTGACATTCCCGCTTTCGCTGCTTACCTGTTTTCCACTGATGTAGTTGCCTAGTCTTTTCATGCATTACCTCTATGTATAGTCAAACCTGTCTGGGTTCTGATTCATGGTTCCTGAGGCAATACCAACCTCAATAATGGAAAATATATTCTATATGATACAAAAATAGAACAAATAAATCAATTTGTGATGTGAAGGCGCCATAGACAGACATCTATGGCGCCTGAACGGTCATTTAGAAGTGGGAGGTTTAGTGACGCGTCATATCTTTGGTACTGACGTTCAGATTCAGCTTTTCTGCCACATCTTTCCAGGATACATACTTAAAGTTTGAGCTTTCGCGGTCAGCGCCTTTCTGAACCTGGTTGTAAGTATTTTGCCCGTCCTGCATAACGAGCAAGCCCTGAGGGTATTTTGAGCCCAGATTAACGTTCACAACCATCAGTCCGTCAGTTTCCTCAACCGCGTCGATGTCGCCACCCACCACGGTAAATGAATCAACAAAATCGTTCTGGCCTTCTCTGTCGTAGAGCGCGAAGGTGTTGTTGCCCTGACTGGATGCCAGAAGATAACCTTTGCCATCTCCGGCGTTATAAAGGGTTAAACCTTCTATATCCTCCCAGAGATTGTGGCGCTGTTGCTCCTTACCTTTGCTGAAGTCAAAGTCGCATGCGTATTCTTCTTCCCCGGGTAGCCAGGTCCGGGAGTAGGGAACACCGAACTTTCTTGCCGTGGCAAACAGATTCCAGCTGGATTGTTGTGTGGGGTTATCCAGCTTAACCCGCCAAATGCCCACGTCTTCCTGAGCCAGATAGAGTGCATTGTGTTCAGGGTCGGCAACCATTCCCTCAAAATGAGGGCGTTCACCGTCATCATCGGAGCAAGGTGTCCATTCACTGCCGTCATCCATCGGGAAAGCATGAGGAAAGGTCATACTGGCTATTTTCCGGTAGCCAATGCGACCGTTGTCGGTATCAAATAACTCTACTTGCTCTACGCGGGTCGTTGCGTTTTGTGTGACAAATGCCATAGGTTTGTCAGTCTGGATGGCGGTCAGTCCGTAGGCGGTATTTCCCTCGTTAACCTCTTTCTGATTGCGGGTAAACAACAAGGGAACGTCACTGTCGGTGACATCGTTTAATACCGCCTGGCCATCGGCGTTGATATCGATTGTATAGATTGACAGTTTATCCAGGCCTCTGTCGGATGCGATAGCGATATCCGTTTTTTTACCATTCAGATCAAAGTCATAGATGATATCGACATTGTTGAACCGTCCGCCTTTGTTTTCACAGTCGAATGATCCTGGTTCGCAGCCCGGCGCCGGGGCGGGTTTGATAAATTGCATCAGGTTGCCATCCAGGTCGTAAATATCTAATCCACCTTGTTTCAACGTGGTGATCACCAGACTATTCGCTTTTGTAGTGGGGTGGATCCAGATAGCGGGGTCGTCAACGTCGGTATATTTACCTTTGAGGTCATCGAAGTGATCCCGGGTTTCAACAACCGGAGTGACTTCGGCTATTTCGTTGCGGGTATCGGCATAAGCCGCGATGGGTAATACGCAACTGATGGCTAAAATGGAATGTGATACGGATTTTAGTGTAAACATAATGGCTCTCTTTTTTTGATGTAGTGCGCCTAGCTTACCCCTGTGCTGGTAAACTCCCCGTTGACAGAAAATTAAACAAAGTTAATCTTTGATGAGGCACGGATAAAAAAGAAGTAATTCCAATTTAAACAGTGCCTTATGTTTCAATCGAGAGGCCAGTCTGGCGTGCAGTGTTAACCAGGTTTTCGAAACCGAGCTTTGCATAAGTAAGAGGGTGGGCAATGGATGGATCCTGTTCGGCTTCGACAACAATCCAGCCTTGATACTCACATTCTTTGAGTGCATCAAAAATCGCCGTGTAATCAATACAGCCATCGCCAGGCACAGTAAACACACCGTTTAACACAGCATCAAGGAAACTCAGGTGGCGGTTTTCGGCATCGTCCAGTATGTTCTTTCTGATATCTTTAGCGTGAACGTGATTGATTCTGTTACCGTATTTTTTTATCAGGCTCACCGGGTTGCCGCCCGCATAGGTAATGTGGCCGCTGTCTAGTAACAACCCCAGGGCGGGGCCGGTATGTTTCATCAGCAGGTCAACGTCTGACTCGCTTTGTACCACTGTTCCCATATGATGATGGTAAGCCAGCTGCACACCCTGCGACAGGCAGTAATCCGCGACTTGTGTCAGCCTTTGTCCAAAAGACGACCATTGTTCTGGCTTCAGCTTTGGCCTGTGGCTAAGGGGGATATCCTGTCGACCATGAATACAGCCTGTTACTTCACAGTAAACCATAACGTTGGCACCACCCTGCCTGAGCAGCTGTAAATGTGCCTCGATATCGGCCAGCTCCTGCTCAACCGACTGTGAAAGCAGTTTGCCGCTATACCAGCCAGACACAAGCTGTAAGTCATATTCTGCTAACACCGCATTGAGGACTTCGCTTTTTCTGGGAAATTTGTTGCCCAGCTCAAATCCGGCGTAGCCCGCTTGTTTTCCTTCTCGCAGGCAAGTTGAAAGAGGTGTTTCGGCACCCAGAGAAGGTAAGTCATCGTTCGTCCAGGTAAGAGGGTTTATTCCAATTTTTATTGTCATCAGGCGTTTTCCATTGAGTTTTGTTCAGGGCGATATCGCGTATTAATACGGCTGTTTGCTTTTTGCTTGCACATACATTTTTTGCGCGCTCTTCACTTCATTAACATCGGACACCTGCGGAATTGCGACATCCCACCAGGCGTCGCCATTTGGTGTCGATATATCCGGGTCGGTGTCGATGGCAATTAAATAGCTGTTAGTGGCCTTTTTGGCCCGGACTATTGCCTGTTCGAGCTCTTCAATAGTGGAGACTTTTTCTGAATCGGCGCCCATTGATTTGGCATGGGCAGCGAAATCGATACCGGGTGTGCCCTGTTGTGAAAGGCAGTCGTTAAACAGGTTATTAAAGGGTTTGTTACCGGTGGCTTTCTGGAGACGATTGATACAACCAAACCCGCGATTGTCCAACAAAATAACAATGACTTTCGCGCCCAGCATGACAGAGGTTGCCAGTTCAGAATTCATCATCATGTACGAGCCGTCTCCTACAACGACGAAGACTTCTCTGTGTTTGTCGGCCAGTTTGACGCCAAGGCCTCCGGCAACTTCATATCCCATACAGGAAAACCCGTACTCCACGTGATAGCTGCTGATGTCATCACAGCGCCACAATTTATGCAGCTCGCCAGGGAGACCCCCGGCGGCACACACGATGACATCAGTAGCATCCGTCTGACGTTTAAGCGCGCCCAGCACCTGTGCATCACTCGGCAAACCTTTTTCGGGCGGGCGGGTAACCTCATCATAGGTCGCATGCCATTGCCGGTTTAACGTGGCGATCCTGTCTGTCCAGCCAGAGTTGACTTCTCGTGTGTTGCACAGCGCAGTATGCAAAGATTCAATGGCCGTCTTTGCATCGGCGTGAAAAGGGTGAGCGCCGTGCTTAACCGCGTCGCTGTGCCCCACATTTATCTGGATAATAGGTTTGCTCGCATCAATGAATGTGCGCGACTGCGTGGTGAAGTCCTGCAGCCGGGAGCCAATGGCCAGAATAAGATCCGCTTCCTTGGCCAACTGATTTGCCGCTGTCGTTCCCGTAACACCAATAGCTCCTACTGACATGGGGTGGTTCCAGGGAAGGCTACCTTTTCCCGCCTGGGTTTCCGCCACCGGGATACCATAGGATTCGGCGAATTCACTGAGTACGTCTGTAGCACGGGAATATTGTACGCCTCCACCTGCAATGATCAGTGGGCGTTGTGACTTACTCAGCATTTCAAGCGTTTGGTTTAACTCTGCTGTCTCAATCCCTGGCCGGCGTATCTTATGTAGGGTTTCAGCAAAAAAGCTGACAGGATAATCATAGGCTTCAGCCTGCACATCCTGCGGAAACGCCAGCGTAACCGGACCACAGTTTGCAGGATCCAACAGGGTCTGAATGGCCATGGGTAAGCTGGTTATCAGCTGTTCAGGGCGGACAAAACGATCGAAATAGCGGCTTACAGGTTTGAAGCAGTCGTTTACCGATATAGTGGGATCGCCGAAGCATTCAATCTGTTGCAGAACCGGATCCGGTGTTCTGTTGGCAAAGGTATCTCCAACCACAAACAGAACCGGCAATCGGTTGGCGTGAGCAAGTCCGGCTGCGGTTACCATATTGAGCGCCCCGGGACCAATCGATGTGGTACACATCATCATGCGCTGGCGTTTCTGTTGTTTGGCAAATGCTATCGCGCTGTGAGCCATTCCCTGTTCATTATGAGCTCTGTAAGTGGGGAATCCGTCTCTGTGCTTATACAACGCCTCGCCAATACCGGCGACATTACCATGACCAAAGATGGCAAATGTGCCGCCGAAAACCGGAGTCTGCTGACCATCAATGTCGATAAATTGCTGCGTCAGATAGCGGATAAGTGCCTGAGATGCGGTTAAGCGTATAGTTTCCATTAGGCTACCTCTGTAGATTTTCTGTTGTGCCAGGACCTGACAAGCTGCAGATAATTGTCTTCGACGCGCTGCATCAGCTCGCTGTCGCTGATTTCGTTTCTGAACCAGGCACGGCTGGGCTCACTGAAGATACTCCTTCCCACTGCAAAACCTTTACACAGGTCGAAACCTGCGCTGGCCCGAAATGCCGCTTCAAGATCCACTAATGGAGCGTCTAAGCCAAGTAGAATAACACCCCGGCAATGGGGGGCCCGGTTTTTGACAAGTGCGGATATTTTTTCCCAGGCAGTTTTACCTGGCGCGGGAAGCTTCCACCAGTCCGGGCGGATCCCCAGGTTGTACAGGCGCTCAATAACGCGAACCAGATTGTCTTCGTTGGACGCCATATCCGCAGGGGGAATGATTTCAAGCAGAAATTCATGGCCACTGGCGCAGCAGGAGCGATACAGGGCACGGATGGTTTTTTCCTGTTCCAGTCTTAACCCGGCTTCATCTTCGGGATGAAAGAACACCAGACATTTAACGATATGCTCTGTGGGCCAGCTGACAAGCCTGGAGCCAATTGATGCGTCTCCTTCCAGAGTCAGCGGTCTGGAGGAAGGCAGTTCAACCGGTCGTCCAATCCACCAACCTTTGCCTGTTATGTGGTTAAGCGCATCCTGACCGTATGTGTCGTCTATCAGCACACCCGGTTGATAGGTGAAAGCGGGGTTATTTGCGGCGCTCTCTGCGGCCTTTAATAACAACAGTTTTAGCTCGGGAATACGGGCCGGGTCGGCGTCATTCTCCTTCGCCATATCATAAAGTTGTTTGCGATGATCGAAGGCGAAAATACACAGTTCATCCCAGTGTTGTGGTGAGCGCGTGGTTACCCTGTGCAGATGTGTTATTTCCTCATCCAAATCAGGACGCATTACCTCATTTTTCCGGGAAAGATAGTTGTTCAGTTCTTCAACAGTAGGTATTGCAGGAGCACATGACAACCTCGATACCACCAGAGCGCCACAGGCGTTGGCATAGTCACAACAGTTCGCATAGCTTTCATCGCGCAGCCAGCCTTTTAAAAAGCCACTGATAAAGGCGTCACCCGCGCCCAGAACATTTAAAACCTCTATCTCTACGCCATACCGGGTAAAGCCCTGATCCAGATTATCGGGGATCTCGCCGTCAAATACCGAGCACCCCAGTGCCCCTCTTTTTACGACTATCTCGGCGTCTGTTATCTGTCGGATTGTTCTGAGCGATGTAATGGTATCTGTGCTGCCACCGGCAATATGAATCTCTTCTTCGGTACCGACAATCAGATCGAACAGGGGCAAAATCTCAAGCAGGTGCTGAGTCACATTGTCATCAGAAACAAACCGGTTCTCACCTGCATCTAATCCTGTCAGCCCCCACAAAACCGGGCGGTAGTCGATGTCCAGTATCACTTTTGTTCCGGCACGTCTTGCGTATTCGATAGCCTTTAAGCTGGTAGCTTTGGTATGTTCCGTTGAAAAATGCGTACCTGTGATGAGCAATGCTTTGCCCGATGCAATGTAGTCATAATCAAAGTCCGATGTATCCAGGGCCATGTCGGCACAGTCTTGCCGGTAAAAAAGCAGCGGAAAGCTTTCTTTGTCTTTTATTGATAGCAATACCAGCCCAGTGAGTCTGTTGTGATCTGACTTTACGTGGCTGACATCGCAGCCGACTTTTTCCAGCTCTTCAGTGAGAAAGCGGCCCATATGATCATTGCCGACCCGCGTTAGCATAGAGGATTTCAGGCCTAAACGAGCGGTGCCGTACGCAATATTGCAGGAAGAGCCGCCGAGTGACTTTTTAAAAGAAGAGACATCTTCTAATCTGCTACCAATTTGTTCCCCATACAAATCTACAGCAGCTCGTCCTAGACAAATTACGTCAAATTTATGCGTCTTGCTCATGTTAGTTTTTCTCCTTTCCATGCTCCAGATGGAGTAATCGGGATTGAGTTTTTGAATCCACTTCTGATACGTGAACCCACTGTCCCAGACGATATGATTCTTCGATTGCATCAATAATTAAGGCGACTTCATATCCCGCCCGGAAATCGGGCCAGATAGCCTGATCACGGGAAATACCCTCTATAAGGTCTCTCACTTCGATAATTTTCTGATCGTTGTAGCCCACGCCGTGGCCTGCAGATGCGCAAAAATTCTGATAGTCGGGATGCTCCGGACCAATCAGAATTCGCTTGAAGCCCTGGCGGGATGTTTTTTGGTCAGACGTATAGAGTTGTATTTCGGCGAGGTGCTCCTGGTCAAAAACAATGCTGCCCTTCGAGCCGGTTACTTCATAGGTGAGCCCCATTTTTCGTCCCCAGGCAACACGACTGGCTTCAATTGTGCCGATAGCACCGCTGTTAAAACGGAGCATCGCGTGTGCCTGATCGTCATTTTCCACGGATTCTTTATCAATGACTGAACCGGCTGTGCTTCGTTCTTTTATCACCGTATTCAAATCACCATTCACTGCAGAAATGGCTCCCACCAGAAACTGCGCAACATTGATAATATGTGAACCGAGATCGGCCAGTGCCCCGGCTCCTGCGGTGGCTCGTTTCAACCGCCAGTTCATGGGAACACTGGCATCTGCCAGATAGTCTTCATTGTGGGTTCCGCGAAAGTGAACAATATCGCCAATTTCTCCGCTGTCTATAATCTGTTTTGCCAGTTGTGTCGCCGGGTTCTTAATATAATTAAATCCGACCATGGTTTTGACTCCTGCCTCTTCAGCAGACAGGGCCATTTGTAGTGAATCTACTGCGTTTAATGCCAACGGTTTTTCGCAATAAACATGTTTGCGAGCTTTAATTGCTGCAAGCGCAATGTCTTTGTGCAAACCATTGGGAGCGCATATATCAACGACATCAACCTCATTGTCATTAACCAGCTCATGCCACTTTCCGGTCGCACGACTAAAACCCATTTCTTTCGCCTTCACTGCGGCTTGTTGCGCCGTAATATCTGCCAGCATCTCACATTCAACGACAACGCTAAGTGGAAAAACGGCGGCAACAGAATGCAATGCGATTGCATGAGATTTACCCATGTACCCTGTTCCTATTAAGCCAAACTTTAGTGTTCGCATGTGCTTTCAATACCTTGTGTAATTGTGTTGGCAGACTGCATTATGGTGTGTCGTTCCGTGACAGCTCGGCTTCCAATACGGCCATGTCCTGACCACCAGACATAGCTTCAAATATGAAATCCTTACTGACATCCGCTTTTTTGTAGCTACCCGTGCAATGGCCTTTGTTGAGTACAATAAAATGGTCCGCAATAGGAAATGCATGATGGATATTGTGTGTAATAAATATTATGGCGATCCCTCTTTTCCTCGCATTCTGGATGACGTTAAGCACTTGTGCCGTTTGGGTAACGCCAAGTGCTGCGGTTGGCTCATCAAGGATCAGAACCCGGGCTCCAAAGTGCACCGCTCTGGCAATTGCCAGACATTGTTTCTCGCCTCCTGAAAGGTTTGCGACCAGGTGATTCGGATCACGGATATGAATACCCAGTTCAGCCATACTCTGTGCTGCAAGCCTGTTGGCTTTTTCCAGATCAAAAAAACCGAAAGGACCTGCCTTAAAGGCTGTCTCCTGGCCAAGCACGAAATTTCGGCTGATACTCATCAGAGGAACGAGCGCCAGATCCTGGTAGACGGTGGCGATGCCGCGATCTAATGCATCCCGTGGAGAGGTAAAAGTCGTGTTTATGCCATCCACAAAGAAAGCGCCGTCACTGGGCTGATAAACACCAGACAGGATCTTGATCAGTGTTGACTTTCCGGCACCGTTATCACCCAGCAAGCAATGCACCTGGCCTGGGAAAACCTCAAGATTCACACACCTCAGGGCTACAATGGCGCCGAAGTAACGACTCACATTTTCCAGGCTTAAGATGGCCGGGGCAGACGAGACGTTCATGTTAACCACTCTTTGTGATTCGTTGTCGAATCAGGTTATTGAAGACCACGGCAGCGAGAAGTAAGGCGCCCAGAATGACCCGAAACCAGTCGGTGTTAATGCCGGTAAAAAAAATGCCTATTTGCACGACACCAAAGATGATAGCTCCGCACAGGGCCCCAATTACCGAACCATACCCGCCGGTTAATAAGGTTCCCCCTATTACCACGGCAATAATGGCTTCAAATTCTTTCAGTAACCCTCTGTCGGCTGCTGCTGAGCCGAACTCAAGCACCTGACAGGTAGCGTAAAGCGTGGCACAGCAGGCGGTTAATACAAACAGGAGTATTTTCACCTTAGCGGTATTGATACCCATATTTCTTGCCGCTTTCTCATCTCCGCCGGTAGCAAAAATCCAGTTACCGAAGGTGGAATAGTGAAGAATGATATGTGCGAAGACGACAAGAAATACGGCCCACACAATGACCATGGGGATCCCGGTTACGAGCGGGCTACCGTCCTCGAATGTCGCGATTAAGCCTGCGCTTCCCAGCCATGAAAGCAGAGTCTGCCCAATCTCTGCGCCAAATAATGCGGCAAACCAGTCACCTTCAACATGATGACTCACACCACTGACAATAGTGCGGTTGGTGAACTGTATGGACAATGCGATGGTTAATCCACGCAGAATAAATAAGAAGGCCAACGACACAATAAAAGAGGGTAAGCGGGTTCTGACTACCGTAAAGCCGATAAGCGCGCCAATGGCGGCGCTGACGGAAAAAGCCAGCAGTATACTTGCCCACAGCGGCCAAGCCCAATACAGCGTCGGAATGGCGACAACCATACCTGAGAAACCAATCATTGAGCCCATGGATAAATCAAACTCTCCGGCAATCATCAGCAAACAGGCACCGGTGGCCAGTATGGCTAACTGTGCTGAGACGATTGTCCAGTTCAGTACCCCATCGACCGCAAACATGCCGGTGTCAGAGGCGACAAACGAGAACAGGATAAACACGAAAGCAACGCCCGCCAGTGCGGCAAAATCAGGGCGCGCAAACAGCGCCTGCAATTTTGATACGCTATGACCTTGCGCTGACACTTTATTAGTGGCGTTTTCCATCTTTGTCATTATCGCCTTCCCATACCGGGTCGCGGTTTAGCTTCGTTACGACCCGAATTGTTCAAAATATAATTTCTAGCACGACGTAATTTAGAATAAAAATTCCAAATAGACAATAACTGAAACAGGAATTTTTTGGAATGGATGGTGGAAAACGGTTTGTGAAGAATCGATTTCAGGGCCTTATAGCAAGGAAATACGCGAGTGTTTAAAGTCACGTCAGAGCCTTAGTAAGGCACAGATGGGGTTACTTTCAGCGTTAGTGGGCAACCGGATCCCGGGCATGGCTCAGGCGGTGATAAGGAAGGTCAATACGCGGTTTTTGTCAGGTTGCCAACACAGGCAAAAAAATATCATTGCAAAATACAGACATCCCGATTACATTGAAAATAGAAATTATATTCCATAATAGTAAAATTCGAATGAAATTTTCATTAACCGCTTAGCGGCTAAGATCCGGACAAAACCTTGTATGTACTTATTTAAGCGAACAAGACCACTTCTGGCCTTTGTTATTCTCTTTCTGCACATGGCTTTTGCATTTCACGCAAGCGCTGCTGATGAGCGGTTTATCATGATAACCCACGCACCGGATTCTGATCCCTGGTGGAACGTAATGAAAAACGCCGTCAAAGAAGCCAGTGAAAAAATGAATGTGGAGGTCTCGTACCAGAATCCTGCCAGTGGCGATATAACGGACATGGCCCGAATTGTTGAACAATCAGTAGCAAGTAACCCTGATGGAATCATTGTTACGATTGCCGATTATGATGTGCTCAAACCTACATTGTTAAAAGCGGCAAAGAAGGGAATTCCGCTTATTACAATCAACTCCGGAACAGAGCAACAAAGTCGGGAGCTCGGCGCGTTGATGCATATTGGCCAGCCCGAATATGATGCAGGCTTCGCGGCAGGCAAGAGAGCATTGCTTGCAGGCGTTGATAGATTTCTTTGCGTTAATCACTACATTACTAATCCGGTATCGGTAGACAGATGTCGGGGCTATGCAGATGCGATTAACGCAGACCTTCAAAAGAGCATGATAGATGCCTCTGAAGATCCGGTACGCATTGAAGCAAAAGTGCAATCCTATCTGCGTCGTCATCCGCAGATTAACGGCATTCTGGCGCTGGGGCCAACATCGGCGTCGCCCACGATCAGAGTGGTTGAGAAGATGAGGCTGGGGGGGAAAGTGCACTTTTCCACCTTTGATGTGAGCGAAGATATTGCGCAGAACATCGATGCCGGTGTCATTGCATTTGCGCTTGATCAACAACCTTATTTACAGGGGTTTATGGCTGTCACCAGTATGACGCTGTATGTGAGGTATGGACTGTCACCGAGGAATAATATGCACACCGGCCCTGCGTTTATCACCAAAGACAACTTAAAAACGATTAAGCAATTGTCGGGGACGGTGCGCTAGATGTCCTTTTCTCTGGTTGCTTCAGGTTAGCTATAGAATGTTTGTTTTATTCACTCTAGTATTGTTCCAATTTATTTTATCGAGTGTTAGAGATTATCTGTTATGAGCATAAAAGCGGCGAAGGATCTGGAACAGTTAAACGCGGCAATTACGCGTCAATTCGGTGACCTGAGTAAAAGACTGCAACAAGTTGCAAAGTATGTGTTGGAAAAACCCAACGGCATCGCTTTTGGAACGGTAGTCATGGTCGCCAATGAGGCCAAAGTGCACCCGTCTACGCTTATTCGGTTTGCCAATGCTTTTGGATTCAGTGGTTTTAGCGATATGCAGAAATTGTTTCAGCACAAATTGCTCAAGGAGTCTTCTAACTATGAAGACAGAATAAAACTACTCCAGGATGATCATTCTCTGGACACTGATTTTGTTGGTCTGCAGGTGTTGAAGCAGTTTAGCCAGGCCAATGGCAAGGCGCTTGAGTATCTGACGCAGAATATTAACGCCAGTGAACTCGAAAAAGCCCGGGAAATTCTGAAAAGTGCTGACACGGTTCATGTGAAGGCTGTAAGGCGGTCTTTCCCCATTGCCAGTTACCTGGCATACCTGCTGAATCACATTAACTTACGTTGTTATCTTCATGATGGGGTAGGGGGATTGCATAAAGAGCAGGAACACCTTATTCGTTCAAATGACGCAATTATTGTTATCAGCTTCCATCCTTACGCCAGTGAAACGCAATCCGCAGCGGAGGCCGCCGTTGCATCCGGTGTCCCTCTTATTCTGTTTACTGACAGCCCGCTGAGTCCGTTAAAGGAGCTGGCGACGGTGTGCTTTACGGTCAAAGAAGCCGAAGTGCATTCGTTCCGATCACTGACATCGACCATGTGTCTGGTGCAATCACTGGCGATTAGCCTGGCACACTGATTTTATTTTCATACGCTAAAAAGCCAAGGAGATACATGTCTTATTTACACAGCAAGCCAACCAAACGAGGTGAATCAGGTTGTATTCAGAACATCACCCCAGAAACCGCAAACTGGCAGTATGTTTCCTTTGCAGTCTATGACATGTTACCCGGCGAGATGAACCGGTTTTACAGTGACGACCAGGAAACCTGTCTGGTTATCATCAGCGGTCTGGCCTCCGCCAGGGCCGGAGAGCACAGCTGGGAAAACATTGGCGATCGCATGTCCGTTTTTGAAAAAAAAGCGCCTTACAGCGTTTATGCACCACCGGGTGAGGCTATCGAAATTACTGCAAACACAGCCTTGCAAATAGCCATATGCCGGGCGCCAGCAAAGGGAAAATTTCCGGTGAGGTTAATCCGCCCGGAAGATTGTACCTATGAACAGCGTGGTTCCGGAACAAACACCCGTCATGTTTGCAACATATTGTTCGCCAACATAGAGGCAGAAAAGCTATTGGTCGTAGAAGTGATCACGCCGAATGGGCATTGGTCCAGTTACCCTCCCCATAAACATGACAGTGATAACATCCCACAGGAAAGTGCACTGGAAGAAACCTACTTTCATAAGATTGATCCTCCTCAGGGATTTGCATTCCAGCGGGTCTACACCGACGATCGCAGTATCGATGAAACGATTACCTGTGAAGATAACAGCGTTGTAATGGTGCCCAGAGGATATCACCCGGTGGGAGCGGCCCATGGTTATGATCTTTACTACCTGAATGTTATGGCCGGCCCATCCAGAGAGTGGGTGTTTAAAAACGACCCTGATCACGAATGGATGATCAACAAAGCCAACTGATTTTGTATTCGGAGTTTACAATGATTAATATCGCACTGTTCGGGGCCGGAAGAATCGGTAAGATGCATGCTGGTCTGATAGCCGGTTCCGCTGATGCCAGGCTTCGCTATGTTTATGATACTCACCGTCCTTCAGCTGAGGCCGTGGCAAATCAGTTCGAATGTGGAATTGCCGATACGATCGAGGTGATTTTAGAGGACGATCAGGTTGACGCAGTACTCATCGCAACCTCAACCGACACACATGTTGATCTGATTGCAAAAAGTGCTTTGGCAGGGAAGGCTATTTTTTGTGAAAAGCCAATTGATCTTAATACAGAGCTGGTCGAACAGTGCTGGCAGAAAATCAGGCATTGCAACGTACCTATTCAGATTGGTTTTAACCGGCGCTTCGATCCAACCCATAGTACCTTAAAGAGCAAACTCGTCGAAGGTGCTGTGGGCGAACTGCAACAGGTTATTATAACGAGCCGCGATCCTGATATAGCGCCAAGTGAATACTTACGCCATTCAGGTGGCATATTTCGCGATATGATTATCCATGACTTCGATATGCTGCGATTTATTACCGGTGAGGAATTCAGCGAGGTTCACGCGATTGGAAGTACATTGATCTCTCCGGATCTGAAAGAGTTTAACGATGTGGATAGTGCAATGCTTATGTTGAAAACCCGGTCAGGTAAATTGTGTCATATCAATGCATCACGCCGGTGTGTCTATGGTTACGACCAGCGAATTGAAGCCTTTGGCTCCGCAGGAAAGCTTAATTCAAACAACCCCAGGCCACATAGTGTGAGTGTATCCACGGACAGCGGTACAGATACTTCGAGCGTGCTGAATCCCTTCTTTATTGAGCGGTACACGGAAGCCTACAAAGAGCAGCTTGCGCAATTTGTGCGGGCAGTTTCTAAGGGCGAACAACCGTCCCCCTCTTTTGTTGATGGCTTAATGGCTCAGAAGCTCGCTGACGCAGCGCAGCAATCCCTTCAAACAGGGCTGCCTGTTAAGCTGGACTAACACGCAGCAACGGGTATTTGAGTTAGCCGTCTCTTGTAACCGGTATTCGTTACAATTTCTAAACATCCGATGCTTCGGGCTGGCAGCCGCCTGGCCAGTCCGGACCCTCCTTCCTCTCTATTGCGAAAAAAAAGCATGCTTTTTCAGAAAATCCATTCCAAAAAAACTTATTATAAATCAATTAAATAGTTATTTAATATGGTTGTGTGGAAAATTTATATCGAAATGTACGTTCTATTCCTTGCATCAATAAAAAATACATTCTATATTGGGCACATCAAATATGTTGATTATTTGTTAATAAAAATAACTTACACACTAAAACCTACATGGTGCGATCTTGCCTGCATAGTAGTCGACATGGGACTGGTTGATGAAAGTCCAATTGTTGAGACCGGTATGACCATAGCCAGTATTAGAAACGATAAGGAATAGATACGTGAAAGTACATTTTCCATACAAAAGAGCATCACACTTAGCCGCCAGTATTTCCGCGATACTGATGTCAACGCCCTCATTTGTTGCCAATGCACAGGAAGACGAGCCTATCGAAAAGATTGAAGTGACCGGTGCGCCTGTATTCCGTGACAGAACGGCCAGCGTTTCTCCCGGGCTGGAATATGGTGTTAACTTTTTCCAGCAATTTGAGCCGACATCCGTCGGTGACATGTTGAAGCGCACCCCAGGTATATCATTCAGCAGTGATGTCGGCGAATATGATGCGCCGCAAATGCGGGGGCTGGGTGCGGGCTATACGCAGGTACTTATCAATGGTCGGAAAGTGCCATCGGCGGGATCAGATCGCGCGGTTTTTGTTGACAGAATACCGGCTGAAATGGTCAAGAGTATACAGATTATCCGTAGCCCGAGTGCAGACCAGGACAGTCAGGGTGTCGGCGGTACAATTAATATCATACTAAAAGACGGCGCAAGCTTTGAAGGTGGAAGTATTCGCCTGGGCTTGTTGACCTATGATGATGGCAAGCTGCGTACCAGTTCTGCGGCCAGTTATAGCGGAAGCAGTAATGATATGAACTGGAACCTGTCGGCGAGTTTTCAGGAACGCTATGTTCCTAAAGTGAAATATGAGCGTCGTTACGAGCCGGATGGAACACAAACCGAAGAAGAAAAAGAGGATGACGTAAGAGACAGTGACGACATTACGCTCAGTGGAAACGTCACCTATATGCTTGATGATGATTCAAGTCTTCAGTTCACCGGTAACTATGTTTCGACGTCCCGTGAAGAAGACCAGACAGAAACAGTGTATGAAGTGGAGGATGGTGAATTCACACTGGATGAACTGGTAACGGATGACGTGGATATTGAGGAAGACTCTTATATCTTCGGTGTCGTCTACGATACGTATCTGGGTTTGGATACCCAATGGGACGTCGCCCTGACTTATAGCCAGATCGAATTAACAGAAGATGTGCTGATCCTTGAAAGAGGGTCTGAAGATGACCCATGGGAATACGCGGGCATTGAAGATATTGATTCTGAGGATTCTGAACTGCTGTTCAATACCTCTATTACTCACAATTTAGCCAACGGTATTGAGTTGAAAGCGGGAATCGATGCCTCCCGCAAGGAACGTAACGAAGTGCTCATTGAGTACAATGTTGATGGAGAGACCGGCGTTATAGAGGACATCGACCTGGAACAGCGTTATCAGGTTGATGAAGACAGGTTGGATGGCTATTTCCTTGGTCAGATTCCGTTTGATGGAGATGCCAAGCTGGAGCTGGGGGTTCGGATTGAACATACTCAGCGTGACATTAGTGCCGATGACCTTAGTGAAGATTCGTCCAATACTCACATCAACCCTTCGCTGCATTTCTCAAAGCAATTCAACGAAACAAGTACATTTCGGTTCAGTCTGGCAAAAACTGTTCGCCGCCCTGACTTCAAACAACTCTCTCCTACCATTCAGTATGATGAACCGGAAGACGGTGACGCTAAACAGGGTAATCCGCTACTGGAAGATGAGGTGTCCTACGGCGTCGATATCGGGTTTGAAAAATCATTCTCGACCCGGGGTATTTTTGGTGTGAATGCATTTTATCGTGATGTAAAAGATGTCATCGAGGATGTTGGGGTCGGGACTGCACCCGGTGGTGGTATCCTGTTTTCTTACAATAACGCGGGTGACGGCAGTATCTGGGGCCTTGAGATGGACCTGAATATGCCGGTATCGGACAATACAGGCCTGTTTGCAAACCTTACCTTGCTGGACTCCGAGATTACGGATCAGTTTACCGGCAAGGATCGTCAGTTCAGAGATCAGTCCGATTACATCTACAACTTTGGCGTTACGCACAATATCCCCGAATGGGAAACCAGTATGGGCTTTAGTTATCAGAAGCAGGGAGATAGTTTTTCGGTTGATATAGACCGCGACGTTATCCTTAGCTATGACGGTAACCTGGAAGTGTTCATAGAAAAACGCTTCGGAGAAGATTATGTACTGCGATTGACCGGTACAAACTTGCTCGATGCCCACAAGTTTGAGTATTTCGACAACTATGCCGGTGATTCGGCGGCCGAAATTCTTGCTAACCATGTGGCCGGAAATATCGACGAACTGGAAGTTGAAGACGAGGAAGCCAGCCGCGTCATTACCTTAACCTTCAGAGCATTTTTCTGAGTCAGGTTGGAAGGAGTTAATTCTTGATAAATCAGTCGGTTACAAAATATTTGAAGGCTAAAAATCGTCTGGCACTGGTTATTTCCTGTCTACTCCTGACTACCAATGCCTGTGCTTCAACAAACGAAGTGGCTGCGTCTGAAGACGGCCTCAATGTGGGATTTATTGCCTTTGGCGACAGTGGCTACCATGTTGACTATCTGAAGAAGAAGCAGTTTGTGCCAAAGCGTTCTACAAAGCAGGATTTCATAGACTATGAATATCAGGACTGGCTGGATGATGGCAAAGATCCCAAATACTTTGTGGTTCCGCCTATGCATTACGTAGCAGAAGTCGACAGTATGGTGAATGCAAGCGGCATGTATCCGGTGGCAAAGGCAATGAAGGGATACTGTCAGCAGAACGAGTGCCAGTTCTCAGTAATGGCCGGTGATAACATTTATCCTGATGGGGCCACACTTGGGCTTGATGGCAAAGATGACACGACACGTTTCGACGACATGTTTGTGAAACCTTTCGGAGACATGGGCAAAGACGATCCAGACTATCGTATCTATACGGCACTGGGGAATCACGACTGGAATACATCCAGAGAAGGCGCCATGGCCCAGGTACGTTTTATGGAGACACAAAAACCGTTCTACATGGATGGAATTTTCTATACGGTTAAGCCACCCGCCGGGAATGGGGATATTGAACTATTCGTTATCGACACGGAGGTTATGCTGGCAGCGGTTGAAGTAAAAGAGGCAGAACTCAACCCTGACGGTAGTGAAAAGGTTCATGATGAAATCGATACGCCCAAGGAATGGACCAAACCCCAGACTGAGGCGGAAAGGAATATGGTCAGCTGGTTTGAAAGTAAGCTGAAGAACTCTACTGCCAGATGGAAGCTGGTGCTTGGCCATCACCCCATCTGGTCTTCAGGAGGCAGTAAGTTTGAACAGGCCAGGGTGTTGCGTGAACTGATTTTACCCGCGATGTGTAAGTATGCCGATATGTACATTGCCGGCCATGAGCACTCTCTGGAACTTCACGAGGACAGTTGCGAAACCGTCTTTGGTGATGGAACGGAACAACCGCCTTTACTACAACTTCTATCCGGTGCTGCCGCAAAACAGCGTGCTGTCAATGTGCCGTTTAAATCTTACCAGGACAAAAACTATCAGCAGAACAATGCGCTGTGGGTGAAAGGCATGGTGTGGGGCTATTCACATGTGCAGCTGGTTGATGATGTGGCGACGGTTAAATTGATCACCACCCCCAATGATGGAAGTGCGAAAAATAACGTGGAATTTACTTATCAGTTTAATCGGCGTTCAGGACGGGTTGAACTCAGCCAGTGACGCGATACTGACAAATCCTTATTTAAGAAGCTAGTGGTAGGAAAATGAAGCAGTTGTTGCACTTTTTTCAGTCAGGAGAGGACAAACCGGTTAGTCCTGATCTGGAATACATCAATCAGGAATACAAACGTCATCGTCGCAATATTATTTGGGTAATCACCTTATGTTATGGGCTGGGATATGTTTGTCGCCTGGCTTTTAATGTAGTGAAAAAACCGCTGATGGATAGCGGCGTCTTTACACCTGAAGAGTTGGGTATCATCGGTTCCTCGATGCTTTATGGCTATGCTCTGGGTAAATTTACTAATGGCCTTCTGGCAGATCATGCACATGTTGGCCGTTTTTTTGCTGCAGGGCTTTTTCTCTCAGCAATGTCCAACCTGGGAATGAGCTTTTCTGATTTGGCCTGGGTGTCGGCGTTGCTTTGGGGGTTAAATGGTTGGTTTCAGGGCTTTGGCGCGCCATCCAGTGTTGTTTCCATGGCAAACTGGTACACCAATAAAGAGCGCGGTCGGTACTATGGAATCTGGAGCACGGCCCATTCCATTGGCGAAGGGTTAACCTATCTTGGCATTGCATGGCTGATTGCAGCAGCCCCCAAAGGGCTGGGCCTGGACTGGCAATGGGGCTTGTGGACACCGGCGCTGATTGTTGTGATCGCAGCAGTGATAGTCTGGCGTTTTATCCCCGACAGGCCTCAGGCACTGGGTTTGCCTCCGGTCGCCCAATGGTCGTCAGACAAAGGTGCAAAACCTGCCGTTGCTCAATCGGAACCGGTATGGCGTACACAGCTTAAAGTACTGACCTATCCGTCAATATGGATTCTGGCGGTAGCCAGTTCCAGTATGTACATAACCCGGTACGCGATAAACAGTTGGGGCAATGTATATTTACAGGAAATCCGTGGCTTTGATCTGTTTGATGCAAACCTGTTTATTTTCTTCAACACCGTGGCCGGTATTCTCGGTTGTTTGGTTTATGGCTTTGTGTCCGACAAGCTGTTTGATGCGCGCAGACCACCGGCAAACCTCATTTTCGGGCTACTCGAGCTTGGCCCTCTGCTGGTCATTTTCTATGGTCCACAAGAGCCCATTATTCTGGCGATTGCGCTGGTTGTGTATGGTTTTGGTTTAAGCGGCATTTTAGCCTCCCTTGGCGGCCTTTTTGCTATCGATATCGCGCCGAAAAAAGTGGCCGGTGCGGCGATGGGGTTTATCGGTGTGTTCAGCTATCTGGGAGCAGGAATGCAGGACTATATAAGTGGTAAACTCATCTATGAAAGCGAGATCATTTTCACGTTTCCGACACAGCAAGATAACTTCAATGTGTACTTTTATAATTATGATAAGCCAATACTGTTCTGGGTAGGGGCATCGGTGCTGTCAGTAATTCTGGCAACATCACTTTGGAAAATCAGGGCGGCAGATTAAATGGACAGTTTTATACGTACAATGCTGTTAACGGGGGGCATGTTGCTTAGTCTTGCTGGTTGTGGAAATGAGCCAGAGAACGCGCTGTGCAGTAAACACCAGACCCTGCATGAAGCCCACAGGGAAGCAGTAACAAAAGTGAATGTAACCTATACCGGTGAAGGCGATATCTCCGCGCAGCTTCGGTTTCCTGTTGAGGTTGTAAATATTGAACAGCTCATTCAGCCAGCGAGGTTGATTGCTCTGGAAACGACGCATACGTGTTCAACGCAAACGCCTGATATTCAGTCCAACAGCGAAGCCGTTGTGATTAACCTTTCTTACGACTGCGAACAGGGGAATACTCTTCGAAAAGCCAATATGTTGATTTTTCAGGAGTTTCCGAAGATTGATGAACTGGAAGTGCATATCAGCACTCCTGTCGTTAACAAGCACTTTGTTTTAAACCGGCAGTGTTCAATGCCTATATACAATTTTGAAAAAGAGTAGGGAAGCAGTAATGAGTAATTTGGAAAAGCGCATCAGGTTTGCAAGTGATCTTGCACGTAAAGCCGGCAGGCTTGCACTGGATTATTATAAGGATATCGGGGCGCTCACGGTGGTCAGCAAAGGGGTCCAGGACATGGCCACCGAAGCGGATATCAATACCGAAAATCTAATTCGCCAGGCGATAGAAGAGCAGTATCCTCAGGACGCCTTCTTTGGCGAGGAAAGTAATGAAACATATGAACCTAAAGCCGAAGGCGGAGTTTGGGTAGTCGATCCGATTGATGGTACACAGCCTTTTATCAGCAGTATTCCAAGCTGGTGCATCTCAATCGCTTACATAGAAGACGATTCTGTCCGGCTTGGCGTCATTTATGACCCCTGTCATGATGAACTCTTTGTTGCAGGAAAGGGAATGGGCGCGCAGAACAACGGAAAGGCTATGTCGGTATCTCCGGCAAC
Source organism: Lacimicrobium alkaliphilum (assembly GCF_001466725.1). Taxonomy (NCBI): domain Bacteria; kingdom Pseudomonadati; phylum Pseudomonadota; class Gammaproteobacteria; order Alteromonadales; family Alteromonadaceae; genus Lacimicrobium; species Lacimicrobium alkaliphilum. Next base: position 964,697 of record NZ_CP013650.1, read on the forward strand.
GAGTTTTGCCGAGGGGCTTGTTTCTGTGGGTTATTCAAACCGGGTTTCCCCGGATGCGACGCTATTGCCATTAGCGAGGCTTATGACTGAAAACGGAATGTTTCACCGCAGTGGAAGCGGAGCATTAAGCCTTGCCTATGTCGCAGCGGGCAGATTGATAGGATATTTTGAACCCCATATGAACGTGTGGGATTGTGCTGCCGGTATGTTGTTGATCGAAGAGGCCGGAGGGCGCGCAATTAACTTTTTTGATAATCAGGATTATCTGAAAAAAGGGGGGCTGGTTGTCGGAGCCACGAAGGGGGTATATCCTGCTTTGCTGGCGATCGTTGAGGGGTAAGATAAATTATCGTTAATCTTCTGCTAACCGTATTTTTAATTTAGCTGCGATAGACTGCCATCACCAATTCAAATAAGGCTAAATTATATGAGAAATTTACTGTTGCTCCTCATCACTACGGTTGGCGTAAGTCAGTTTTGCTGGGCGGATTATGATAAATCTGAAGTCGGCGCTATTCTGGAAATTGTAAACGGAAGCGGAATGTCAGCGACTCAGGCGATGAGAAAGGCTATGTCCAAATACCAGGGGCACCTGGTTGATTATGAACTCGAAGACGAAGATGGTTTGCTTTTCCACGAAATCAAGCTGATTGACCTGGATGAAGACACAGAGCGTAAGGTTGTTATCTCAGTGCATGACGGCAACGTTGTTTCTGAAAAAAAAGAAAAGCTGTGGTCATGGTTTAAAGAGGATGACGATATAAAGGCGCTGAAAAAACTCGTGGCCAATCAGTACTCAATGCTCGAAGCGATCGAAAAGCTCGGGCTTGCCACTGATGATTTATTGCTGGATATCGAGCTGGAAGATAAACAAGGTGTGGTTTATTTTGAGATCGAAGTATTTTCCGGTGGTGAAGAACGCGAGCTACTAGTTGACAGTAAAACTAAATCTATCATCCCTGTATTTAAGCGGTAGTTGACCAGTGAAAATACTTGTTGTTGAGGATGACAAAGCAACGCGCGAATATGTTCAGAAGGGTTTTCAGGAAACCGGTGCAATTGTAGACACCGCGGTGGACGGACCTGATGGCCTGTTTATGGCGACAACTAATGAGTATGACGTTATCGTGCTGGACAGGATGTTGCCTAAAATGCAGGGACTGGCAGTTTTGTCTGCACTGCGTGCTGCATCTATCGCCACACCTGTGATTATCCTCAGTGCATTGGGGCATGTTGACGAACGTATTAAAGGGCTCAGGTCAGGTGGAGACGATTACCTGGCCAAGCCCTTTTCTTTTCAGGAGTTGCAGGTCCGGGCCGCTATTCTCGCAGAAAGGCGAAAACAGACAGCAAATCCTGGGACAGGCCCGGCCACGACATTATCGCTGGGAGACCTGACAATGGATTTGATAGGCCACAAGGTGACCCGCAATGGCAGTGAAATCAAGTTGCAGCCGAAAGAGTTTCAACTGTTGAAGTATTTGCTGGAGCATCCCGGCCAGGTGATTTCCCGTACACTGCTGTTCGAGCAGGTCTGGGACTATCACTTTGATCCAAAGACCAATGTTATTGATGTGCACATCGCGAAGCTACGTAAGAAACTGGAAGAGAACGACCAGTCTCAATTGATCCATACCATCAGAGGCGCTGGGTATGTCCTTGGGCCAGCCTGATCAAAAACTGCGCACCTCAGTCTGGCGCTTCACCCTGTTGTTTACCCTGTTGGTGCTTTTAATTACCAGCAGTCTGCTGGTGTTGGTTTACCACTATACAATAGGAGAACAGGAACGCCAGAAAGCCCGGCAAGTGGAAATGACAATGCAGTCTTTGATTGAGCTTGCCCAAACGCCGCAGATGAATGAAAGCGGATTTATAGGCGTTATTGAAAGCCGGATAAATAAAAGCGCGTCAGTGGTTCTCGCGCTGGAGGTCGATGGTGAGTATGTTGGGAACCTGGGCAGAGTACCGGATAATCTCAGCACTTTTCCGGAGCTGAATTATTTTCCCATTGCCGTGGTTGACCCTGATGGACAAACCTCTATTGCTATGGTTTTGGGTGCAGAGCTATCAAGTCCTTTTGGTAACCTGGTGGTTGGGGTGATTGATGAAAATTATATGACACGTGATATCGCATTTTTTACGATCAGCGGTGTTGGCCTGTTAGCGTGTTTGTTGATCACAACAGTAGCCGGTTTTTTGTTTAATCGCTCTGTTTTGTCAAGGGTCAGGCAAATTGCTCAGCTCAGCATGGATGTTCAGGCGGGGAACCGTGAGGCCAGGCTACCACTAAGTAAAAGAAACGATGAATTTAATGCTATTGCCTATCAAATCAATAGCATGCTGGATGAAATTGATGAATTGATTGATTCAGTGGCGCAGGTTACTGACAACATCGCACATGATCTTCGTACTCCGTTAACCCGCATTCGTATTTCACTGGAAGATAACCTGAATGATACCGAAAACGATACAGCCCAGCGGAAATGGAAAGATGAGTTAATCGAGAGCCTGGACGATGTTATGGCAACATTTAATGCGATGCTGGAGCTATCTCGTTTAGAAAAGGGAGTGGAGCAGGGGCAATTTGAGCCGACGGATATCACACAAATCTGTGCCGATGCGATTGATCTGGCCAGCGCTTTAGCTGAAGAAAAGGGGCAGCGGTTGACCTGTCATTTTTCTGAAAATGAAGACCGCCCGATAGTTCAGGGTGAGCGAAGTCTGCTTTTCCGGGCCGTGTTTAACGTGTTGGAAAATGCGATAAAATATTCACCGCAAAAGAGTACTATCTCCCTGCATATTGAAAACCATGAAAAGGCTTGTGAAATTGTCATTAGAGATAATGGCCCCGGTATCCCTGCTGAGCTTCATGAGCGAGTATTTCAACGTTTATATCGGGTAGATAGCAGCCGGCACTCCAAAGGGTATGGGCTTGGCCTTTCTATTGTTAAAGCTGCTCTAAATCTGCATAACGGTCATGTCAATTTGGATTCAGGTGAACAGGGCTTGACGGTAAGGCTTTTCCTCCCCAGGCAATAGGTGAATTAGCCGCGATTTGTCTGTCCACCTCTTTTGTCTCTTAGACTGGCCTGACAGCTAAAAAACACGGGGCTGAACGGGTAGTTCAACCTGACAAGCTACATTTACCTATGGATTCTTTTTTGCTGAATCAGTTAATGCTTAGTCGCACAGCTCTTCATTTTCAGACTGGTTGCTTAACGTTTTCGCGCTCTAGCAGTCTATAAGTTTAAGTTCCTCCAAACATCTTGCCAGGCTTGAGTTATGCCTGCACCTGGCTGATTTTAAATTGTTGTACAACGTTTTGCAGTTCAGTTGCCAGTTGTGCCAGTGAGTGGCTGGTTTCCAGGGTTTGTGATGCCGCTTCAGTCGATGCTTTGGCAATATCGTTAATATTCACAACATTGCGGTTGATCTCTTCCGAGACGGTCTTTTGCTGATCCGCTGCACTGGCGATCATATAGTTTTTCTCACTGATAGCAGAAACCTCAATGGTAATTTTTTCCAGCGCTTTGCCGGCAATATCGGCTTTTTCAACACACTTTTCTGCCAGCTGATTCCCCTGCAACATGACCTGTACCGCTGAGTTGGTTTTTTGCTGCAGCCGCTCAATAATGGTGCTGATTTGCTCCGTTGAATCATGGCTTCTTGACGCCAGGGTGCGCACTTCATCGGCGACGACCGCAAAGCCACGACCTTGTTCACCGGCTCTGGCCGCTTCAATGGCCGCATTGAGTGCCAGCAGGTTAGTCTGCTCGGCTATTTCACTGATCACCTGCAGTACTGTAGAGATATTTTTCGCTTCTTCCTGCAGCAGGTTCATTTCCTGACTGGTTTTTTCGACTTGTTGTGCCAGCTCACGAATGCCCTGTACCGCGTCATTGACCAATTGCCGGCCTTTTACTGATTCGGTGTCTGCCAGCTTTGAGGCTGCCGCGGCTTCTGAGGCTGAGTGGGATACGTCCTGAACCGTGGTGGTCATTTGGTTCATCGCCGCCGCCACAGACTCTGTCTCGTGTTGCTGGCGGTTAACGCCATCTCTGGTGCTGGCAGTGATGGAATTTAATTCTTCCGCTGAGCTGCTCAACATTTCTGTCGACTGATACACCTCGTACATGGACTCATAAACCGCTCAAGCATCTGATTCAGCGAGTCTCCCACGGCATTGATTTCATCGGCGCCGTCATATTGATAACGTTTGGACAGGTCTTTGTCGTCACTGATCTTTTTCATTAAGTCTGCCAGGTATTTAACTGGTCTGGAGATACTCAAAGACACCAGAATTACCACAGCAATAATAAAAATGATGGTCAGGGTGCTGACGACTGAGGACAGTAAACGGGTTTGTGCCCGGTAATCTTTGATTTGCTCCTGAATTTCTGAAGAAAGCTCAGCTAGTAATGCTTCAGTGGCACGTACCTGATCACGCACCTGACCCATTAATCCTTCTTTACTGGTGAGACCTAATTGTTTCTGTCCCTCTACAAAGGCTGCAAAGTGGCGATTATAGTTGTTCATCAACCGTTCAATTTCTTCCTTGTTCTGAGCGGGTAACGCGCTTTGTCTGAGGGTTGTCATAAAATCATCAAAGCTTTCATCGAAGCGCTGTGAGTATTTCATATCCGAGCGCAACATAAAGTCTTTCTCGTGGCGCCTGAGCATCAGCATATCTGCTTTGAGGGCGTCATTTTCAACTTTATCTACCTGTTCTTCTGCCGCATGCACGGCATTTCTGAGGGCGCCATAAAAACCCGTTTGCGGTGTCAGACCTATTTCCACGCTTTTTTGGAGTAGCGCATCAAACTTGTCTTTATATTTACTCAGAATCTCAACCAGTTGCTTGGCTTTTTGTTCCGGAAGCCCCACTTCTGCCAAGTCAGACCTTAGTGATTCTGTGGTGGCCTGCAGCGCATTGTAGTTGCTATTGAACTTATCGTGGTAGCTGGTATCACTTCTGAGTAAAAAGTCTTTCTCATTGCGCCGCAAGGTCAGCATGCCGCTGTGGGCCTGATTGGTGGTCACCTCGATTTGGCTGAGTCTATCCATGTTAGCACTGGTGATGTTCTGCATTAATGACATTCCCGCCATTCCAGCTAAAACCAGGATGCTGATAAGAATTAATTTATTTCGGATACTGGATAAACTGAACATAAAACCTCGTCAGATTATTGTTTGGGTGGGATGGCAGGTGCATACAGCTTCTCTGTCTATAGGGATAAAGGAACTGCTGCGCAAAAACAGTGTTCAATATAAAAGTAGAGCGTTTGCTTATTCATGGCACTACACACCAGTTTCGACTGCATTGGTTAAGCGTAGGTTGGATTGTTACAATCCGCTACGCCGGGAATAACCACATTCGCCACTTAATTCGACGCAACGGGTGGTCAGGCTTCCCGATTCTGCTGGGCGCCGATAATTTTGCTCAGTATCAGTATTGTTATCGGCCAATAGTTTAAGAACCTTTAAACTCTGAGAGTACCACCTGGTCCCGCCCCCGTACCTTGGCATCGTACAAGGCTTTATCAGCCCGTTCTATAAACGCCCGGGGGGTTTCATTTCCCCGTTGAGCGACACCAAAGCTTGCCGTTAATCTGATATTGTTCACCCAGATTTTTTTGCTGACGATTTTGCGCAAGGCCTTTGCCAGGTCATAAGCATCAGACAATGAGGTATTAGGGCATACCAATAAAAACTCTTCTCCGCCCCAGCGAGCTAAAAAGTCAGTGAACCGACAATTTTTACTAATCGTTTTAGAAAACTCCTTAAGAATATCATCACCAGTTGCGTGGCCATAATTATCATTTATGGGTTTGAAGTGATCGATATCGATGAAAATAAGAGACAGTACCTCAAGCTCCTTGGTGAATATTTTCTGTATTCCCGCTCTGTTAAGAGCGCCCGTTAAAGGATCTCTTTCAGCTTTGTCTTTTAGCTCTTTTGTCTTTACATTCAGTAGCTGATTGAGCTGCCTCAGATCCTCCGCCTTTTTTTCTGTTTCATTAAGGCGTTTACGTGACCATTTCAGGCTGAAAAACAAAAAGCAAATCGCTGAACTCACCCAAAGAAAAATAAGGAAAAATAACACCTGATTGTTGGTAAAATACTTGCCGGTAAATTTTATGTATTCCACCTCAATAAAATACTGTCCAGGCTGAATATTATTGCCTGTCGCCAGTTCCAGCATCATGACATTATCAAACTCGGGCACGGCGTATTTTATCGGCAGCCTTTGTTCGACAATCCACCAGGTTGCCACCTGCAGGCTTTCCATCGGGATTTCATTCGCGCCTGTTGCGTTTTCTGGCCAGTATTCAATACCGACATATTTCCATGTATTCTGATTACCGACACTGCCGTAATCAGGGCTGAAATTCCGAAGCTGAAAGCGGAGGCTGTCATGGCCTTTGTTAAGATATCGCGCCTTTAGATAAACAGTTGAAAAAGATGACAGATCTATTCCCTGACCGGCCTGGTTTTGTTGTTGGTCAAAGAAGCTTATCGAGATTTCGCAAAACGGCCAGTTGTAATCAGTGATAATGACATTGCACTCCATAAGCCAATTGCCATCTTTTTCCGTCAGTGTTGCAACAGAGCCACCGCCCATACTTTGATCAGATATTACTGAAGGATTGTCAGTGTTGCCGGGATGGAGTAGCAGCGTTTTTTCCAGCACAAAAAACTGCAGAACGATGGCAACAAACGTTACTATTAACAGCAGTACCAATGCCAGGTTGTAGAGTTTTCTGTGCTCCATGAACACCTCAGTATTAAGTTTTTTACATCCCTTTTTGTAAATGGTTAACATCACCCCGGGCCGGGGAGCGCGGCAGGCCTGTTTGTTCCATCACACTACAGGCCCTGATGAAGGACATGAACGACATATTTAGCAGATCTGGCAAAGTTATAAAGATAATTCGCCTTGTCAGATATGAAAGCTTTTTGTGGCACTGACTGAGTCAGGCTTATCTTAGTATCTATTGCCAGAATCGCTATGACAAGCACCAAGCCGTATGCTTGTGCTTTATTACCGGCTTATTGATAAGGCCCCTGTGGGGTGCAGACGAACCTGCCGGAGTGGGCCAGAGGTACAGTTGCCAGCGGCCAGGCTCTAATGAGTATGGCGCTCAGCGCCTTTAGCGATAACCTGTTTTTCTGCGGCGGTAATCATTTCTGCCAGTTCGCCGCTGGCTATGCTGTTGGTAATTACGCTATCAATGCGGGGCACTAACTCTTTGTGATCCTGATGGATGTAGTGAAACAGCGCCAGCCGTTCTAAGGGTTTGCCTGAAGGCACCACCATATCCATCTCCAGTGCCCTTAATACCAGCATGCCATCCAGTGTATTGGTGAGGGCCACATCAACAAACCCCTTCGCGACCATGCGCATGATTTCAGCGGTGGAGTCAAAATCATGTACATCTGTCATTCCGGCAGTGATGTTATTGGTATGCTTTACGCCTCTTACTTTGGCAATGCTGAAGCGGTACAGGGCATCTCTGTTATGAATCTGCAGATTTCTGTTTTTCAGCACGTAGGGCATGGTTTCAAGGTAGTAGTAGGGGGTAGGAACACGCACCATGGTGGGGTTTTCTTCACCGTAGGAGTATATGCGCATTATTTCACCGTCGAGATGCCTGTTCACTGCCGCGTATTCTGCACGCTTCCCGGGAAGAGGGGTGATGGATACGGTAATACCAATCTTCTGGTAGAGCTGAGGGATCACGATTCTGCCTACTTCCTGCTCGGCAAGCAGGTTTATCGAGGCAAAGTGGTACGATTCGGCCGCTGACACGCCGACAGAAAAACACAGTACAATTGGTAGCCACTTAGTTAACAGCATTTCAGTCAGGGTGTGCGATAGCGCTATATCCCCCCGCTATCGCATTCATTTTTCTGAATTGTCTGCACCCTGCCCTGGTGTTACAGCGCGGTCTGCTCAATGTTGCTGCAGAATTCTGAATCTCTAACTCAGATTAGTTCGATATTCTTTTAATGTACATAGCCAAATTGGGCCGTCAGAGATTAACACTAAGAACCACAAGGTCAGGATTACGACCTCAGTCACAACGCCTCAACGTCAACAGGGGGGCCTGTAATGCTGTTTTTTTATGACTTAACGTATCCCGTCCGTACAGGAATAGGTTAGATTACTCCTATTGTTTACCAGCAGCCTGATACGCCAATGCCATTTAGTTACACCACCACCTATGTGCTGGACAGAAGTCATTTCAGTGAAACCTTTGATGAGTCCGCCTCCCTTAAAACCGGTATCAGGGCTTATATTAAGGCCCTCGGACTTGCCACTGCCGGGATGGCGGTATTATGGTTAACTCCGTTTACGGCTTACCTGGCCTGGTTTCTGGTAGGGTTAGGTGTGGTTGAAGGGTTAAATGTACGCTTTAAAAAGTCCTGGTGGCTGGCCCGGCAGATGTTAAGCCGGGCAGCGAATAACGAAATGACCCTGATTATTGATGAGCAGGGCATTCACACCAAATCGGTCTACGTCGATAATACACTGGCGTGGGCTGACATCAATGATATACAGCCAACCGGGCGGGGCTGGTTGTTTTATCAGGGCAAGGCCAGATTTTATTTGTCCAACCGTTGCCTGTCTGAGGAGGCGATAGCCTTTATTCGCAGTAAGGCAGAGGATAAGCGCGTGTAGGCAGGATCCGTACTCGTTTGCCTGGCATCATGGAAATAGTGCAACCTCTCTTTCAGGAGCTCTGGCGCATCACTCCGGGGTGGATTCAAGCCGGCACCGGGCGCGTGTTTTCCCCTCGGAATCCTGAGCCGCGTGAATCTGCTGCTGGCTATCCAGCAGGTTGCTGTCATCCGGGCTTATCTTCAGTGCCGCGTCAATGAGTTCAATGGCTTTGCCATGACAATCAAGATAACTCAGGAGTATGGCGTAGTTGTTCAGATAGGAGATTTGCTGCTCTGCCAGTGGCAGGCCTTTTGCAAACCAGTTGGCAGCAACCAGCGGTTGTTCTGAAAAATAGTGATTGGCGAGTAAGAAGTAGGGCAGCCAGTACTCAGGCCACTGTTTTGTGGCGGTTTTCAGTGCGGCTATCCCGGTATCAGTCTGGTTGGTGTTGAGTAAATCCTGGCAGGCTTTGGTATAAACAAAGGGATCCAGGTGCTTACTGGCTTTGTCGCCGGGTAACATCGTTAACATCCAGTAATTGCCCCGCTGCCAGGTACGCTCAAAGGTCGCAAAATTCAATCGATGCCTTTGTGTCACGCCGGTATTGAGAATCACCTCGGCAGTTTCAAGGTCATAACCTGTCACTACGGCATAGTGCCATTGCGGAAGTATCGCAATACCGTTGTTTTGCAGCACGATCACCGGAATATTTTCGGCAATCAGACTTAACAATTGCTCCATATTGGCGCGCTGTGCATAAGCCAGCAGACCCAGTTGCCGGGCAGCGGCTGTCATTTCAACCTGCAGGCTGCCTTCCAGGTCAGGAACAAAGGTGTTGAGAGCTATATCATTGGGGCTGTGTTCAAGTCCGTAAAAACCGGCTACCTCAGAGAGCGTTGTCGGGCCGCAAAAATATTGTTGCTGAGGATAAAAAGGTATATCAGGAATAAGGTGCTGGCGTGCTATCTCAGGCGGAGCTGACAGTAACCGCTGAGTCTGTTGGGGCGTCTGACAGCCACTGAGTAACATCAGCAGGCCAGCCATAAGGCCGGCCTGCCAAAGTGAGATTGCCAAAAGCTTTTAACTGATAGGTCGGATAAAAGGATAAACGTCAGTAATACCCATCAAATCCAGCACTGCCACAACCACCAGCACCGTTACAATGGTTCCGACAATGCCGCCTGCCGGCATCTCATTCATCTGACTGTTTAAGGCATCCAGTTCTTCATTGGTCATATTGGCAATGCGCTGCTCTGCCTGTTCAGGGCTGACGCCAAGAGTAACCAGTTTATTCTGTACTTCAGCATTGTCTAAGAATGACAATACCTGCTGCTTATTGTATTGGTGTTGCTGACTGGCGATAACCTGGTCAGAACTGTATGGTGCTGCGGATGCCTGCCCGAGACTGAAAATTAAAACTGATCCAGTGATAACGGCTTTTAAAAATTTACTCATCATTCAGATATCCTTGAACTCGTTTTTTAAGATCTGATTTGCTCGCCAAATCAGCGTCACATTGCAGAGTGTTTAATTTTCGCAATAACCAGAGCCTAAGCTAATTAGCGGGTTTAAGCAAAAAAGACGAGGCCAGTTGCGGACTGACTACAGGTAAACAGGATATGAGTTTTTAGCCGTGCGCAGGCCAGTAAAAAAGGCGAAGCAGTTAATCTGCTTCGCCTTTGTTTTACGTGGCGGTGGCTTATTTTACCGGGAAGCCACGGTCACGCATCAGCGCTTCCACCTCGGCGTCACGGCCTCTGAAGGCACGATAGGCCTCGGCGGGATCCATGGCATTGCGTATGGAGAACAGATGCTCAACCAGTTTTTTCGCCATGGTCTCATCGTAAAATCCGCCCGGGGCGCTGGCAAAAGCTTCGGCGGCATCGGAGGTGAGCACCTCTGCCCACATATAGCCATAATAGCCGGCAGAATAACCTTCACCGGAGAAGATATGACCAAAATGCGGTGTGCGATGGCGCATCACAATCTCTTCCGGCATACCCAGTTCTTTGAGGGTTTCACGCTCAAAGGCATCGGGGTCGATACCTTCAGGATCGGTGGTGTGCAGTTTCATATCCACCAATGCCGAGGCCAGATACTCCGTGGTTTTAAAGCCTTCGTTAAAGGTGGCGGCCTTTTTGATCTTCTCTACCAGTTCAGCCGGAATCGGCTCGCCGGTCTGATAATGTACCAGGTAGTTGTCAATCACATCATCGGTCAGCAGCCAGCGTTCCAGAAGTTGTGACTGAAACTCGGTGTAATCACGCACACCACTGTTTAGGGTGGGGTACGCCACATTTGAGGCCAGTGCGTGCAGGGCATGGCCAAATTCGTGGAAGTAGGTTTCGGCGTCATCCCAACTGATCAGCACCGGCTCACCGGGTTTGCCTTTGACAAAGTTGGAATTATTGGAAGAGAGTACGGTTTGTTTACCATCAAAAGTGGTGTGACTGCGGTAACTGTAGGCCCAGGCTCCGGAGCGCTTGCCCTGGCGCGAGAACGGATCCAGATACCACAGGCCAATATGCTCGCCGCTGGTTTTGTCTGTCACTTCCCAGACTTTAACGTCTTCATGGAATACCGGAACTTTACCCGCTTCTACCGGTTTAAAGTCAAAGTTAAACAAACGCCCGGCCACATAGAACATGGCTTCACGCAGCTTATCCAGTTGCAGATATTGTTTTACTTGGTCGGAGTCCAGATCGTAGCGATCTTTGCGCACTTTTTCGGCGTAGTAGCGGTAATCCCAGGGCTTTATGCTGATATCGGCGCCCTCTTCATCGGCGATCGCCTGCATATCCGCCACTTCCTGTTCAACCCGTGCCAGGGCTGCGGGCCACACTGACATCATCAGATCCATGGCATTTTCTGGTGTCTTGGCCATACGGTTTTCCAGCCGCCACTGGGCATAGTTTTCATAGCCAAGCAGTTCAACCCGCTCATCCCGCAGTTTGAGGATCTCGGCAATAATGGCATTGTTGTCGTGCTCACCGTCATTGTCACCGCGGCTGTAATAGTCATTCCAGACCTGTTCACGCAATTCACGCTCGGTAGAATAAGTCAGGAAAGGATCCATGGAGGAGCGAGTGTTGGTGATGGCATACATGCCTTCTTTACCGCGTTCGGCCGCGGCCTGGGCGGCGGCGTCGATCACAGATTGTGGCAAGCCGCCGAGTTGATCTTCAGTCAGGTATAAGACATAGCCTTCTTCATCGGCCAGTACGTTATTACTGAACTGGGTGTGCAGTTTTGAAAGTTGCTTGTTAATTTCGGCGTAACGTTTCTTCGCTTCTCCGGTCAGGGTGGCGCCATTGCTGGCAAAGCTGTCATAAATCAGGCTTACCAGACGTTGCTGATCGGGGCGCATTTGTTTCAACTCATCACTTTCATAGACCGCCTTAATACGCTGAAATAAGGCATCATTCTGAATGATTGCGGACTGGTATTCTGCGAGTTTGGGCGCCAGTTCGCGCTGTATTTCACGAAACTCGGGGGATGATAAATTTGAGCGCCATATCCCATAGTACGGGTACACCCGGCTTATCTCTGCACCGGCTTTTTCATAAGGCACAATGGTGTTGTCAAAGGTCGGCTCAGCCTGCTGGGAGGCAATGGCATCCAGCTCAGCCAGATGTAGCTCTATACCTTTTTCCATTGCCGGTTTAAGCAAGGCCAGTTCCATTTTATCGAAGGCGGGTACGCCACCAAAAGGACCTGACCACTCTGCCAGCAGTGGATTGTCAATTTTCTGTGGTTGCTCTGTGGCGCTTTCGGCCTTGTTGTCGGGAGCCTGAGCATTTTGTCCGCAACCGGCCAGGGAGCCAACCAGTGCTGCGGTGATTGCGGCGGCTAGCCATTTTTGCTTAATCTTCATCGTTATCCTCTTTTTATGTTTCATACGGGGATGTTTGTCATCAACCAGAACCGGCTAAAGTGAGATTAGCCGGGCCCCGGGCAGACATTGTTCTGTCTGTATAATTCTGTGCCTGTTGAAACTATCGCTATTACCCCGGCATTGCAATCCGCGCAGTGCAGAGGGGATGTTGTTACCGCCAGCTACCGGCAACCGAGGTTTACTGAGGATGCTTTACTGATTAAAGGGTATATCCCGGTGCGATAGCAAGATTATCCACATTATTCAGGGTAAAGCGGTTTTGTAGCCATAACTGATATTCGGCACCTTTTAGGGTGGCCCGCTCGGTACAATCTACATTCCAGCGTCTGAGCAGGTAGCCGGCCATGGCAGCACGGACATTAATCAGTAGCTGGCTGCTTTCCATACCGTAGTCCATTTCAATGGCTGTAGGGTGTTGCACGTTTTTGGGGTGAGGCACCAGTTGCAAGGGGATCAGCCGTTGCCATTCCTGGTCGGATTCACTATTTTCATGGGGCAGTGGTGCTTCTTTGATGGTGACTTTGCTGATGCGGGTCAGGACAAAATCTCTGAAGCTCTGGGTTTTGCGGTCAAAAGCCCGCACATGCCAGCGCAGGCCATTATCCACAATCGAATGGGGCACTAGATCGCGGCTGCCGGAACCACTGGAAAGGGAGGTATAAATCACATTGACGGCTTTTTGGCTGAGAATAGCCTGCACCAGTTTTGCGACGATAAAAATATCCGGCACATTCAGGCTGGAAGGGGCTTCGACAGGAAAGTGAATATCACCGATGGCATCAAAGCCATCAGAAATATCGTTGGCCAGCTTTACCAGAGTGCGCTGCGCATCGTGCTCGAATACAGGTTTAAACTGGCCGGTCTGAACGTAGCGTTTTTCTCTTGAATCGTAGCTCAGGTTAGCCGGAGCAAGCTCTTTGTAGATACTGAAATCCCGCGAGCCTGCCGACAGTCCTACTTCAAAACGGTTAATCAGATCCTGGCGGTAAATGGCCCCTCTAAATAACAGGCAAAAGTCGATGTAGGCCAGACGTTGTTTCTGGGCAAAACTGATTTGTTCGAGCATAAAAAGTGAGCCAGCAGATAAGGATGTTAGCAGTGTGGTTTATTTTGACAGGGTTGTAAAGCAATGCCATGTCGGCGCTGATTTGTACCTGAAAATATCACTCTGCCTCTGCGCCTGACAGCATGGGCCCGGCATTGTTGTGATTATGTTTTGCCTGATAGATACTCAGTCCCTTATAACTCTTTGTTTTCATTGCTTTGTTGGGTTGTGTTTTATTGATTAACGGGAGCGCCGGATGAAATTTTCAGGATTGGTTACCTTGTTACTGGGCTTTATCAATGCGGCCTTTGCGCTGCCTGAAGCCGATCTGCTGATTCAGCAGGCGCGGGTCATTGATGGTTCCGGGAGTCCGGAAAAGGTTCAGGATATCGTCATCAATGACGGACGAATCGTGGCCATAGGTAATGATCTTGGCGATGAGTGGAAAACAGGGCGTCTGATCGAAGCTACCGGCATGGTGGCTGCCCCCGGTTTTATTGACCTGCATGCCCATGGAAACCTGAAAGAGGAGACTGCATTCGACAATTTCATTGCCATGGGGGTCACCACCATTGGTCTGGGGCAAGACGGTTCAAGTCCGATTATCAATGATTTCAGGAGCTGGCGTGATGAGATCCATCGACGTGGGTTGGGGCCGAATGTGGCCATGTTTGTTGGGCACGGATCACTTCGCGCTCATCTGGGCATAACAAAGGGCACACCCACGGCGTCACAGATGGAATCGATGAAAGCGTTGTTAGCGCAGCACCTTGAATTCTGCTTCGGTATGAGCACGGGCCTGGAGTATGTGCCTGGTCTGTATGCCGGTGCCGAAGAGTTGCAGCAACTGGCAAAAGTAACCGGAGAGCACAATCGCATTATTGCCAGCCATATGCGCAATGAAGACGACGGCGACGTGGAAGCGTCGATTGATGAGTTACTGGCCCAGGGGCGTTATGCGCCGGTTCACATATCCCATCTGAAATCTGTGTATGGCAAGGGTGCTGAGCGGGCAGAGCAGCTGCTGTTAAAACTTCGTCAGGCCCGAGAAGAGGGCATCCGGACTACCGCTGATGTCTATCCTTATATGGCCAGTTACACCGGCATTGCGATTTTGTTTCCGGATTGGGCAAAAACCACTGTTGATTTTTCCTATGCCCGTGAACATCGCCGAGCCGAACTGAGGCAATTTCTTAGCGATAAAGTGAACAGTCGCAATGGGCCTCAGGCCACGCTTTTGGGCACGGGGAAGTTTAAAGGAAAGACACTGGAGCAGGTTGCCCGTGAACATCAGCTGCATTTTGCCGACCTGTTGATTGATGTTATTGGACCGCAAGGTGCATCCGGGGCCTATTTTGTCATGGATGAAGCCCTGCAATACCGCCTGATACAGGGGCCGGATATCGCCATCAGTTCCGATGGCAGCCCCACCAGTTTTCACCCCAGAGGCTATGGCAGCTTTGCTAAGTTGATTGAAACCCTGACCCTTGAAGAAGCGCTTTTTCCATTACATCAGGCTATCTATAAAGCTACAGGTTTGCCGGCATCGATTCTGGGCCTCACTGACCGTGGGTTGCTCAGAGAGGGGGCCTGGGCCGACATCGTTATATTCAAGCCCGAAAATGTGCGGGCTAAGGCTGATTACCTGTCACCTCACCGGCTTGCTGAAGGCTTTAGGTATGTCTTGGTTAATGGCGAAACAGCAATAGATGACTACCTGCTCAGGAAAGCCGGCTCTGGTCGTATTCTGCAACCCTGAGCCTTAATTCGTTTTTTGAAATCACTGGGTGACTGATTAAACATCGCTTTTCTCTGTTGCCCTTTTGCCCTGGTATAGCTTTTCACGATTAGAACAATCGCTTTTATTCAACTCCCAATTCACAACTTTGTGTCTATGCTTCTGTTTGATTAAAAACAGCGGGTTTGTGCTGTTTTCATCAAACCACAGGCAAAGGGGCAGTTCTTGCCCTGACAGTAACTGCCCAGGTGGCCGGTGAATAACGATGGTAGATTCGCTGAATCATCAGAGTCAATCGTGAATGAAGGAAGCAGAAAATGAATAAACAACCCATGCTACTGCGCTCTGCGCTGGCCACGCTGGTGAGCCTGACTTTTTTGTCCGGACCGGTACTGGCAGAAACGGCGGAGATGACCAAGCCAAAAGGTGCTTCAGGCACCGGCAGTGTTAAGCCAGGTCAGGCCAGAACGAATCAGTTCTGGTGGCCGGAACAACTGGATTTATCGCCACTCAGAGATCATGACGGTCGCTCTAACCCTCTTGGCGCCGAGTTTGACTACGCACAGGCGTTCAGCACTCTGGATCTGGAAGCGGCGAAAAAAGATATCGATGCTTTGCTGACCACCTCTCAGGATTGGTGGCCTGCAGATTTTGGCAACTATGGCCCATTTTTTATCCGTATGACCTGGCACAGTGCCGGAACATACCGCACTCTGGACGGCCGCGGTGGCGCCGATGGTGGCCAGCAGCGTTTTGACCCGCTTAACAGCTGGCCGGATAACGGCAACCTGGATAAAGCCAGACGTTTGCTGTGGCCGGTTAAACAAAAATACGGTGAGGCACTGTCCTGGGCCGATTTGATGGTGCTGGCCGGGAATGTGGCACTGGAGAACATGGGTTTTGATACCTACGGCTTTGCCGGTGGCCGTGCCGACGACTGGGAGCCTGATATTGTCTACTGGGGTCCTGAAGTGGAAATGCTGGCCAGCGATCGTGAAGACCGTGACGGTGAATTACAGCGTCCTTTGGGCGCCACCCATATGGGGCTGATTTATGTGAATCCCGAAGGGCCGAAGGGTAAACCGGATCCCATGGGTTCAGCGAAAAATATTCGCACGGCGTTTAGCCGTATGGCCATGAACGATGAAGAAACCGTGGCATTGATCGCCGGAGGTCACACCTTTGGTAAGATGCACGGCGCCCATAAACCGGGTGACTGTGTTGGTAAAGAGCCTGGCGCAGCAGGTATTGAAGAGCAGGGCCTGGGCTGGAAAAACAAATGTGGCAAGGGCCATTCAGAAGACACCGTCACCAGTGGGCTGGAAGGTGCCTGGACGCAGCAGCCCACCCGCTGGACCTCCTTGTATTTAAGTAACCTGCTCGGCTTTGAATGGAAGCAAACCCGCAGTCCGGCTGGTGCAATTCAGTGGATCCCTACTGATGAGTCACTGCATAAAGCGGTACCGGATGCGCATATTGAAGGCAAGTTTAATCCACCGGTTATGACCACCGCCGATCTGGCCCTTAAAGCCGACCCTGAATATCGCAAAATTGCCGAGCGTTTCCTGGCCGATCCAAAGGTTTATCAACAGGCATTCGCTAAGGCCTGGTATAAGCTAACGCATCGGGATATGGGTCCGCCACGTAATTTCCTTGGCAGTGAAGTACCTGATGAAATTCATATCTGGCAGGATCCGATTGCCGCAGACACAGAGTCGACAATTAATCAGGCGGATGTGGCAAAGCTTAAGCAACGGATTCTGGATTCTGATCTGAGTGTGTCTGAACTGGTGCGTGTCGCCTGGGCTTCAGCGGCCAGTTACCGTGATTCAGATATGCGTGGTGGCGCCAATGGTGCCCGTCTGGCATTGTCTCCGCAAAAAAACTGGGAGGTAAACAATCCTGATGAAGTGGCCAAAGTGCTGAACGTGCTCAAAGGCATACAGCAGGATGCCAATAGCGGTTTTCTGAAACCCAGAAAGGTGTCACTGGCGGATATGATTGTGCTCGGTGGTGCGGTGGCCATTGAACAAGCCGCTAAAGACGCTGGTTTTGAGGTGGATGTACCCTTCAGGCCTGGTCGTGGTGATGCCACCCAGCAGCAAACGGACACCAATTCCTTTGGTTTTCTGGAACTGACTGCCGATGGTTTCCGTAACTATTACGATGCCGGCAGAAGCTACGAGTCACCAACGGTAACACTGGTGGATAAAGCCGATCAACTGAATCTTTCCGTGCCTGAGATGACGGTGTTGGTGGGCGGTATGCGTGCCCTGGATGCCAACTATAAGGGCATGGAGCATGGTGTATTCACCGACCGGCCGGGTACGCTCAGCAATGATTTCTTTGTGAATTTGCTGGATATGGGCACGGTATGGAAGAAAACTGACACCGAGGGAGTCTATCAGGGTGTGGACCGCCAGTCCGGTGAACCTAAGTGGACCGCCACTCCGGTGGATCTGATCTTTGGTTCTAACTCTGAGTTGCGGGCAGTCGCCGAGGTGTATGCTTATGACACCTCGAAAGAAAGGTTCGTACAGGACTTTGTTAAAGCCTGGAGCAAGGTCATGAACCTCGATCGCTAGTTTGGTTCGGGCTTAAAAAAAGCGACAGCGCTGGTATCAGGCTGTCGCTTTTTTATGTCCAGGGATGGACGGTATGCCGGGATGGAAGGGAGCATTTCCCGGCGATGTCCAGGGATGAAGATGTAGGTCGGAATTTATTCCGACAATCTGTTAAAGCAGACCATCACAGTCTGACTCAGGCTGTATTGGCTTCCTGCTTGTCAGAAGCGCGTTTGCGCCACCACAGTGTCAGCAGGTAAATCAGATTAACCGGGATAGCCAGCATACCCAGCTGCATGGTGAGCTGGGGGCCAGCGACAATCCCAGCATGGTTGCTGCCAGCAACAGGGTCACCATCACATCCATAACGCCTGGTTTTATCTCGGTACAACGCTGCCAGAATTGTCTCATTTGTTCGTTGATGGTATTTCTGAAGTACAGCATCACAACGATCATCAGTATCGGCACCACATACATAGCAACCTCTCCGGTGGGCGTATTGAGAATGGCGTGAATGATAATGGCAGGGATCAGAGACCCGGTCTGGTAGCGTAACCATCCCATAATCAGTGCACTGAACAGCACCCCCGCGATGTTGCCGAAGTTGTACAGATCGAGACCAATATACTGGGAATGGCTGAGGGTAAACATCAGTGAGGAGGCGATGATGGCCACGGCCGGAGAAAAAGCCCGCTGCAAACGGCCCTGTACATAGCCTCGCCAGAATACTTCTTCGAGCACAGGCACCAGCACAAAACTGCCAACCGCCATAAAGATCCACCACTGCATGGTGCGTTCTGCATTGAGCAGGGCTTCCCGCCAGGGCACACTCTGACCAATGTCCAGCTCTGCATCGAGCAGCCACAGGATTTTATTCGGCATGTCTGCCAGTGCCCACATGATCACGCCAAGGGTAATTAACTTAAGCCAGGGCTGGCCATTGCACGTGATTGCATTGCTGTGCAGGGGGCGACCAGTCAGTATCCAGCAAAGCACCAGCGCCAGCAGCATCCAGCCGGCGTACTGCAGAATCAGAATCATACCTATGTCGACACTTAAGGCAAGATAATCAGGGTCTGCTTGCTGGGCAATAGTAGCCAGGGGGGTGCTGGTGATGCCTGCCATTGAAAACAATAACTGGCTGATCAGCGAGCCGGCAAAAAATACCAACAGTACTTCGGTCAGGGCACCACACTGATGCCAGGGAGTTTGGGGTTGAGTTTGTGTCATCATTCACTCTGCGTTTTGGTTAAGGTGAGTGAAGACTAAAGATTGCGAGACAAACGGGCGTCTGTTTAGGTCGGATTTGTCCCGGATAAGGTAAAAATTGTTCCGTTTATACCACAGTTTATCTTTTCCGGGGCCGGCGAGCGTCTATTGCTGCTGTCGGTATTGACTCGGTGTCATACCGGTATGTTTGCGAAAGGCGGAGTTAAAGGTGGCTTTATTGTTAAAGCCTGCCTCCAGGGCGATATCCAGAATGGTTGAAGCGCTGTGTTGCAACTGCTCTTTGGCCTCCTGCACACGATGACGATTAACAAAATCGTAAAAATGACAGCCCTCTACCTCATTCAGGTATTGGGATAAGGTATGCCGGCTCACCTTTGCCTGTTCGGCCAGTGTCTGCAGACTTAAAAAGCGGTCTTTGAATACCTGTTGCTGCGACATCAGCGCCGCCAATCGCTGCGCGAGTTCAGCCTGCTGTGCGAAGGGAAGTGAAGTGTCTTTCGCACTGGCAGGGGGGTTGGTGGCTTGTCCAGACCAAGAAACACCTGGGGTTGATTAAGGCCCTGATATCCGGTCAGAAAAATAAGCACAATGAGCACCAGCGATAGCCAGCTGTCGAGCTTGTCCAGCAACTGAAAATAAGGCTCCATCACGACTAAGACCAGTGAACTGGCTTCCATCAGCAGGAATCCGGCGACCAGCAATCGCAGCCAACTGAGGCTGACCTTGTCATGGTAGGAATACTCCTGATTCACGCGGGCCTGGTGCTGATACAGCACGATTGCACTGGCAAGGGTATACAAAGTAAGGTGCAGTAATTTAATAAAGGGCAGACCAAAGTTCGGGCCTGCCTGCCTGGCCGAGGTGCTCAGGTTCTCTAATAATTGCGCCTGAGGCATCAGTAATAGGGGGGTGAACAGCGCCAGCAAGGCGGCCCAGGGCAGCAGGTGAAGGGCATCCTTATACAACAGTTTCTGTTGCCGCCGGGTCAGCAGTTTAATGTATGCAAACAGCAGCGGGCCGAACAGCATGATGCTGGTGCTGAGAACAATGTACAGTCTTGGCCATTGTGACCAGCTTTGTGTAACGGTCATAAAGTGGGTGACCAGTCCCATCGTCAGTGCCAGCATCAGTGTGCCTAATACGCGGTTTGCCAGCTTTGGCCCCTGTTTTCTTAACAACAGGCTGGCAGACAGGAACGCCCCCTGGGCCATGCCAATCAATAATAATCCGCTATCAAAGTCGAGTGTCACTGTGTTTCCTCTGGTTGCAGAGCTGAGTTTGCCGGTTTTGTGGCAAAAAATCATCCACACTGGCCACTTTCAGGGCTGTTAGCCCAAGGTTTGAGTTATGAAAAGCCCCCTGGATCTTGCTAGACTGTGGTCAGACCTCTTTTGGCAGAGCACAACATGAACAGCACCAATATCACTGTATTACTGGAAAAACAGGGCGCTATCGCCACCGTGACCTTAAACCGCCCTGATAAGCACAATGGTCTCAATGAAGCCATGTTCTATGGCTTGCTGGATGCGGCCAAAGCAATTAAGACAGATCGCAGCATTCGCTGTGTGATCCTGGCCGGTGCTGGTGAATCTTTCTGTGCCGGGCTGGACTTTGCCGCGGTGGCGAAAAAGCCCTCTATGGCGGTGAAGTTCTTTCTTAAATGGCCCTGGTCCAAAGACAATCGCTTTCAGCGCGTTGCGCATATCTGGCGGGATTTACCTATGCCGGTGATCGCTGCCGTTCACGGCAACTGCTTTGGCGGTGGTATGCAGATTATCCTGGGGTGTGATTATCGTATCGCGACGCCGGATTCACGGTTATCGATAATGGAAAGCAAGTGGGGGTTGATTCCGGATATGAGCGGCACGGTAACCCTGTCACGCCTGACCCGGGTCGATATTGCCCAGGAATTAACCATGACCGGACGAATATTCAGTGGTGAACAGGGCGCAGAGTATGGGCTTATCAGTAAAGTCAGCGACGAGCCTCTTCAATCTGCGCAGCAGCTGGCCACCACGTTATGTGGAAAAAGTCCCGATGCGGTGGCCGCAGCCAAAGCCCTGTTTAAAAAAACCTGGAAAAAAGACACCCGCGGAGCACTGCTCTGGGAGCGGCTGATTCAGTTGCGCATTCTGGGCCGCAAAAATCAGCGCATTGCCATGCAAAACGGTCTGGCAAAAGACAAGTCGCCAAAACCGTTTAAAGACAGGACTACCTTTTAGTTGTGCTGTTGCCGCGCAGCGATAAAAGCCCTGGCAAGTTCAGTCGACACACTGCCAAAGTCCCAGAATATGTTAGTAGTGGTGTTGATAATTACCGCCACTGCCATATTGTACTGTGGAATCACCATCAGCCAGCTTTGTGAGCCCCGGGAGACGCCGCCGTGATTGGCGGTTAGCAGTTTACCGATACCCTCACCATAGTCGTACATGGGCACGCGCCAGCCAATGGCATAATGTTGTTCGTTTGGCTCACCGTTATTCAGTGTTTGTGCACTCCAGAACTGCTGGCGAACACGTGGCTGGATAAAATCGTTATTGATAAACCCCAGCCCCAGCTTAACTAAATCCGAAGGTGTAGAGATAAAACCTCCACCAGCCAGTCGATGGCTCAGATCCACGTCACGCCATGGCCTGACAACGGGTTTTGACTCATCCTGGCGCCAGTAAAAGCGGGCCATATCATCTGTCGCCTGGCCGATGGCTGGCTCCGCAAAGGTGTCTTGCATATTCAGTGGGGTAAGTACTTCCTTGTGTATCAGTTGTTGGTAGGGAGCCTGAGCGGCTTGCTGCATCACTGCGCTGAGTAAAACTGTGCCCAGGCTGGAATAGCTGAATTTCTCACCGGGTGCAAAGAGCATGTCGCTGTCATCAAACAGCCGCACTGCATCCAGCACATCCTCATACCGGGTGTTAAGGGTCATAAACCGGTACAGGCCAGCCCATTCGGTACTTTCTTTATAATGGGGAATACCGGCCATATGCGAGGCCAGTTGCCTGGGGGTGATCGTATTCCAGGCCGGATTTAACTCTGTCAATTTGAAACGGGATAGGGGCGTGTCCAGATTCAGGATGTCTCTTTGTACCAGGCGAGCCAGTAACGTTGACGTCAGAGCTTTTGAGGTACTGCCGATACGAAACTGGGTTTGTGCATTGACGGGGTTATCGGCCGCGATATCGGCCCATCCGGAACCGCCACGCCAGACCAGTTCACCATCGATGGCTACTGCTGCTGAGATCCCCGGGCTGTTAATCTGTTTGCGATGAGTTTCGAGTGCCGCAGTCGCGTTGTTAGCTGCCTGCGCATATCGATCATTCATTACCTCAGAAAACGCCGGGCTATCAGCAGGAATGGTCAGATAGCCCCACGGGGGCATGGGGGCTTTGTTCTTGTGTGCATAAAACTGATAAACCGGCGCCAATAAAATGTAACCGGCGATAACAATAAAAATAACCGTGAATAAGATAACTTTGCGCATCTTGTGCTCCTGAACTTAGTATGGACGAGAGTTCAGAAGGCTAGAGCAGCAGGCGGCACAGGTCTTATTGATACTGAAAAATGCTGATCATTTTTGAAATCGATGACGATATTCTTTGGGTGTCATGCCCATTTTCTGTTTAAACGCACGGTTAAAAGGGGCGATGGAATTAAAACCGGCTTCCAGTGCAATAGTGAGTATGGGATCTGAGGTGCGATCCGGATCCGATAGCGCATTGCAGACAGCCGGTATGCGGTAGCTATTGATGAACTGGGTAAAATTATCAAAGCCCATCTGGGCATTGATCACCTGGCGCAACTGATGGGCCGGTACCTTTAGCTCACGAGCCAGTTGATTAACGGTCAAACCATTTTGTTGATAAAAGCCCTCCTCCATGAGTCTGGTAAGCACGGCAATCAGTGGATGCGGTTCAGGCTTTGTGTTTTCTCTGGGAAGTGGGGAAGGCGACTCGGTTGATGGACGGCCCGCCATAAGGATATATCCGTACGTAAAGTAAAGGCTTACCAGCAGTGCCGCGGCTGCATTGCCGAGACTGAATAGCCAATGATCCTTAAGGCTGGTCTGAGCCAGCTCAACCAGCGTTAGCAGGACCATGTAAAAGCTGATGGTGAGGATCATTATCAGCCGTAAGCGCCGGCGTTTTTCAACCAGATCATCCTCAAAGCCTTTTATTGCATCGATCAGGATATACACCAATATCGATAAACACAGGGCGTGATGAATATCATGGTAGAGACCACGTCCCGCCCTAAACAGAAAGAAATAGCCGATCCAGAGTAGCCAGGCGCCGCTGATTGCCAATGCCCAACGTGGTAGTGCAGACAGCACTATTTTATCTTTGGTATGTAACCAGTACAGATTCAGTAATGCCAGGGAAGTGAGATCAGTGAGCAATAACAGTGGTGGACGTAGCCACCCATAGTGGTGATTGGCAATGGGCGCGGTGAGTAACAAATAGGCGGCACAGCACACCACCAGCACGGCATAACTCCAGGCGACCTTTGGCACTGCACGATAAACGCTATTCAGCAGTAAACTGAACAAAACACCGACTGCGGCGAAGCGGCAGAATAAGTCAACAACCTGTATCGGCGCCAGCAGTATAGGGTTTTCCATAGGGGATAAAGCCAGGTCATTCTGAAGGCAATCGATACTACAAGCAGCATGAAATATAGTAAACCTTTGCCCTGATAGCAGTCGGCGGTAAAAAAGCCAGCTATGACCTGCGCGCCACAGAGCATAAAAGTCAGGGCGTTACTGCTCTGTTACCCTGAGCTTGTTCTTGATAACTAAAACATTCCAGCAGAGCTTCTCAACAGGTTGCACCATCTGACCGGGCTTTGATCGTCAGGATTCTGCCGCGTTGGTCAAAGGCGATCTCTATTTGATCGCCTTGTTTGAGGCTTTGCTCAAGCATCTTAAGATGTTTCATTTGCGCTACCAGCTCCTGTGTCAGAACAATGAGTTGCTGTTCACAGGTTTCTATCTGCCAACTGCTATCGATACTCACTAATCTTGCATTGTTACTATGGTGGGCGTTCAACAGCGCCTGGCTTTGCATATAGCTGGCATAGTTTTTTTCCTGTTCAATACGGGTTCTCTGCTTCATTTTGGTAATGGATGCCAACAACGGATCCTCTTCTTCGTGCAGGCTGTGAATGTGAATTGTCTGAACTTGCTTGGGGGGCTTTGAAGTTGCTGCTGAACATTCCCGACAATGCTGAACAGCACAATAACGCCAGCACACAGAGAAATTCCAAGCGTCCAGTTCCAGAAATTGAAACCTGATAAGCCCTTTCCCGTCTGATTATTGGCCTTAGACAAAACATACTCACGGTTTTGCCTGGGCGCCTTCAGTTGACGTTTCCTCTGTTGATAAAGCTGCTCAACAGATTTCCCAGAGTCAGTCATGATCCATCTCCAATAATCTCTTGAGTTGTTTTTTAGCGTAACGAATCCGGCTTTTTATGGTTTCTGTAGGTTCGCCAGTGATTTGGGCAATATCCTGCAGGCCAAAACCTTCGTGATGAAGAACAAAAGCTTCTCGTTGCAAAAAGGGCAAACTGGTTATCGCTTTATCAAAGCGTTTTTGCAAATCGTCACCCGGGTCTTTTATTGCTTGAGCAACAACGTCAACAGGCTCTGATAATGGTTGGCGTTGTATACGTCTGAATTCATCCATCAGCTGATTACGGGCTAGTGTAAATAACCAGGCTCTGAACTGGCCGTTACTGCGATAAAGGTGGCGTTTATCGATGACCCTGAGCCAGGTCTTTTGGCTGACATCATTAGCCAGCTCTTTATCTGCATGGCTGACCAGGTAATGATATAGATCGTCAGCGCAATTATCGTAAAGTCTGGCCAGCAGTTTACTGTCTCCAGTTACAACATATTGTCGCATCAGTTCGTCATTATCGATTTCAATATTAAAAATCGACTTAATGGCTACCGTCAGAGTCATTCGTTTCCTTACCTTAGCTGTCGAGATTGAAGCTCAGCATCACTACCTGACCGGACTGCCTGATCGCTTTGCCTTCTATTACTTTGGCCTTGTATTTCCATCTGAGCAAGGCTCTTTTTGCCTCCCGTTCAAATACTCTGGTCGGCTCAGCGTCCAGTACTCTTACGTTCTCAACCTGGCCTAGGGAGTTGATATCAAAAGACAATTTAACCCAGCCTTCAATACCTTCTCTTGCGGCCTCAACAGGATATTTGGGTTCAACTCTGACGATCGGCATGGCATTGTTATCTGAAGGCATAAAGCTTTGCAGTGTTTCGGTGCCAAAATCGCTTTTAGGTATAGCTGGGTTATAGTTTGTACCTATTCCCGGGACTTCAGTATTCTGAACCGGCTCTGCGCGTGTTCTCTCCGGAGGTATCAATAATTCTGGCGGTGCCGGTAGCGTTTCTCGGGGCTCTTCAAGTCTGGGCTCCTCCATCACGGCGACAATGGGGATGTAAGTTGCCTGTTCAGCTTTTGTCGTTTCATCAATACGAGTCAGGGTATCCATCAGAACAAACAATCCAAACGTTACTGCACTTGCAAGTATGCTGAAAGTGAATACTTTGATGAAGTTTTGCGGGATGCTCTCGGGCATAATGTTTGCGGTTTTCATTGTTTTCCCCTTTGTTGTCTTCATTGATATAACGCCCGGAAACATCCAAAAGGGTTAAAGGCAGAAAATTTTTCCGAAAAACGTTCTCTTTCTGAGAAGAAGTTATGTTTCAGCTTATTGGCGGATATCTACAAATCAGGGAAATGGAACATCTGAGCAGGTTCTTTTGTGAGACGTCTCAATTACTTCAGAGCACTGGCGTGTTCGTACAAGCGGTCGATCAGGTGACTGAACTGACTCTGTTCTTCTTTACTGAAACATTCCAGCAGAGCCCGTTCATACTGATATGACAGCGGTACAATCTCTTCATAGACAGACTTGCCCGTTGCCGATAAACGAATAATGGACCGGCGGCGATCGTCTTGTGCCATATTTCGTTCGATCAGTTTACGTTTTAACAGCTTATTGACTGAGCGGCTCAAAATGGATTTCTCGATCTGGGTTTTGGCTGAAATTTCGTCTGCTGAAATATTCGGGCATTCGCCCAGTACAGCCATAATCCGCCACTCGGTAATGGAGATGGCAAATTTGTCTTTGTAGGTGTCAGCGATAATACCACTGACTTTATTAGACAGAATCGACAAACGATAAGGAAAAAAGCGTTCCAGTCTCAGCACCGGGTTGTCTTGTTTATTTGCCATTTGCTGTCCTCTAATGTTTCCACTGTATCATCCCCGGATTTGGCCGGATTGACAATAGTTGTTACTGCAACTAAATTGGCTGCCATCATAATTATTCCAGTGTGCGTCGGGCTTTAACAGGCTTTGCAGCATACAAAACAAGATCCAGTGGCAGGAGGCAATAACATGGCCGATTTATTTGAAAACCCGATGGGTTTGGACGGTTTCGAATTTGTGGAATTCACCGCACCGAAAAAAGGGGTGCTGGAAACCGTATTTGCATCCATGGGCTTTACTAAGGTCGCTGTACATAAATCAAAAGATGTTGAACTGTGGCGCCAGGGCGATATTAATTTTATTACTAACTACGAGCCCAGGAGTTACGCTTCTTACTACGCTGAAGAGCATGGCCCTTCAGCCTGCGGTATGGCCTTTCGGGTGAAGAACGCCCAGTTTGCCTATAAAGAAGCCCTGAAAAAAGGTGCTCAGCCTGTTGAAATTCCTACCGGGCCGATGGAGTTGCGTTTACCTGCGATTAAGGGAATCGGTGGGGCCAACCTGTATCTGATCGACCGCTATAAAGAAGGCGAGACAATATACGATATCGACTTTAACTGGATTGAAGGTGTCGATCGTCATCCCGAAGGTTGTGGTTTCCATACTCTGGATCATCTGACGCACAATGTGTATCGCGGTCGCATGGATTATTGGGCCAACTATTACACCAAGCTGTTTAACTTCCGTGAAATTCGCTATTTCGATATCAAAGGTGAATATACCGGTTTGTTGTCTAAAGCCATGACCGCACCTGACGGCAAAATCCGTATTCCGCTGAATGAAGAGGCCGCCGGTGGCGGCGGTCAGATCGAAGAGTTTCTGATGCAATACAATGGCGAAGGCATCCAGCATATTGCGTTTGCCTGTGATGATTTGCTGGCCTGCTGGGACCGCCTCAAGGCGCAGGGTACCAAGTTTATGACGGCGCCCCCCGAGACCTATTATCAGATGCTGGAAGAGCGTTTGCCGGGGCACGGTGAACCTGTTGATGAGCTTCAGTCCCGCGGTATTCTGCTCGATGGCACTACCGAAGGCGGTCAGCCTCGTCTGTTGCTGCAAATTTTCTCTGAGACGATGCTTGGGCCGGTATTCTTTGAGTTTATCCAGCGCAAAGAAGATGAAGGCTTCGGTGAGGGTAACTTCAAGGCCTTGTTTGAGTCGATTGAACGTGATCAGGTGAACCGTGGTGTGGTCAAAAAGAAAAATGAGGAGACGGCATAATGGCAATTAAACGTATCCATCATGTGGCCTACCGCTGTAAGGATGCCAAGCAGACGGTCGAGTTTTACCGTGACTTGCTGGGCATGGACTTCCAGCTGGCGATTGCTGAGAACGAAGTGCCTTCTACTAAAGAGCCTGACCCTTACATGCATGTTTTTCTGGATGCGGGCATGGGTAATGTATTGGCCTTTTTTGAGATCCCCAATTCGCCGGAAATGGGCCGTGATCAGAATACCCCAGCATGGGTTCAGCATATTGCGTTTGAAGTAGAGAGTATGGATGAGCTGCTGGCCGCGAAAGCGAAGCTGGAAGCCAATGGCGTCGACGTATTGGGTCCCACTGACCATACGATTTTTAAATCCATTTATTTCTTTGATCCTAATGGTCATCGTATTGAACTGGCGGCAAACACGGCTAAGCCAGGCATGTTGGGCGAACTCAAGCGTGTCGCTCCGGATATGCTGGACGAATGGGCGCGTACCAAGAAGGCCCCCAAGCATGCCGACTGGCTGCATAGCGGTGGCGATTTTAAAGGGGCCGGAGAGTAATAACTCAGGTAGCCTTTACCCTAAAAGCATTTCTTTCTGACCCGGCCTCTGGCCGGGTTTTTAATTTCCAGTCGCTCATTTGTGAAAATATATTTGCCATCAGTGGTGCTTCGATACTACATTTGTAAGCGCTTTCAACAATCTGGGCTTATTTATGTCTCTATTCCGCTTTTCCCAACTCGTCGTGATTTGTTTGCTGACGTCGCTTTTCTTTGTCTGCGTCGCAGAGCCGTTGGCGAAAGCGCAAAAGACGATGGCGCCTGTTCCGGTAAAACTGGTTGAGCAGGACGGAAACTGGATTATTGAGCGTCAGGGCCAGCCCTACTTTATAAAGGGAGCCGGAGGGCATCAGCATCTGGCTTATCTGGCCCAAAGCGGTGGAAATTCGCTGCGTACCTGGAGCACTGATAACGCAGAGCGAATACTCGACGATGCCCATCAGGCTGGTCTGACGGTAATGCTGGGATTGCGTATGGGAAAAGAACGGCACGGCTTTGATTATAATGATGAGGCCGCCGTCACTTCGCAGAAGGCGCGAATCCGGGAGACAGTGCTCAAATACAAAGATCATCCGGCACTGCTGGCATGGGGCATAGGTAATGAACTCGATTTGTTCTATACCAACACCGATATGTGGTATGCCGTTGAAGAGATTGCCGCGATGATCAAAAGCCTCGACCCATATCATCTGGTGACGACGGTAACGGCGGGCATCAATAAAGAAAAAGCAGAGCTGATCGCCAGTCGTGTACCCAGCATTGACTATCTGAGTATTAATATCTACGGCGGACTGGAAACCCTGCCTCAGACTCTGGATAAAATTGGTTATAACGGCCCTTATGTGGTGACGGAGTGGGGGCCAACAGGCCATTGGGAAGTTGATAAAACAGACTGGGGCGTGCCGATTGAGCAAAGCAGCAGTGAAAAGGCCGCAATTTATCGGCATAGATATGAGCAGGGCATCGCCGGTGCGCCGGGTAAAGCGCTGGGCTCCTACGCGTTTTTATGGGGGCAGAAACAGGAAACCACCCCAACCTGGTATGGTGTGTTTACCGAAGCAGGTAACCCGACTGAGGTGGTGGACAGCCTGCATTACCTCTGGACGGGTGAATGGCCCGTTGAGCGGGCACCGTCGATTTTGTCTTTTAAATTACAGAATCAGGCCGCCACAGACAGTGTGCACCTTAAACCCGGCCAGCCGGTGGACGTGATTGTTGACTACCAACCGGGCAGCGACAGTCAAATTCGCATTGACTGGGAGGTGTTACCGGAGAGTACGGATATTAAATCCGGTGGCGATCCCGAATCCCGTCCGCAGCCGCTGCCGTTAAAACAGCTTGCTGACAATAAAAAGGGGACGATGCAGTTTCTGGCACCACAAGACGCGGGGCCTTACCGCCTGTTTGTGACCATAGAAAATGGCAGTGGCAAGGTCGCCAATGCGAATTTTCCTTTTATGGTAACGGCGGCCAACTAATCAGATAATTACCCACTCAGCGTGAGCAATTATCTGTGCGGATTGGTATAAACCTGAGTGTCTGAAAAGCAGTATTCAGGTTTGGTAGCACCAGCTAACAGCAAAAACGCTTATTTATCCAGGCTTTCCAATAGCAATGACGCTTCCTCATATATGGGATGGCTGCTGTCTTTGGTCGCTATCCGCAGCTCACTTCTGGCTTCTTCATTGCGGTTCAGCCTGGCCAGGACATAGCCCAGATGATAGCGGACTTCCGGATCGGAAGAGTTCAACACGTAGGCTTCGCGTAGCCGTGACAACGCTTTTTCATAATTGCCTTTACGAGCATGGATCCAGCCCAGTGTATCCAGCAGTGCATGATTGCTGTTGCCTGCCGCGGTGAGCGCTTTTTCTGCCGTGCGCAGGGCTTTGTCCAGATCAGAGGCCGCATAGAGATTAGCAAGGTTGTTCAGCACTGCCGGATGATCTTTAAACTCTGTGGTGTCCAACAGCGCTTCATAGTGGTGCTGAGCTTTGTCATTATTGTTGGTAACCAGATAACTGTCGGCCAATAGCTTACGGATCCACGCAGGGGTTGCGGCTTGTTCTATGATGGGTTCCATAACGGTATGGAACTGCCCGGCATGGTGGCCATCCAGAGTCATCTGATAGAAGCTTACGATGGCTCCAAGGTTGCCGTTATCCTCGGCAATAGACTGGCTGAACGCCTGGCTGGCGACGTTCCAGTTGTTACCGGCACGGGCATATTCACCTTTAATCAGCCAGAGTTGCGATGGCTTTATATCGGTGTCTGCGAGTCGGTCAAGCAGGGTTTGGGCGGCAGATAAATTTCCGTTGCTCAGCTCCATTCTGGTCAGTGCAAGCAATATTGCGCTATTTCCGGGTTGTAACTGTTCGGCTTTCTGGAGGCTCTTGCGGGCTCCGGTAGCGTCGCCCGCCTGTTGTTGCAGGGTCGCCAGCTCCAGTAATTTCCCGGCATCGTCACTCCACAGACTGAATAAGACATTCAGGTTGGACGTTGCCGCTTCAGGATCATTGGTCTCAAGATACAATCTGGCCTGTAAACCTATATATTGAGGGTTAAACCGGTCTGTCTTACGCAGGCCATCAACAATACTCAGCGCCTCTTTCCACATGCGTCGCTGCAACATAATATTGAGAATTTTCTCCTGAGCTTCTTTGTTCTGAGGAGCGTAATTGAGCACTTTCTGTAGCTGGGCGGCGGCCGCTTCCTGATTACCTGACTGTATTTCCAGGTCGGCCAGTTTCAGCAGAGCAGGAATATGGGCCGGGCGATCTTTTAGAAACTCCCGGAGGACATTACCGGCTTCAGAATAATCTTCTCTGGCCTCATATAGCAGCGCCAGATTGAAGTTCGCGGTATCGTTGTCGTTGTCTTTAGCCAGCACTTTACGGATAGTTATTTCCGCCTGCTCAAACTGCTTCCTGGCGATTAATAATGTGGAATACAGGTTCAGTGTTTGATGGTGCTCGGGATGTTGCGCGACCAGCTTCGTAATAATGCTATCTGCTTGTTCCTCATCGCCCATTCGCAGCAAGAGTTTTGCTTTTAGCAATTGAAACCTCAGCTGTTGAGCTGTTGTCTCAAGCTGCTCAATATTCTCCAGCGCTTTGGCATATTTTCCCTGTCTGGCCAGTAAATCTGCCTGAGTATATTTCAGCGAGGGAGCACTATCGAAACGGCTTTGTAATGCTTCCAGGGTTTTTTCAGCCCGGAACAGGTTATCCTGGGTGAAGTAAAGGTTGATTAACAGCAACCCCAGGTCAAGATCGTTGATGACCCGGCTCTGATGCTTTTCCAGTAAGATGATCGCCCTGTCAGCGTTATCTTTGCTGATATAGGTTTCAGCCAGCAGGCGCA
Source organism: Lacimicrobium alkaliphilum (assembly GCF_001466725.1). NCBI lineage: Bacteria > Pseudomonadati > Pseudomonadota > Gammaproteobacteria > Alteromonadales > Alteromonadaceae > Lacimicrobium > Lacimicrobium alkaliphilum. The sequence goes on from NZ_CP013650.1 coordinate 996,254, forward strand.
ACGCCTTGGTATCTGCAGGCTGCCTTTCTGTATGTTTCAGCAAAATACGCTGAGCCGATTCCATATTACCCTGCATGTACTCTGAAAGACCATGTACGTAGCTGTTGCTGCCCTTGTAGAGAAGTCCATCTGGATCAAGTTCGGCCAGGTTCTGGCTAAGCGTCATTAACTGCTCTTTGGCGGCCTCAGGGTTACCCTGATAGCTCAACATCCAGGACTTGAGGATATTGGCCGTAGGCTCAAGCGGGTTAAGCTCTAACAATAGCTCGTTATACTTGCGGGCCTGCTCATAATTGGCGAGGCTAAAATGGCTGTGAGTTAGGCCGCGCAGAATAAGTAAATCATCGGTGTCGATCGCATAGGCCTTGTTAAAAGCGCTTAGCGCCTGGTCAAACTGTCCTTGCCTGAGCGCAATATCACCTTTCAGTTGCCAGGATTTCTCATTATCAGGGGCTTTTTCAATTGACTGATTAATCAACGCTTCAGCTTCGCCATGTCGGCGCTGTTGCATGTAAAATGTTGCCATTGTATTTATAGCCCGGACTTCATCCGGAAACAGCGCTTTGGCCTGACTGAACTGTGCATCAGCTTGCTCCGGGCGCTGCCGCAGAAGATAGGCCTGCCCACGGAGCAGATGCCATTCGAATTTACCCCTGCGGCTAAGCGTGTCATAGCGATCTTCAAAAGCGATCAGAGCATCAACTTTATTCTGAAGAATCAGGCTGCTGCCAAGCAACGGCAGCACTAGGTTCAGGTCGGCCCCCAGTTCCAGCGCCTCCATAAAAAGCTGCTCGGCGGCTTGCATATTGCCAGTGTCGAAATAGACATTACCCATCAGCAGTGTGGAGGGAAGGTGGTCGGGGTTATCTTGCAGGGCGTTTTTAAGGTGAATAAAAGCGTCTTCGTGTTTGCCTTTATCGTAGGACGCTATAGCAGCTTCGTAATGTTCCGCAAAATCCTGGGCCAGTGAGGCTCCAACCCAGAGTAGCAAGGTCAGTGCGATAAGAATCGACTTCATAAACAGCAACCAAAAACGAGAAAGGGGTAGATTACTCTACCCCATAACTGTCTGTGTAAGAAAGGATCAGACGTTTCTCTTGCGTCCTGCCAGGGTGGCAAGGCCTAATAAAAACAGTGCGATGGCAGCGGGTTCCGGCACTTCTGTCGTTATTTTCTGGCTGGTTTGCAGCCCGCTTAACTTCATGAAGTCGTTACCTGTTGACCAGCCCATATTGGCGATAAACGGATTGTAAGCACTAATCAGCCAGGATTTAGACGTGACCGTAGGAGAAATACTCTGATAAGTATTGTTGGCAACGTCAGAAAAACTGCCCTGCGATGTCCAGCCACTGGTCAGAAATGAATTCCAGCTGGTGCCGGATAAATCAGTCATACTGCCGTTACCAGTATAAGCAGCAACTGAAACATCTGAATCATTGTAGTGCCAGCCAATGCTGAAACTGTCCAGGGATACTTCCTGATCAAAGGTAATCAGCATTGCATCATACTGACCTGAATTATCCATTGAGTGATGTGTATTGCTGTTATATTCGTTCCAGTCGTGAATGACCCCTGAACCACTCGACCACTGGCCAATCCAGGCCTGCCTCATATTCTGGTAGCCTGTTCCGGACCAACCCGTAATATTGGCATTGACACCATTGATATTCATGCTCAGAGAGCTGGATGTTCCGGAAGAATTACTCAAATCCCAGACTTGCGTCGCTGCGCTGGCCTGAAAACCAATCAGGGCTGCGATTATTAGCAAAGACGTTTTAAACATTGCTTGTATCCTGAAACTACTGTTGAACCCAAATTTATGCAGTTGCTGTGCCAATAGTAAATAATCGTTTTATTTCAATTGTTTACAAGTTTTGCGCAGTAAAAGTCGGTAAAGTGGTGTAAATAAAACCGACAGTGGAATGCATATCAACCATTATATGCGACTTTGCCTTTCGCAACCACGCTCAGCAACGTAATACCAATCCACACAGATAATTGCCCTCTCAGAGCGAGCCAGAAGGGCTTGGATCAAGGCGGCGTTTTACTCCGGGCATCCATGCCCTTCTCCCGAAGCCCGGCATACACTCATCTCTGATAGACCTGCTTTCCAGCCTGTATCACCATTGCAATATCACGGGTATTCGCAACAGACTGACTGGGATCGGAGCTGAATACGACAAAGTCGGCAATCAGACCCGGAGCCAGTCGTCCAAGATGCCTGGTCTGACCCAGTACCTCGGCGCCTTTGTGAGTAGCCATAGCCAGAATTTGCATCGGGGTAAGTCCGGCATCGGCCATCAGCGCCATTTCCTGATGATAGCTTAGCCCGGGGATTACCCAGGGATTGCCAAGGTCGGTGCCGATACTAAGGGTGACACCGCGTTCATGCAAAAGTTTTACAAAGGCCAGTACTATGGGCCAGACCTGCTTTGCTTGTTGATAATCCTCTGCCTGCCAGCCGATATTGAAATGATAGAACCTGCGCCAGTTGTTAAGTAAGTCAGGATGAACCAGTTCCAGTTCTTCATGTGCCGTCACCTGTGGCCGATCAGCAAAAAATGCGTTGTAAAACACAATCAGAGTGGGATCTACTGCGGTGTTTGTGGTTGTCAGTGTCTGCGTGAGCTGATTGATCTGTTGGCTTTCCAGCGACACCTGCTGATACCATTCAAACCAGCTGAAACTGCCAGGACGACGGTGTTGCAGATAGTGCTGCCGTTGATTGTGCTCAAGCAGGTCTGGTGAGACCGGCATGGCATGTACCAGATGATCAATGCCAAGCTCTGCCCCTGCAATCCAGCTGATATCCTCAAGGTGAGCAATAACCGGTAACTGAAGTGCGTCGGCACTGTCTACTGCGGCAGCGATTTGTTCTTTGCTAAGGCCGGTGTAGAGTTTGATGTAGTCAACGCCAAGTCGGGCCTGCTCGCGGATCTCGCGATGGATCGTTTCATTGGTGCTTACCTCTGCCACCAGTCCATCAAAAGCTTGGGTGTTGATAATCGCTCCGGCCACAAAGGCTTTAGGGCCTTTTAGCTGACCATCTTGCTGAGCTTTCTTGTAGGCTAAGTTAGCCTTGGTATCGCCACCCGGGTTACGAATTGTGGTAATACCATGTTGCAGCAGTTTGTCTCCATTCCAGCGGCCGATTTCAAGACTGTTGGCGGCATGGAAGGTAATATTCTGACCTTCTGCCTGGTAGCTGACTTCACCCAGAGTGATATGTGCATGAGTATCAATAAAGCCCGCAGTGACATATTTCCCTTGCAGATCCACCACCTGATATTGACCGTTGAGAGTTGGCTTGTTCTGACCCACTGCGACAAAACGGCCATCGCTGACCAGCAGATAGCCATTTTTGACTATCTTGTTGTCCTCAGGATGAATCAGGGTGGCATTAATATACAATGTCGAAGGGGCGGCGGCGACTGATAATGCTGGCCAGATAAGTGTCAGAATCAGTGCGATAATATAGATAATTCGGTACATGTTGTGTTTCCTGATTGATAAATTTCAGGACTATTAGTCGTGGGCAGGGAAAAACACTTACAACCAGCTGGGCATTTTTACTGCCAAAAACGCATTTTTATCGCTCGCAAAAAGACCGGCGCCTCCATCCATGGATATTTGTTAGTCTCCAGACAGGCTGCGTTATTCTGAGAGTCGCTTGAGGATTATTTCTGCCGTGCGCTTTTTGTGACGGAAAAATAATAGCGCCAGTAGCAGTGTGAAGACCGCCAGCAGTAAGCGCGGTATATCGACGGTGATGGTACCTGTTGCCAGGTAATCGACACCAACCAGAAGCGCTAATACCAGAGTGAAGATCAACGTGGCAGTCCAGCTCAGCTGCCAACGCAGAATTTCCTGTTTAATCAGGCTGATATGTTCAGGAATCGATTCCGTCAGCGTTTTGTTCCTGAGTAAACGGAAACTATGTAACCGGCTGCGGTTCAGCAAAAGGTAGGTCACGCTGCTCCAGAAAAAAGCAAAGCCCAGCCATATTGATTGCATCAGGTCCGTATCGGCTCGGAGTTGTGTTATAAACAGGTAGCCAACGGCTATCACCAGTATGGTCTCGGTAATCACGTTAAACGTCATCAGCCAGAACTGCTTTTTGTGGCGGCGTTTTAATTTGTCCAGCTCAACAGCGGGTTGCTCCGGCGCTGATTGCCAAAGTTCAGACAACCCGGATAACTCATCTTTTTTCATTCCTCTGCTCCTGCCAGTAGTTCTGATAGTTTCTGCTTTGCCCGGTTTAGCCTTACTGCAACATTACTGTCACTGAGGCCCAGCACCTCGCCGATCTCGGTGTTATTCAAATCTTCCAGCTTTAGCAGTATCACCTGGCGCAGACTTAAAGGAAGTCGGTTAACCGCGATGATCAGTTTTTGCTGGCGACGGCTATGGATTAAATCGGATTCGGGACTGATATTGTCATCTTCTATCTCGTCAGTTAACTCATATTCCGTAGTCCGGCTGTGGCGACGAATATGATCCACCGCAACATTGTGGATCACGCGGTAAATATAAGTGTTCAGCGCACACTGACCGCTAAAAGCTGATAAGGAACGCCAGACCGCCAGGGCCATATCCTGGGCCAGTTCATCACGCATAGCCGGACGAGCCTCATAGCCGGACGCGGCCCTGATAATTCTTGACCAGTATTGCTGGACAGTTTGTTCCCCCTGGCCGCTTTTGTTATCCCTGTTGTTATCTGCCAAGTGTCATGACTCCGAAATCCTCAGCCTGATTTGTCTTTGGCCCTATAGTCGTGTCATCACCACAAAGCTTACAAAAATATTTTTGTAAGCTTTGTGGTAATAAGCCGACTGCAATCTGTGAATCCCCATTGTGGGGACATCAACAAATGGAGCACGCATTATGTTTAGGCTGAAATCATTTCGTCAACTGAATAAAAAACGCACCCTGACTGTTATCTGGTCTTTGGTGCTACTTTGCTGGCTGGGCATGGCTGCCGCCTTGTTGCTGTCAGCAGATAAGAATATAACCCTTGCAGTGGTTGCTGTGGTGGCGGTGATCACCGAAGTGGCATTCTGGTTTACCGCGCTGATACTGGGTGTGGCTATGGTGGATGCCAGAAAAGCCGTAGTCAGTAAGGTTACCGGTTTTTTTAACAAACCGGCTAAAACAGTTTAATTGCTCGTCATCAACCCTCAGCGCAAGCCAGAGCCGGCAGATATTTAATCCAATTACTTATGCGAATTGGTATCATACTGTCGGCCAATGATGCTTAGGAGAAGTTATGAAAGTCTGTGGTGTTGATTTAAAAGGTAATGAAGCGAATATTTGTTTGTTGTCTCTGATAGACGGGCTGTTTCATGTGCCTGATTGTCGCAGCCGGAAACTGACGCTGGCCGATACAAGTGCCAAGGGGCTGAAGCATTTTCAGAGTACCTTTGCCAAGCTGGTGGCAGACTACAAGATTGAGAAGGTGATCATTCGCCAGCGCCCGGCCAAGGGCAAGTTTGCCGGGGGCGCCATTGGTTTTAAACTGGAAGCGGCCATCGAGCTGATTGATAATCTGGAGGTGGTGGTGTTCAGCCCGACGGATATCAAAGAGTCTCTGCGCCGCAATCCTCTGGCGGTACCTTTTGCCGAAACCGGTCTTAAACAGTTTCAGGAAACGGCTTTTAATACCGCCTATGCCTGGCTGATGAAATCTATCCATACTTCATAGTCAGCCAAATCTGATATAGGCTTGGCGTATGAACTATTTAGCTCATCTGTTTCTGGCCAGGCCAAACCCACCATCCCGCATGGGAAATCTGCTCGGAGACTTTTGCAAAGGTGTGGATCTCAGTTGCTATCCACAGCCGGTGTTAGAAGGGCTGGAAAATCACCGGCTGGTGGATCGCTTTACCGATAGCCATCCTTTGGTAAAGCGGGCTAAGCGCCGTTTCAGCCCTGAGCGCAGACGTTTTGCCGGAATCGCCATGGATGTGCTGTTTGATCATTTTTTGCTGCGCCACTGGCAGAATTATAGCGACCTGGAGCCGCAGCGCTTTTTTCAGCTCACCTACTCGCATCTTGATCAGGCCTTACCCGATATGCCACCGCGGATGCAAAAAGTGGTAGCAAGCATGCTTGAACACAACTGGCTGCTGCAATATCAGACGCTGGACGGAGTGGGCTATGCTTTGGATCGCATTGCCGGTCGGATCCGCTTTGCCAACCGCTTTTGGGGTAGTATTGAAGAAATTGAGGCGCATTACGCTGAATTTGAGCAGTGTTTTGAGCACTTTTTTCCTGCCCTTATTGAACATATTGATCGGCACGGGCCGGAAAACCATAATCAGGGCGGATTCGTATAGAACATTGTTTTTATTGACCGATAATCCGGATAACAAAGGAGAGTATGATGCAGTTAAAGCTACAAACAGTGATATGCAGCACCCGGCCCGGGCGGATTGGCCCCCCGGTGGGGAAGTGGTTCAACGAGTTTGCAGGCCAACACAGCAGTTTTGTCTCTGAGCTGGTGGATATTGCTGATTACAACCTGCCGGTCTATGACGAACCTAATCATCCCCGTCAGCAGGATTATCAGAAAGATCATACCAAAGCCTGGTCGGCCAAAATCGAACAGGCAGATGCCTATGTGTTTGTGATCCCCGAGTATAACTTCTGCCCGCCACCGACGTTTTTTAATGCCCTGAACTTTATTTACAACGAGTGGAATTATAAACCCTGTGGTTTTGTCAGTTACGGCGGTGTTTCTGGCGGATTGCGTTCTGCGCAACTGGCTAAACAACTGGTTACCGCGGTGAAAATGATGCCGATCCCGGAGGGCGTGCTGGTGCAGATGCCCTGGAATAAAGTGGATGATAAGCGTGAGTTTACCGCAGAAGAGCCTCACAAAAACTCTGCCACCGATATGCTTAAAGAGTTGCATCGCTGGGCCGCGGCGTTAAAAGCGATGCGGGAATAATCCGCCCGGAGGATAATCCGGGGTATTGGTGAGCAGCTGTTGCTGGAAAAGCTGGACCGTCAGATGAATATTTCCAGCAATGTATCCTTGTCAGCCAATCTGGAAATGATGGAGAAGGGGCGTATCGAACTGTTCGTCTACGATCAGCGCTCCGCGGGTATCATGATTAATGAGCAGGGGTACCGGGCAGAGGGTTTTCATGCTGTTTATCATATCCAGGATGCGGTTACCTGCTTTGCTTTCAGTTGCACTATGGACAGGGCTTTGGTTGAGCAGTTCCAGAGTGCTCTGGATAACGTAGTTAAAACGGATTTCTACCGGCAGCTATTCGACAAGTATTTGCCGGGGCGCTTTCTGCCTGAGTCTGATTAATCTGAATCCGATGCCACTATCGCTAGTAAAAATGCGTCGGTGGCGGAGATTGATACAGCAATTGCCGTGCATTTTTAATCAACCTTTTTTGTTGTAGCCTTTATATTGAGTGAGCTTATGAAGACCTGCGCGTTTTTATCCATGGACCATATGGGTGATTATTATGTCTATGATGATTTACTGATTGCACCTATGGCGGAGCAGGGCTGGCAGGTTGAAACGCTGTCCTGGCGGCAAAATGATGTGGATTGGGGCAGGTTTGATGCGGTAATACTGCGCAGTTGCTGGGATTATCAGCAGTATCCGGATGAGTTTCTGGGCGTGCTGGCTCAGATTAGTCAGCGAACCTTGCTGTTTAACGACCTCGGAATTGTGCGCTGGAATATCAGTAAGGAATATCTCAAAGATCTTAGCGCCGAAGGAGTACCTGTTGTTCCCACCCTCTGGCAACAGGAATTTAATGCAGAGCAGGTGGCTAATGCCTTTGCCAGTTTCGACTGTGAAGAGCTGATTATCAAGCCTGTCGTCAGTGCCAGTGCCGGCCACACCTACCGGCTCAGCGCTTCTGATTATCAGCAAAAACTCAGTGAACTGAAGGCGGTTTTTTCGGGGCGTAAACATATGCTTCAGCCCTTTATCGATAATGTGCTGGAGGAAGGGGAGTTTTCATTGTTTTACTTTGATAACCGTTTCAGTCACGCCATTCGTAAGGTTCCCAAGCCGGGAGATTTCAGGGTTCAGGAAGAGCACGGCGGGCAGCTTTTTCTTGTGCAGCCCGACCCGGAGCTGTTGGTGCTGGCAGAGAAATCTCTTAAGGCCATTCCGGGTAAGACCCTTTACGCCCGGCTGGATTTTATCCGTTATCAACAAAGCTATAGGGTAATGGAGCTCGAACTTATTGAGCCCTCATTGTATTTCAATATGGACAGGGATTCTCCTAAGCGCTTTGTTCAGGCTTTGATCAAAAAACTGGCGCCGCAGGCGGATGCCGGTGCCCCTGAGTTACTCTGCAGATGAACAGGACTGTACCCGGAAAAACCTGGGGAAGCTTCTCAGGAGCTGATTCAGAGTAAGCCCGGGTTGGCTTGCCAGAGTGTCCAGTTAAGCAGGGTCGCGAAACTGACCCAAAGCAGATAAGGCGCAAACAAGGCACCGGCGGTTTTATTGCAGCGCCAGAAGCTGCCCATGGTCAGCAGAATCAGACACCAAAGCAGCAGTATTTCGATAAAGGCCAGCGCGCCCATGGACCAGGTGAAAAATAACCAGCTCCACAGGCCGTTAAAAACCAGTTGCAGCGCGTATAAGCCAAGCGCCTGTTTCTTCGCAGAGTGACTACTACGCCACACCAGCCAGGCGGCAATGGCCATCAGCGTATACAATAATGTCCACACCGGGCCAAATAACCAGGCAGGCGGCGCCCAGGAGGGCTGGTTCAGTTGCTGATAAAAGGCCGGCGCACTGACCGAGGCGATGCTGCCAATGGCCGCGACGGCATAAGTCACAACCAGAAAAAATATCAGCATCAGGCTTTGACGTAACAGTGTCGGTTGAGACATTGGTTTCTCCGTTTTATTGCTGTTGTTTCTGTTGCAGTTCCTGCCAAAGCTGTTCGGCTTCGCTTGTCAACTGAGCATAGCCTCTTATATCGCCACGACGTTGTGCCAGCATTGCCTGTTCAAGTTTGGCATCATATTGCTTACGCAGTTTTTTCGTCGGATCACGCCGGAACAGTCTGAACATTGGCTATCCACCCATGAATGAGTTAATAAGTTACTTACGGGCCTTCTGGGAGACGGAGCAATCCGTCAGTGCCGGGTATGTACTGGCATGCAGAAGTGTTTGTCTATTACGTCGTCAGGAGCGATAAAGACCAAAACGGACTCGCTGTATTAGTTCGGTAGTAATTCAGGGCGCGGTGTTTAGCTGCAACCTGTTTGGTATTGATATACTTAATCCTGTTGGTATAAGCCAGGTAATTTCAGGAGAACTTGTTTTTCAGGCCTGACAAGGGCAGGGTGTATATAGAAATGCAAATAATAAGGAGTTCTGAGGATGTCGGAGAACACCCCGGCGAAGATTAACCCTAATGTGTTTTATCCTGCAACCGGATTGATTCTGCTGATCCTGCTGTTCTCGGTTATTTCTCCAGATACCGCTGACGCAACATTTAAAACGGTGCAAGCGGCGATTATTACCAATGGCAGTTGGTTCTATGTGGTTGCGGTGGCCGTTATCCTGGTCTCTGTACTGTATCTGGGCTTTTCCCGATTCGGCAGTATCAAGCTTGGCCCCGACCATTCGGTACCTGATTATGGCATGGGTACCTGGTTCGCTATGCTGTTTTCCGCGGGTATGGGGATCGGGCTGATGTTTTTCGGTGTCGCCGAACCGGTTATGCACTTTCTGGCGCCACCAACGGGCGACCCGGCCACCGTAGATGCGGCCAGGGAAGCCATGAAGATCACCTTCTTTCACTGGGGCCTGCACGCCTGGGCTATCTATGCCATTGTGGCGCTGATTCTGGCATTTTTTGCCTATCGTCATGGTCTGCCGCTGACTCTGCGTTCTGCTCTTTATCCGCTTATCGGTGAACGCATTTATGGTCCCATAGGTCATGCTGTGGATGTGTTTGCGGTAATCGGCACGCTATTTGGTGTGGCCACATCCTTAGGTTACGGGGTGGCACAGGTCAATGCCGGTTTTAACTATCTGTTTGAGATGCCGATCAGTACTAACATGCAGATATTGCTGATTATCGGCATTACTGCATTGGCCGTGATCTCGGTCACCACAGGTCTGGATAAAGGGATCCGCCGCTTATCTGAGCTCAATATGATTCTGGCCGTGGCATTATTGCTCTTTGTTCTGCTGCTTGGCCCGACGGTATTTTTGTTGCAGGCCTTTGTGCAGAATACCGGTTCCTACCTTTCCGATATTGTCGGCAAAACTTTTAATCTGTTCGCCTATGAAAAAACCGACTGGATAGGCGGCTGGACAGTGTTTTACTGGGGCTGGTGGCTTTCCTGGGCGCCTTTTGTGGGACTGTTTATCGCCCGGGTGTCCCGGGGGCGTACCATTCGCGAGTTTGTTCTGGGCGTGTTGCTGGTACCCACAGGCTTTACCCTGATGTGGATGACCTTTTTTGGTAATTCCGCTATTGAGCTGATCCTCAATCAAGGGGTGACAGAGTTGGGGCAAATGGTGCAAAAAGATGTGTCGATTGCCCTGTTTGCTTTTCTGGAACAATTTCCGCTCTCCAATATCCTGTCGCTGTTGGCAACCCTGATGGTGATCGTGTTTTTTGTCACCTCGTCAGATTCAGGCTCCATGGTAGTGGATATGCTTTGTTCCAATGGCCGTGACGATACGGCGCTTTGGCAACGGGTATTCTGGGCCAGTGGCGAGGGCGTGGTGGCTATTGTACTGTTGCTTGCCGGAGGACTCGGGGCCTTGCAGACCATGGCGATTGCCAGTGCGTTGCCTTTTACCATTGTTTTGCTGATTGCAACTTACGGGCTGATTAAGGCTCTGCGTGTGGATGTGCAGAAACGCGATGCACTGCAGAACAATTATCTGACCGCCGCTACTATGGGTACCAAAAACTGGCGGGAACGTTTGCAAAATATTGTCGATTATCCGAGTAAGGAAGTGGGCAGGCGTTTTATTCAGAAAGTTGCCACACCGGCGTTTGAGGATGTCGCCAGGGAAATGCGGGACAAAGGCTACCAAGTGGACGTGACCAAAGAGGATCCCGACCGTCTTGGCTTTAAAGTCATACATGGTGAGGAAATCGATTTTGTCTATGAGATTGTGCTCAGGCCACATGTACGTCCTGCATTTTTAACTCCTGAGTCTGAGGCCGACCCGGAAAAGATGGCTGAGGATAAACTCTATTTTCGCGCCGAGGTACATCTTGGTGAAGGTGGCCAGGATTATGATGTATTGGGCTGGTCGCGGGACGCGGTGATTGGTGACATCATCGATCATTATCATAAACATATGCACTTTTTACATGTGCTGAGATAAGCCGTGGCCGCTGCAGGTTGCCACGGCTGCTGATGATAAGGAAATAACAGGTGAAAACAGAATATCTGGCAGATGCCAACCCAGGTCGTCGCGGTGGTTATTGGCTGATTCTGGTACTGGTGGTAACGGCAGTATTAGCCGCCTGCACCGAGGGGCCGGTCACGAGATTGCCGGTTGCCGATACGGTGATCATTCAGGCTAAAGTATGGACCGCCGACCCCCATAATCCATGGGCCGAAGCGGTGGCTATTGAGGGAGAGAAAATTCTTGCGGTAGGCAGTGAAGTTGAGATTAATGGTTTTATTGGCGATAGCACCGAATTGATCGATGCGGGCGGCAATCTGGTGTTACCGGGCTTTATTGACAGCCATGTACATTTTCTCATCGGTGGTATGGGGCTGTCGTCGGTACAGTTGCGGGATGCGAAAACACCACAAGAGTTCAGCCAGCGTATCGGCGATTTTGCTACAAGTGTGCCCGAGGGGCAATGGATCTTAAATGGTGAGTGGGATCATGAAAACTGGGGGGGCGAACTGCCCAGTCGGGAATGGATCGATGAGCTGACGCCTGAGCATCCGGTGTTTGTGATGCGTCTGGACGGGCATATGGCGCTGGCAAACTCCCTGGCCCTTGAGCTTGCCGGGGTCGATAGTGACACCCCGGATGTGGAAGGCGGTGAGATAGTCCGTGATAGCCAGGGTAATCCCACCGGGGTGCTTAAAGATAATGCCATGAATCTGGTTCAGTCTGCGATCCCCGAGCCTGACGAAACGCAACTCGATGCCGCCCTTGAAGCTGCCAGTGAACATGTGGCCAGCAGGGGTATCACCAGCGTGCATGATATGGGTGACTGGCAGAGTATGCGCAGTTTGCGTACCTACCAGCGTGCTCATGAAAAGGGCCAGCTGCGCACCCGGATTTATGCGGTGGAGCCGCTGGAAACCTGGCAGAAGGTGGCTAATTATGTGGCCGAGCACGGTCGCGGCGATGAGTGGCTCAAAGTCGGTGGCGTAAAAGGCTTTATGGATGGTTCACTGGGTTCACATACGGCAGCGTTTTACGAACCCTATACGGATACGCCCGATGACAGTGGATTTTTTATCAACCCTCCTGAGCAGATGGAAGAATGGATCACGGCTGCGGACCGCGCCGGTTTACAGTTGATGGTGCATGCCATTGGCGATCGGGCCATCGGCAGACTGCTGGATATATATGCTGGCATAGAGGAGGTTCAGGGTGGTGTCGACAGGCGCTGGCGCATTGAACATGCCCAGCATATAGAACCTGAAGATATTATTCGTTTCAGTGAACTTGATGTGATTGCCAGTATGCAGCCCTATCACGCTATCGACGACGGTCGCTGGGCAGAACGGGTGATAGGTGCCGAGCGGGCAAAAACCACTTATGCCTTCAGAGATCTGCTCAACGCCGATGCTCATCTGGCTTTTGGCAGCGACTGGTTTGTGGCACCGGTCTCGCCGATCATGGGGATTTATGCGGCGGTAACGCGCAGAACCCTAGATGATAATAATCCTCAGGGCTGGGTGCCGGAACAGAAAATCAGTCTGGAGCAGGCACTGATAGCCTATACCCGCGGTGCCGCCTATGCCTCGGCAGAGGAGAAAATCAAAGGTTCTCTGGCACCTGGTAAGCTGGCAGATCTGGTGATTCTCGATCAGGATCTGTTCAGTATCGAGGCAGAACAAATCGCCGATGTGCAGGTACAGCGCACTATTGTTGGTGGAAGAACCGTGTTTAGTCGCGACTAACTGCGACTTTATGCGGGTTCGTTTTACATCCAGGAGGCTTTATGGGCCTCCACCTCGAATAGCCCGGTATTGATAATCTGGCGACCCTGCTGGCAGCGGATAAAGGGAATGCTCTGGCCGCCACAGGCCAGTATCAGGGTCACAGAACAGAGGTTATAGGGCTTCATCCAGATACTCTGTGCGAATCGGGTCTGCTGGATTTTGCTCAGGGCAAAACTGTAATAATCCACACCAAACAAACCCTTGCGGATATAAACAAAGTTATTGTCGATGGCAAAGCCCCAGCGTTTCCAGCGCAGGTAAATCAGGGTGCAAACCAGTAACAGGCTTAACCCGGTGATGAAAAGTGCTATGGCCTCAGGGGCCAGCAGTAGGGCGATACCAGCGTGCAGCAACAGCGCAAACAGACAATGCCGCCAAAAAAAACGCCGGTCAACAGGCTGATAATCAATCTCGCTGAGCCGGTTGTCAGGGTAGATGTCTTTAAGCAGAGCCTCACACTCATCGGCTTTAATGGAAGGGACAATGATCTTATTATTTAGCATCATCATCTGGCCATGTTCAATATTGGCGTTGAACTGCTCCAGCTTAAGATTAATACGGCCAATCAGGCGGTCCAGCCAGTCTTGTCTGCGCACCAGCATTTGCAGACGGGAGCGGCGCATGGAAACCTCATGGCGGGTAAACAGGCCGCTGCGACGGATATATCGGTCATTCAGGCGACTCAGTCGGTAGCCGTAAAAGCTGATGATGGCGCCAAGCACCGAAAACAGGGTGAGAATCAACATTGCCAGGAAAATCAGTGTCAGCAGCGTCAGGCTATACTGCCACAGTGTTTGCTCAGAAGGGTCGAGCATGGCTTCCAGATCCAATCCCGAAGACATCATTACTCCGGCCAGCCATTCAAAGATATTGTCAAAAAAAGGCGCCAGGCCGCCTAAAAAGATCCAGATGCGGTTACTGGTTACCCCGTGGATCACCAAATCTGACAGTGAGCGGCGATTCAGCTCCACTTCCTGTGGTTCAGTTACAGGCACTGACGGATCGGCGGCCTCGTTCTCTGGCGCGCCATTGCTGGCTGCGGGTTGGCTGGCAAAGTGGACAATGGCTGATTTGAGAGATAAGGCCTGTTGCATGGGCAGGGCAAAGATCTTAGCTTCATCTTTGCTTGAGCCGGCAGTGTCCAGTACCACGCAGGTATGGTTGCCGGGCCGGTAGAACAGGGGCTGTTCCAGTTTCACGTTATGGATGCGATGAAAGGGTAAATCCAGATGCTTTTTACTCAGCACTCCGGAGCGTATCTGAATATGATCGTGACTGAGCCGGAAGCGGTAAAAATGAAATTTCAGCCAACTGCTGCCAAGCACAACGCCCAGCAGTATTAATGCTCCCGCAATAGCCTCTGGCAAGTTTTCGATGATAGTCGAGTAGCCAATCAACAAGGCCGGGATCAGGTAGATAAATTGCCCGACTATCTGGCGCAGCAGATTGAAACTGAAGTAAACAATGGCAATCAGCGGCAGTTTCTGCCATTGGTTCTGCTGTATTGTCAGTTGTTTCTCGTCATGGGGTTCAGTCATGTTGGGCAATGTCTTTGTGCTCAAGGATAAACCGACGTATTTGCTTGGCTTTAGCCAGCGGCAGGCCGGGAATGGCAAAGGTGTGCATGGCGCCGCCGGCGCTGAAAACCTGAAGGCTGGCCAGGCCGGCCTTGCGCTCAATCGGCCCGCGTTTGAGTTCCACATGCTGAATGCGCAGCACCGGCTGGGTCGTCACACTGATAAAAATGAGCCCGCTACGATAACTGAGGTCGTGCTGACGCAGCGCATAACCTTTGCGTTTATCTGCCAGATAGAAATAGCCGGGGATCACTACCGCAGCGATGCTCAGCCCCAGTCGGGTGCTGTCCAGATGAGCGGTGATAAACTGGGGCAAACTGAGCCAGCTTTGCCATTGCAGCGCCACAGTGACCAGCAACAATAACAGGAAAAAACACAGATTAACCAGCAGATTAAGTTTTGGGTAGAGCCGTGACATGGGCGTGAATTCAAGCTCCTCAATATCGGGCAGCTCATTGAGTTGCGGATTGACAAATTCCTCGTTATGCATTGAGTTTCCCTTTGATTGATGGCCCGGAGCTATTCTGTCATCTGACAGGTGCTAGTCTTGCATACGGTGGGTAGTTATAAAATGTTATTGGAGCGGTAGCAAGGCAGAAAAGAGAAGGTGAATTGTTACAGGGGATGATTCATAGCCGCGCCAGTGATTGACATGGGTGCTAAAAGGAAGTCACGGGTGTTCGAGACTTCCTGCAGATAACTATTACTCAGATAAAAATCAGAAGCTGTAACGGCCGGTGAGCATCAGAACATCCAGATCCTGGGTTTTAAGATAGCTGGCACCGGCGGCGATTGCCGGGGTGAAATAATAGCTGCCACCGATTTCGAAGGCGGTATCGGAGCCATCACCAATATCCATATAAGAAATACTGCCTTTTGCTTCTAATTTGTCGGTCAGCATGCTGCGTACACCAGCTGCGATGCTATAGCCGTTCTCGTCTTCAGAGAAAGATGAACCCAGCGCTGAGGCTTTAACATCCAGTCCCTCATACGCCAGCGTAGCGTAGACATCTGTGCTGGATGTGGCGGCATAACGATAGCCCAGCCCGAGGGTGGTCCAGTCCAGATCGACTTTGGTTTTGGTGCTGAAAACACGTACCGTATCCGAAACAGAGGTAAAGCGACCCTGGAGGAAAAAGTCATTGCCAATTAATGCAGTGCCTGCAGCACTGAAACCTTTCAAAGAGATATCGTCAAGCTCATCGATGTCGACCTTGGCGTAGGAGATTTCCACATTGTTCCAGTTAGGTGCGGTGGCTGAGGCTGGGAGAGCGATTAGTGCAGCGCTGAATAAAGAGGCAAAAACTATAGTTTTGTTCATTTAATGATTCCTTTTGATTAAGCGTCAAACCATATGACGCGGGCGCGAATTATCCATATAAATGTGGGTAAGTGAACCGTTACTTCCGAGATTCAATGACGTTCGCAGAATTAGCGTGCAAATCGCGGGATTTTTGAACAATGGTGGTATTGCCTGTTTATTTAATCTGCCCTCTTAGCAGATTTGCGCTGTTGGCGAGGCTGGCAAGGGTGCCCATCACGCCGGCTACCGAGGCAATAATAATAGGAATAGACTGGCCCGAAGTGATAGCCATGCCGCCTATGATGATAATGATCAGTAAACCAATAGGTAAGCGATAGTTTTCCAGGTGCCGGCTTCGCTCTGATGAATAAGCTCCGCGATGGCGTTTTTAGGTTCGGCATTGAGAATAAACTGTCTGAAACTCTGATTCGCAATCTGAATGTCATTGTCTGTAATTTTGATCAGGCCATCGAGCAGCAGTTGTTCGATCATCTCTTTATTCAGCGGGTTCAGATGATCGCCCTTGGCCAGATGATAGAGCGCCAGTTTTTCAACATTACTGCAGGACTCCCATTTAAAGCGATAGAATGCATCGGCGAGGATCAGCAGCAGTTTGATGGTCTGCTCCGGCGATCCGTCCTTCTCAGCGTTGTGTTCACTGGCAATAACCTGCTCAGCACCCAGACAGCTGCCGAGTTCGGGCAGTGCGGCGATTTCTTTGTCTAAAGTGGGATAGTGCAGAGCCCTGAGCAGACCTTTGGGCGGTATCACCCTGAAATCCATCAGGCATTCAGCCCAGGACAGGTATTCCACTTCGCTGATAGCAGGCGCACTCCCGGCCAGTATTTGTTTTTTCTGGCGTATACGATTGAGCGTATGGAACTCAGTCAGGATCCTCAGTCCATGCAGTTTGCCCAGCAGTACCAGTGATTTGAGTTGCATGATCAGCTCAAGCAGACACTGGCGTTGTTGAGGCTGTTCCAGACTGCTTTCGATATCCCATAACTCTACTTGCAGCGCGCCGGAGTCCTCCACCCGTTTAAGATTGATTTTAAGGTTTGAGAAACTCTGATTTTGTTTATGGCAGGCCATCAGTTGCGGGCAGAGTGACATCAGCTCGGTGAATCTGCCGATGAGCTCATCAGCCACTTCCTGTGTCGTCATTCCCAGCAACAAACTAAGGTGAATGCCGTTGTGCTGAGGCGCTGCGATCTGAATAGTTAACCCCGGATGAATGCCTGGGGTCAGGGCGCTCTTATCACGCCGCTTAAAGATACGCAGGTTACTCAGGTAAGAAGGCGGATAATCCAGCCGCTGCCACAAAAGATTGCGATGGAACAGTACCCAGATCGCCGGCAGCAGTAACATCAGTAATAAATACAGGGCGATGATGGCCCGGGGTTGAGTGATCCCAGCCCTGAGGAGGGTTAACTGTGGTGCTGAGAACTCGGGGCCTGGCTGTTGTGCCAGATTTTTGAGCCATTGCCAGGCATACCGGAAACCCGACAGGGTAGTCAGCGCCGGATAGTCATCAGTGTTGACTGACAGCAAAAATCCTTCACATTGCCCGCCTTGTGTTGCCGCAGCGGGTAGCAGTTGTTGGGGGGCAATACGCTGGTGAGTGACTGAGTTGGGGTAGTTGTTCAGCGCAATCTTGTGGCGTTCGCTTCGCTCCTGGTTCCAGGCTGCACAATGATAGTTCTGATAATACTGCAGCAGATTTTTAAGGGGTAAAGAAGACGTGGGGGCCAGATACACAGCCTGGCCGGGGATAAATACGAGCAACACCAGTATCACAAGCCATCGGCCATGGCTGCTTGTTTCAGTGTTGGTTATGCGGGCCCAGAGTAGCAGGCCGGTACAGATTAAGATAAAACAGAGCAACAGGCTTAACAGCAGATTCATCAGTGTCATATCCGGAAAAAGCATGATTTTGGCCACGACCCAGAAAACCGCGCTCAGGTAAATCACCAGCGAGAAAAACAGGCAGCCATGGGAGAGGTGAAGCCCTCTGGGCAGCATGTTATGCAGATAAGTGGATAGTTTACCGATGCGAATAACTAACAGGAGCAGCCAGCAGAGTAATAACATCAGACCCATTGCCATGGCATAAAACAGAAATTGAGTGAACTGGTGGGCCTTAAGGGTGCTGTCGGGGTAGAACACCAGCACCGCCCACTCATCTATTGGTGCCGGGTGGACCGCGAATTGCCCGCTTTGTCCATGATAATGGCCACTGAAGATCTGTTTGTTGCTATTTCCATCACTGTCCAGGCCGGCCTTGAGCCAACGGGCGACGGCGGACGTTTCGTCACCGAGGTGGAAAATGTTTTCTGTCAGGGTGCGATCACTGTGAGTATGAAACAGTACCTGTCCGCGCTTGCGATTGACCACCATAAAGATTAAATCCTGTTGGTGTGGCGCTCTGAGGCTGACCGAGGGCAGGATAATGTCGGCACCCAATACAAAACCATCTGGAGTCTCTGTGTTGTCACCGGAATCACCAGCCGAATACAGGGGCATGGATATGGTGGTGCCACGGGTGCCGTTGTCGATATTCAACAGACGCTGGATGTAGATATGCTCAAACTTGCCGTTACTGTTCGCTCTGGGCAGACTAAAGCCACGCATATCCCGGACTTGCTTGAAATAATCCCGGTGAGACAGGTCATAGATTGATGTGGCGCCATTTTCATAAAAGTAGATACTCGGCAGGGTCAGTCTGGCATCCGGATTGATGGTAAAGATGCTTTTAAACATCCCGGTATCAATGGGGTGTTTGAGGTACATACTCAGATCTTGCCCTTGTGGGCTGAGCACAAAATCCTGATGATAAATATCCATTAGTTTGCTGTCGGGACTAAGGCGCTGGTAGTTAAAAGGTTGGAACTGTTGCTGCCTGGGCAGCAGCCAGCGGGCACTGGAGGTTATGCCATAGAAGGTTAGATCACGGATGTTGGGAGCACAAAAATCAGGTCTTGTCTCCTCATCCTCAGACTTGCAGCTATGACGTAAGGTCTGTTCAAGTGGCAAAAAGTGTCGTACCAGATAGCGATAGAAGCTTTGATATTGCTCCAGTTCAGAAAACACTGTCTGAAGGTCCTGTTTCAGTTCTGCGGAAATCTGCAGCGCATAATCCGCAGCCATTTGTGCTTTAAAATGGTGCAATTGCCGGTGTTCCAGTGAAGCAAGCAGCCAGGCGCCAAGCAGGATAAACAGGGCATAGCTGATACAGTAAAAGCCATAGCGATAAAGTCGTCCCATAGCGTGGTGCAGAGGCATCAGTAGCAGGCGCAGCAACAACCAGACAAAAATCAGACTGACCAGGCTGATGATAAGCATCGACAGATTCCAGCCCCCGCTTTCTTTATTACTCAGTTGGTGTTTTGGCAACAGCCCCACCAGATAGAAACTGTGTAATTTGCCGGTTCTGGCACTATCTGCTGATCCTGCGGTGTCCGATACTGTCGCTGTTACAGGGGTTTCGAGCCTGAAAGGGTAGAGAAAAACCCGGTATTCGCCATGAGACAGGGTCATATCGATATGCCGGCTGAGGCTGGGGAGACTCAGTTTGGCACTGTCCTGGGCGCCTTGTTGATCCATGCGCCATTGGGTTTGCTGCTGATACAATGCCTGCTTAATACTGGTGAGATCCACCACAGAGATACTTTTCTCATCGCCGCTGCTGGTTAAGACAATGCCCTCGCCATCGGCAAACAGGTATTGACTGAACCCCTGCTCAGGAAAGGGCAATATATCTTCTACCTGTATTCTGTCGGTAAATTCCTGGCTTGTGATTGTCAACTCATGGTGGCTGAGCTTAAAGTCAGTGCTGCGTTGCGGGGCTGATTGTTGCACATACTCCGATTTGTTCAGTTTGTTATTGCTGCCGGAAAGTGGCTTTTTCTCTCGTCTGAAGCTCGGGAATAATGAACGCAGCGCGCTGACACCCGCATCGTACTGATACAGACTGTTCAGCTTGATCAGATTCTCATTAAAGTGATTAGAGGCTTCGTAAAGTATCCGGTAGTAATCCTGACTGATGACTCTGTCCTGCAGATCCATGTAACGGTAGTAGGCAAAAACACTGAAACCCAGCACCAGCAATAGTGCCAAGACCCAATATCTTTTAGTTGCGGGAACAGCAGCAGAGCCCGAACGCTTGTCTTGTGACATGGTTCACTTCCCTGAGGGCGGAAACCTACTTAGTTCTTCTCAGGTAAGTAAGGGCTAACCCTTGCCAAAAAGCAAATTATGACAGCCTTTTAGCGTCCGGCCCATTGTTTTCGGGTGCTGTAAACATGTCGTAAATTTTATTGATATTCATATTCGCGAAATTTTAAAAGCCTGCCTACACTTGTCACAAATGGTTAAAAAACAATCAGTTTGATGTTTTTTTCAACGTCAAGGATGCGTTGATGAGTCTGCCACACGATAAGCCATGGCAGGGAGTCATCAGGACTGAATAATAAAAAGGGTTGAGGATATGGCGTTCGCTGTTGTTCTGGTTATCCTGGTTTTGGGCTCGGTGCTGTTTCATTTTCTGTCCCCCTGGAATATTACTCCTATCGCCTCCAACTGGGGCAGCATAGATGTCACCATGCTGATCACCTTAGTGATCACGGCGGTGGTGTTTATCGCGGTTAACTTCTTTATTGCTTATGCGGTGATCAAGTTCCGCCATACCCCAGAGCGCAAGGCCCAGTATGAGCCTGAGAATAAGAAACTTGAGTGGTGGCTGACTCTGGGGACCAGTGTCGGCATTATTGCCATGCTCGCCCCCGGGCTGATTGTCTATGCCGATTTTGTCAATGTGCCCGAAGATGCTCATCAGGTTGAAGTGGTGGGGCAGCAATGGTCCTGGAGTTTTCGCTTTCCTGGTGAAGATGGCGAACTGGGTAAAAGTGCTATCGGGCATATCAGCACAGACAATTCCTTTGGTGTCGATCCACTGGATGAAACCGGGCAGGATGACAGGTTGCTGACCAGCAATACATTGCTGCTGCCGGTTGATCGTCCTGTCAAGTTGCTGTTGCGCTCCAAAGACGTGCTGCACAATTTCTATGTACCTAATTTCCGCGTCAAGATGGACTCCGTGCCCGGACAAGTCTCCTATCAGTGGTTTACGCCCACCCGCACCGGTGATTTTGAAATTCTCTGTGCTGAATACTGTGGTATCGGCCATTTTAATATGCGTGCTTTTGTCAGAGTGGTGGAACAGCAGGAGTATGACGACTGGCTGGCGGGTTTACCTACCTTTGCTGAGAGTCTCAGTGGCGATGCCTCGGAGAAGCTCAGTGTTAAAGCAGAAGAAGGCCAGCAGGTGGCACAGCAAAAAGGCTGTATGGCTTGTCACGGCTTTGAGAGCAGCCCCGCCGGGCCCTCCTGGCTCGGTCTTTATGGTTCAACCCGGGTAATGAAAGATGGCAGCGAAATCCTTGCCGATGAGGATTATCTGACAGAGGCGATATTGGAGCCCAATGCCACAGTGGTAAAAGGCTACGCCCCGATTATGCCCAAGCTTGAACTCAGCGAACTGGAAGTAGAGTCGGTGATCGCCTTTATCAAAGAGCGGGGCAGTGAAGGGGAGATGCCTCAGGGCAACGACAAGGATGAGAATCAAAAAAGCAGTGCAGACAGCCAGGCTTCCGGTGCCGATCTCGCCCAGAGCAAAGGCTGTACCGCCTGTCACAGCGTTGATGGCAGCCGCCTGGTAGGTCCGAGCTGGCAAGGCATTTATGGCAGTGAGCGGACACTGGCAAGCGGGGAGACGGTGACGGTGGATGACGCCTATCTGAAAGAGTCCATGTTTAAGCCCAATGCCAAAGTGGTTGAAGGTTACCCGCCGGTGATGCCGCCCTCTCAGATAAGCACCGCTCAGGCGGATGCCCTGATCGAATATATTAAGAGTCTGTAATAGGAGTGGACAGTAATGACAGCACAGGATCACCATGCGCCCCAGAGTTTCTGGACCAAATATATCTGGAGTCAGGATCATAAGGTCATTGCCATTCAGTATTCGCTGACGGCTATCTTTGTTGGCCTGATTGCTCTGGTGTTATCAACCCTGATGCGTTTGCAGCTGGGGTTCCCCGGCAGTTTTGATTTTATCGATGCCAGTGCCTATTACCAGTACGTGACCATGCATGGCATGATTATGGTGGTGTATCTGCTGACGGCCATATTTCTGGGCGGCTTTGGTAATTATCTGATCCCGCTGATGGTGGGCGCCAGGGACATGGTATTTCCCTTTGTGAATATGCTCAGCTACTGGTTTTATCTGCTGGCAGTGGTGGTGTTGCTGGCCAGCTTCTTTGTTACCGGCGGGCCCACCGGTGCAGGCTGGACCCTGTATCCGCCACAGGCCATTTTGCCGGGAACCCCGGGCTCTGACTGGGGTATTATTCTGATGCTGGTGTCTCTGGGGATATTTATTATCGCCGCCACCATGGGCGGGCTCAATTATGTCACCACTGTGTTACAGGCCCGCACCCGTGGCATGACCCTGATGCGTATGCCGCTGACCATCTGGGGCATCTTTATGGCTACTGTGCTGGCCCTGTTGGCGTTCCCGGCGCTGTTTGTCAGCGCCATTATGATGCTGTTCGATAAACTTCTTGGCACCAGCTTCTTTATGCCGGCCATTTTGTCGATGGGTGAGCAAATGGGCCATGAAGGCGGCAGCCCGATTCTGTTCCAGCACCTGTTCTGGTTTTTTGGCCATCCCGAGGTGTATATCGTTGCTCTGCCAGCCTTTGGTATCGTCTCAGATCTGATCAGCACTCATGCGCGCAAGAATATTTTTGGTTACCGGATGATGGTATGGGCCATTGTGGTCATCGGTGTTCTGAGCTTTGTGGTCTGGGCTCACCATATGTACGTGAGCGGCATGAACCCCTATTTCGGGTACTTCTTTGCCACCACTACCCTGATTATTGCCGTGCCTACCGCGATTAAAGTCTATAACTGGGTACTGACACTATGGCAGGGCAATATCCGCATGTCAGTGCCGATGCTCTTTGCGCTGGGTTTCGTATCGACCTTTACCATCGGCGGGCTGACCGGGTTGTTTCTGGGTAATGTGGTGGTGGATTTACCCTTATCGGATACCTACTTTGTGGTGGCACATTTTCATATGGTGATGGGGGTGTCACCGGTGCTGGTGATCTTCGGTGCTATCTATCACTGGTACCCGAAGATGAGCGGTAAAATGCTTCATGACGGTATGGGCAAGTTCCATTTCTGGGCCACCTTTATCGGTACCTATGCGATCTTCTTCCCCATGCACTATCTGGGGGTACTGGGCGTGCCCAGACGCTATTACGCCTACGAAAATTATGACTTTATTCCTGACTCGGCCAAGGATCTGAACGCCTTTATCACCATTGCGGCAATATTTGTGGCGCTGGCGCAACTGGTGTTCCTGTTTAACCTGGCCTGGAGTTATTTCAAAGGTAAGGAATCGGGCCCCAACCCCTGGGAAGCCACGACGCTGGAATGGCAGACTGAGACCACACCACCGGGCCATGGCAACTGGGGAGAGACAATCCCGGTCTGTCACCGCTGGGCCTATGACTACAGCGTGCCGGGCTATGAACAGGATTATCTGCCACAAAACTATCCGGAGGAGGCTAAAGCATGAGCATTTTTCAGACACTCACGGAAAAGCCCTGGCTGGAGGGCACCAATGAGATCCAACAGAAAAGCCCTGATCGGGTTAAGAAATCAGCGGTGAAAGTGCTGTTATCGGTGATTTCTGTACTGTTCTTTCTGTTCTTTGTGGCCTTTCTGATGCGCTCGCAATATCCCGACTGGCGACCTCTGGCTGAAGAGCCGGGGCAGCCACTGTTTTACCGGGGCCAGCTGTGGCTGAATACCCTCTATTTAATCTTAAGCAGTTTGTGTTTTCACTGGGCCAGCCGGGCCGTGAAACACAACAACGCAAAAAGTGTACAGGTGGGGATTCTTATTGGTGGCTTGTTTGCGGCGGCCTTTATCGGTGGGCAACTGGTGTTCTGGCAACAACTTCAGGCCCAGGGCTTTTTTGTCAATCACAGCCCGGCGCTGAGCTTTTTCTATTTATTTACCGGCCTGCATATCGCCCATTTACTCGGTGGCATGATTGCCTGGGCGATGGCACTGTTTAGTCTCAAAAAGGCAGGAAACGGCTCGCTGGTGAGCCTGTGTGCCACCTACTGGCACTATCTGCTGGTGCTGTGGGCGTTGCTGTTTGCATTGTTGGTCAGCAAGCCGGAAACCTATGATGCGATTGCCGCATTTTGTGGGCTGGGGCAATAACTATGACAACACAAAGCTCTTCCAAAGCCCAGGGCCTCAGCGGCATGGTGCAGGACTGGTCTGCTGATAAAGAGGCCTTTGAGGTGCCCTGGGGCAAGGCCATGATGTGGATCTTCCTGCTCAGTGATACTTTTGTATTTGGCTGTTTTCTTATCGGCTATATGGCGGTGCGGATTGCCGCCGTCGATCCCTGGCCTCCTGCCACCGATGTTTTCGCCCTCACTATTGCCGGACAGTCTATTCCGCTGGTGCTGATCGCCATTATGACTTTTATCCTTATTACCAGCAGCGGCACCATGGCCATGGCGGTCAATTACGGCTATCGCAAAAACCGCCACAAAGCGGCCTGGCTGATGTTACTGACGGCGCTTTTGGGTCTGACCTTTGTGGGTATGCAGGCGTTCGAGTGGACCAAGCTGATTGAAGATGGCGTTCGTCCCTGGGAGAACCCCTGGGGGGCGGCGCAGTTTGGTGCGGTATTTTTTATGGTCACAGGTTTTCACGGCCTGCATGTGTCCATCGGTGTGATTTATCTGACCATAGTGGCGATCAAAGTACTGCGTGGTCATTACGAGAAAAAAGGTTATGAGATCATCGAGATCACAGGCCTCTACTGGCACTTTGTGGATCTGGTCTGGGTGTTTATTTTTGCATTCTTTTACTTGTGGTAGGAGAGAGTTATGAATACTTCAACCTCTGAAGGGCAGCAGCATCCCATCAGCCTCTATCTGAAGGTCTGGGTATTGCTGTTTATCCTGAGTGCCCTGTCTTATATGGTGGACTATGTTCAGCTTGAAGGTCTGCTGCGCTGGTCTTTGATTTTGATTTTTATGTTTCTCAAGGCCGGGCTGATTATCGCCATTTTTATGCATATGATGTGGGAGCGTATGGCACTGATCTGCGCCATTCTGATTCCTCCCCTGTGTTTGCTGGTGTTTGTCGCACTGATGGTTGCAGAGTCTGAATATACCCTGTTTACCCGCTTTAGTTTTTTTAGCTAGTCCGGGACAGCTGATCTCGCTGAGGCGCAGAGCTCGCAAAGTAAGACGGATAATTTTAACCTGTCATTCCCGCTAACTTCGTGCTCTTCGTGGTCCAAAAGCCTTTAACCACGAAGGACACTAAGAGCACGAAGATGGCAAGAGAAGAATATCTTCAAACCTCTGCGTCTTTGCGCCTCAGCGAGATCAAACAAAAAACAGGGCGATCTCGCCAAGGCGTAGGGGCGCACAGAATAAAAACAGTTTGAGCGGTCCAACCCCTTAAAACCTCTGTGTTCTCTGTGCCTCTGTGGTTAATTGTCGTTAATCTAATTTCACCGGGCAGACAAAGCCTGGTGGTTTTAACGCCAGCACTGAGCAATCCACACTGTTCAGAATGTCCTCAGCTGTATTACCGATCAGCATGCCCAGGATACCCTGGCGGCTGAGGGTGCCCATCACAAGTAAATCAACATTATGGTAGTCGGTCTGTTGGGCCACCACATGGGCTGGTGTACCATGCACTACATGGGTTTTAATCTTTGTTTGCTGTTCTGATAATACATTAGCGCAGAAATTTGCCATTCTCGACTCATAGTGTCGCTGCATATCCCTGTGCAAGCGTTCAAAGGTGCTGTCATCCAGCCCCCCACGCGTCTGAAGATGATCCTCGTTGTCCAGTTTCCAGGCCTGTACCAGATGAGCTTTGGCACTGAGCAAACCGGCCAGCATAGCTGTAGTTGTTGCAATATCAGGATTCAGATTTGCACGCTGGTTGTCATCGTTGTCAGGGTTAAGATCGACGGCACCCATAATATTGCGCATCGGATAGTAAGAGGTGCTTTTTACTGCCCACACCGGACAAGGGCATTTACGGATTAAGTGCTGTGCCGTACTGCCAAAGATGCGTTGTTTCAGATTGCTTTCGCTCTGGGCATTGAGCATCAGCAGATCCACAGATAATTCATTAACCTTGCGTAAGACTTCAATTACGGGCTTGCCTTTAGCAACGAGAGTGGTGGTTTGTATCCCGGCGTGAATAAAATCTTCAGCAATCATGTCGAGACTTTTCTGTGCATGTTCAGTGAGCTTCGATTCAACCTGACTTGCCAGTACTTTTTCTGGCATAAAAAGACTTTGGGAGACAGGTGTCATCACTTCCATCAAGGTCAGCTTTGCGCCGCTTTTCTGACATAGTTGCCTCACCTGGCGCAAGCTCATATCCTGATTCAGATCTGGTCTGGACAAAAACAATATATGTGTAATGTTTTCCATAACCGCTCCTTAATCGTTTTCACTTTTGCGGGTCAGGATATGTGCCGCCTGAGCCGCCGCATCTTTAAATGGCATCAACACCAGATCGACACCCAAATCATCTAATTGTTGCTTTTCTCCCGGATAGTAACTGGCAAGTGCAATTTTACCTTCAAAGCCATGGTGGCGGATTGCACTAATCAGAGAGCGACTTGGATCTTCATGAGTCAGGCCTGTCTCATGGCGGGGCAGGGTGGAGATGATCCAGTGAGTGTGACTCAGCGGTAAATGTTCTATAAAGTCCGGGTCGCAGGCATCGCCATAAAAGGCATCAATACCACGTTTGTTCCACTTCTGCACCACATCGGGATTAAAGTCCACCACTGCCAGACTATAGCCTTGCTCAGACAGAGTCTCTGCGATCTCGCTGCCAAACCTGCCGAGACCATAAATAATCGCATCATAGCTTTTACGCTGGGTGTTTTGTGCAGGCTGAGATTCCCGGTATGGGTTTCTGCGCTCAAATGGTGTCAGCCACTTTTCCAGTTTGAGGTACAGGGAATGAGAATAGGTGATCATATAGACCGAAAGGGCGATGGTAATCAAACCCACCAGCGTCACCAGTCCCAGCACCTCATTGGTAAGATGACCTATGGTTACGCCCATGGCAACAAAGATCAGAGAGAACTCACTGATTTGTGCAACCGTCAGTCCGGCCAGAAAGCCTGTGCGTTTGCGGTAGCCCATCCAGCCCATAATGATCACCACAATCAACGGATTTCCTATCAGCACAAAGAGGGAGAACACCAGAGCCGGGATCAGTTGCTCACCAAGTAAGGAGAGATCCAGTTGTGTACCCAGGGAAATAAAGAAAAACAGCAACAGAAAATCCCTTAGTGACGACAGCCGTGACACTATGGATTCACGGTAAGGGGTGGAGGCCAGCGCCACACCGGCAAGCAAACCGCCCAGTTCCATGCTGAAACCCAGACCATGTCCTAAGGCGGCCAGTACTGCTGCCAGAGCGATAGAGAATACCAACAGCAATTCGGTGTTTTTGGCGATACGTTTAAGCAGCGGTGTCGCCAGGAACCGGGCAAACACCAGAACCAGGATGAGCATAAGCAGTCCACCGCCAGCGATTCGCAGCAGATGATCACTGTAGTCCGGATTCCCGGTCCCGCCAACGCCGATTGCCGATAAGGTAATCATAGCGACGACCACGACAAGATCCTGAACAATCAGAAAACCAATGGCGATCTGCCCGTGCAGGGAGTCCACTTCTTTTTTGTCGGACAGCAGTTTGACAATAATAATGGTGCTGGAGAAGGTGAGAGCAACGGCTACATAGGCAGAAGTAATTGTATCCAGGCCCACAGCCAAGCCAATGCCAAAGCCAATTGCAGAAGTAAAGGCGACCTGCCCTAAGCCTGTCGCCAAGGCTACGGGCCCCAGAGTTCTTATCAGCTTAAGATCCAGTTTAAGACCAACAAGAAACAGCAGCACTGCGATGGCCAGTTCAGCTAATAGGGCTACACTGTCAGCACTATGTACGATATTCAGAACAGAAGGACCTGCCAATACGCCAACAGCTATAAAACCGACGATCATAGGCTGGCGCATCAACTGACCGATGACACCAACCAGGGCGGCAAGAGCCAATAAGGTAGTCAGTTCATAGAAAGGATTCTCCCGAATCAGTTCAAGCATCGTTTGCTCCACCGTTATTGAACACGACCAGCTTAGTAAAACCTGGAACGCAGGTATTGTGACAGATCAATATTGCAGTTTGTATAGTTTCTGCCCATGAACATTGCTGGCTTACTCGTTTTAGCTTTTTCAGCTGATCCGGGAACACTGATCTCGCTGAGCTTGCAAAGTAAGACGGATAATTTTAACCACGAAGGACGCGAAGAGCACGAAGACGGCAGCAGAAGAACATTTTCAAACCTCCGCGTCTTTGCGCCTCAGCGAGATCAAACAAAAAAACAGGGTGATCTCGCCAAGATGCAGGGAACAGAGAGTAATACAGTTTGAGTATCTCTGTGGTTAATTGTCTTTTTCCAATGGCTGCTGGATGCCCAGCAGCCATTGAATTAGCAATGTACTGATCAATTACACCGTGAAATCAAAGGTGCTGGACATGCCCGATAACTACATTCGGGCATGACAGGCGGTCATTCCCGCAGTTGTTGGCGGGAATCCAGTGCCATTTTTCTTATAACCACGAACCACACGAAAGGCACGAACATTAACGTGAGGCTGCTCTGTTTTTCTGTTCGTGCCTTTCGTGGTTCAGTGCTTTTTCTTCCCAGCTACGCCAAAGCAATATTTACCACTGAGAGTCACAGAGGGCATGGAGCTATGTAGGGCCCAATTTATTGGGCTAACGGTGTCGCTCCCACCTCTGCTGGTCGAATAAATTCGCCCCTACATCTCTGTTATTAATCCCCCTGAATAATCTGGCTGACTTCCAGCAGAGGTGAGGCGTCGATATCCTTGGCGTCCATCATGGATGCCAGCCTTTGTACCGCAAATACCAGCTGGTTTTGCTCCCAGTCCTCAAGTTCCGCAAAGCGTTTGACAAAGCTGGCCTGCAGCGGTTGCGGCGCCTTGGCGTAAACACTTTTACCTTTTTCGGTCAGAAACACTCCCACCTTACGTTTGTCTTTGGCGTCCCGCTGGCGCAGGATAAGCCCTCGACTCTGAAGTCTGTCGAGAATACTGGTCACCGTCGCCGGGCTCAGATTGGTGGCACTGGCGAGCTCTTTAACCATGGGGCCGCTGTCATCAGCAATACCCGCCATAATCAGCAACTGTGGCACGGTTAAATCCACATGCTTTTCCAGTTGTTTGGAGTGCAGACCAATGGCCCTTATCACCTTGCGCAGCGCTATCAATAACTCATCATGTTTTTGCATTGGTTCTCCCATACTTTACTGCTGATTATCTCAATAAATGCAGGAAAAGCGTCTTTTTATCTGTATTTACCAATATTAGTTTGTCAACGAATCAATATTGGTGAACTATTTTTCACCTTGTGCGTAGTCATGCTGTTAGTATGATTCGGAAAATTCAGTTATTCAGGCAGTAATAACCGAATTATCAGCGAATAATGTAGAAATTTACACCTTATCGTCGATGATCAGGCCGGTTAACTTGATTTTCAGTCTATATCGCTTAACACTATTAATTAGTGTAAAAATAATATGTGCACAATTTAAAACCAACACCAACTCACCAAATCAATTCAGGGACACAAAGTTAATTATGTTTAATCGTAAAAAACTGAGTATTGCCGTTATTTCAGCACTCGCTGCCAGCCCTTTGGCGTATGCCCAGGACGAAAGCGAAAAAGGAAAAATTGAAACCATTCAGGTCACTGCTACCAAGCGAACGGAATCTATCCAGGACGTGCCGGTTTCAATGAGCGCTCTGAATGGTAAGCAGCTTGAGAAACTGGGGCTGGACAATTTCAATGAATACGTAGAGTTCCTGCCCAATGTGGTATTCCAGGGCACGGGGCCTGGGCAGAACGAAGTATATATCCGTGGTGCGGCCACCACCCAGACCAATATCTCGGTGTCTACCGTGCAGGCGCTGCAGCCTTCCGTAGCGTTTTACCTGGATGAACAACCGGTGTCTATGCAGGGCCGAAATCTGGATGTGTATGCCACCGATATGCAGCGGGTTGAGGTACTACCCGGGCCTCAGGGTACGTTGTTCGGTGCCAGTTCTCAGGCCGGTACAGTGCGTATGATCACCAATAAACCCGATCATGCGGGTTTTGCTGCAGGCTTTAAGACCAGCATCAGCTCGACCAAAGGCGGGGAGATGAGCAATTCCGTTGAAGGCTATATCAACATCACGCCTACCAACGATTTGGCGCTGCGTGTGGCGGCCTACAATGATTCCCAGGGTGGCTGGATAGACAATGTGCTGAACGATCCCGACAACGGCGGTTACCGCGGCAGTGCCCAGGTGATCAGCCGAATCTCAGGCGGTGTGCTGGCGGACCCTGCCAATACGCCGGTAACGGTGCCTAAAAACGACGCGCTGGTGGAAGATGATATCAACGATGCAACCTATTCCGGGGCTCGTTTCAGCGCGTCTTACCATATTAATGACGACTGGAACCTGCTGGTACAGCATACCCAGCAATCACTTAACACCGAGGGTGTGTTCTCTTATGATCCGAACCTGGAAGGTGAAAGCTCAACTAACCGCTTTCAGCCTGAGAGCAATGACGATGACTTCGGTTTAACCACCTGGACCCTGGAAGGGCGTTTAAAACAACTGGAAGTGGTGTATACCGGTGGTTATCTGGATCGTGAAATCAACTCGCTGATTGATTATACCGGTTATACCAACGGCGGACTCTTTTCCGCTTACTATGTGTGTCGCTATTTTGGCCTGCCAGCGGAAGAACAGGAATGTCTGGATCCGACCAAATTCTATAAGGAAGAAACAGACACCAGCCGGGTCACGCACGAGTTACGTTTCAATACCCCGGTAGAAAATCGCTGGAGACTCACAGCGGGTGTGTTTTATGACGATCAAGATCTCTCCACCATCGGCTTGTTCAAGATTCCCAATACGGACTTGTTCCCCGATATGGCAAGAACTCTGGTGGGTAATGAAGGCATCAACAGTGATGGCGGCCCCTTCCCCTCTGAAGTCGGGTTTGTTAACGACATTACTCACACCATTGAGCAGATAGCGGTATTTGGTCAGGGCGAATATGACCTGACCGATACCCTGACGCTGACTCTGGGTGCCCGTTGGTATGAGATTGACGATACCTATAAAGGCTCTACAACCACCGCCGATGTCAGCGGTCGTTTGCGCGCTTTTGGTGATGGCAGCGACCAGGCACTGATCGACTTTTTCGGTGAAGAAGCGGCTCAGGGCTATATTGACGCCATCGCCAGCGGTCAGCTGGATGTCAGTCTGGTGGATGAAAACGGTACGGTGACAGTGGATGATGTCATTTACAAGGCCTCTCTGGACTGGAAAGTCAACGATGATGTGTTGTTATTTGCCACCTATTCAGAAGGGTTCCGTCCGCCGGTCACTAACCGGGTAGGGGGTGGTGCCGCCACAAATAGCAGTGGTGTATTCGCCGACTTCCGTATTCCGGTCTACTCTACCACCGATACCCTGGATAACTATGAGCTGGGCATGAAAGGGGATTTCCTTGAGCAGACCTTAAGAGTGAATGCCACTGCGTTCTACTCAGAAATTTCTGATTTGCAGACGTCTCGCTTCGACCCCACAAACATCAGTTTCCTGGTGTTTACCGATAATGTGGGTACCGCCGAAATTACGGGCCTGGATGCAGATTTCCAGTGGTATGCCACAGACAATTTCGTACTCAATGGTGCCATGAGCTGGCTGGATACGGAACTGACAGAGATTAACACTGAACTGCGTGGGATTGCGCCGCCGGAAGGCAGCCGCCTACCTTTCTCGGCGGAATTTTCCGGTAACCTGCAGGCCAGCTATTTCTACATGCTGGAAAATGGCTGGGAAGGTTACGTCAATGGTGCCATCAACTACACCGGCGATCGCCTGGTGGGGATGACCATGGACGCCTATGTCATGGAAGATGCTACCCAACTGATCTATGGCACCGGCAGCGGGCTGAAGATCGAGCAAGAGGCAGCGCTGTTTGAAGGTGTCACCTATACCGATGAGTCAGGTAATACCTTCGCCGGTGGCCGTTATGTGCAGGAAAGCTATGCGGTAGCCAATATCGCCTTTGGTGTCAGAGCCAACGACTGGACTGCTGAGCTGTATATCGACAACATCACTGATGAACGTGGTATGCAGTATATCGATACCCAGCAGTTTACTCCCAAGGTGGTAAGCAGCCGCCCCCGTACTATTGGTGTGCGGTTCTCTTACGACGCGTTCTAAGAAGACACTTGTCGTAATATAAAAAGGCAAGCGCAGTGCGCTTGCCTTTTGCGTTTTAATCTCCACACAATGACATCAACGACGCCAGGCACACTTAAGATGGAGTATGAATTGAGCAAACCCACAGGCGAAATGCTGAGGCAAATCCAGCAACTGATTCAGCAGGCCAGCTTCGAACAGGCAGAAGAGCAGGCCAGGGAATTATTGGCGCAGCAACTGCCACCGGCTGTTATGCAGGAGCTTTATTATTTGCTGGCCGTCAGCCAACGTTATCGGGGCGCACCTGATGAGGCACAGCAGACTCTTAAAAGATTACTTCAGCTGAATCCGGAGCATGCCAGGGCGCTTCAGGAACAGGGCTATCTGGCTCAGGCCAGAGGTGATAACTTTGCTGCCGCTCAGGCCTTTTATCGGGCCACAAGGTGTAACCCGGCTTTGTTAAGCAGTTGGAAGGCTTTACTGGCCTTGTACCAGCAGGCCGGACAAAAACAGGCCATGGAGCTGGCACAGCAGCATATCAGCGCCCTCGAGCAGTTACCGCCACCTTTGCTGGGGGCATCTGATCTGATGTACGACGGTAAACTGATGCAGGCGGAACAACTGTGCCGCCAGTTTTTATTGCAGCATAAGCATCATATTGAGGCTATGTGTTTGCTGGCCGAGATCGGTGTGCGTCTGAAAATCTATGATGATGCCGAATTTTTACTGGAAAGCTGTGTAGAGCTGGCCCCGGAACACATAAGTGCCCGCACTCAGTATCTGACTTTGCTGTTGCGCACCGGCAAATATGCCAAAGCCGAACAGCAGGCGAGATGGTTGCTGGAGCGCCAGCCGGACAATTCCGCCCATAAAATCAGTCTGGCTGCGGCACTGGTGGGCCTGGGCGAGAATGAGCAAGGCATTGCGCTTTACCAGAGCGTATTGGATAAACTGTCACAACCAGCAGATGTATATCTGCAACTGGGACATGCGCAAAAAGCCATTGGTGAGTTTGATGCCGCTGTCACCAGCTATCAGAAAGCCTATCAACACCGACAGGACTTTGGTGATGCCTACTGGAGTCTGGCGAACACCAAGACCTACAGGTTTAGTGAACAGGAAGTGCATAACATGCAGGCCAGAGCCGGGGATGAGCAGACTCCGGTGGATGATAAAATTCATTTTTATTTTGCTCTTGGCAAAGCCTTCGAGGATCAAAAGGACTACCAGAATGCCTTTGAATACTACGCCAGTGGTAACCAGTTAAAACAGCAGCAGTCTGGCTACGAGCCTGATAAGACCACGCAAATGGTGGATGCCCAGATTAAGCACTGCACTGCAGAGTTATTTGAAAAGCGCGGGCAATTAGGGGCCACGAACCCGGACCCTATCTTTATTCTCGGGTTACCCAGGGCCGGCTCTACGTTGCTGGAACAAATTCTTGCTTCGCACTCTAAGGTGGATGGCACCATGGAGCTGCATAATATCCTTGGTCTGGCCATGCGTCTGCGTGGTCGCAATGCCAGTCAGGCGCCAGCTTATCCAGCCAACCTGTGGGAGATAAAAGACGAGTACTTCGCCCGCTTCGGTGAGCAGTTTATCGACAACACCCGCTCATACCGGGGGAATGCGCCATTTTTTATTGATAAGATGCCAAATAATTTTCTGCATATTGGCCTGATTAAACTGATATTACCCAATGCGAAAATTATCGACGCCCGCCGTCACCCTATGGCCTGTTGTTTCAGCGGTTTTAAACAGCTATTTGGCGAAGGGCAGGACTTCAGTTACAGTCTTGAAGCCATGGGCGGGTATTACAAAGATTATGTGAGACTGATGGAGCACTGGAACAGAGTGTTACCCGGGCAGATATTGCAGGTTCAGCATGAAGAATTGCTGCAGGATACCGAAGGGCAGATCCGCCGTATGCTGGATTTCTGCAATTTGCCCTTCGAATCCGGGTGTCTGGAATTCTATCGCACTAAACGCAGTATCAAGACACCGAGTTCAGAACAGGTGCGCCAGCCAGTTAATAAGCGTGCCGCGCAGCAATGGCGGCATTTTGAACCTTATCTGCAGCCACTGAAAGAAGCATTGGGTGAAGAGCTATTGGCGCAATATCGCCGCTATGAACAACTATGACAGGCAGGAGTAAAAAACGAAACTCAGTCCTGTGACTGATGTCGTTTGATATAGCTTTGGATAAAACGGCGCAGTTCTTTGGCGGCTTTGGTGTTTTGTTGTTCGCAGATTTGCACAAACTCATCCCGGGTCTGCTTATCGATGCGAATAAGCAACTGGCTGTCTTTTTTACTCTTTTTGCTCTTTGAGGGCATGGCATTCGGCTTAATGATGGGGAGCAAAATTGTAACCTGTGACACTTTTATGTCAATTTAATGAACAGGTGTTATTGATAAGAGAATAACCGGCTTCAAATGACTGGCGGTAAAGGGGTAAACAACGCTAGACTTAAGCACGCTCTAACGTAACGGATATAACAGAGAAAACTATGAAAAAACGCACACTTAGTGGATTGATGGGCGCCTTATTACTGACCAGCACCTGGGCTCAGGCCGAAGGCGCCATGTATGGCCTGCTGGGATTAAATTACGCAGAGGCCGATCAGGAAGAGATCAGCGCCAAGGGACCTGGATACAGCTTTGCTATGGGCTATGAGTTTCACCGGCAATGGTTTGTGGAGCTGGGCTATCAGCAACTGATTGATGAGGATACCGATGCACTGACTGCTGACAACCTTGGCAGTGAGGACAGCAATAGTGCGACGGGAGATGCCATCTATGCGGCGGTTTTAGGTAAAGCGGCTTCTCAGGCGGGCACGCTGTTTTACCGCTTAGGACTGATGAGTGTTAAGTGGCAGGCCGACAGCTATTTACCAGAGGGCAGTGAATGTGCTCAGGGGCAGGCGACTGAGGTGACGGTGAATGCAAACCTTAACGCAACCCGCTGTGCAGTAGATGATACGGTGATTGCCGGTGTAGTCGGGTTGGGTTTTGATTTTGTTCTGACCGAAACAGTGGATTTACGCCTCGAAGCGCAGCATATCCGCGGAGAAGATGATCTGCAGGTCAATCTGGTGCAACTCGGTGTAAGGTACAATTTTTAATTAAGACTAATCATAAGTCATCCAGATTCGTCAGTAAGTTCTGACCCCAGCCCAGCAGTGCCCGTTGATCTTCGGCTGATTTCTTCTGCCATTGGCTGAGCATTAGCGCCATTCTGGGATTATCACTGAACTTGTGCTGATGCTTGTCGATAAAATGCCAGTACAGGGCATTAAAAGGGCAGGCTTTATGACCTGTAGTCTGGTTCACGCTGTACACACAGTGTTTGCAATGGTTGCCCATTTTGTTGATGTAGCGTCCGCTGGCGGCATAGGGTTTACTGGCCACAAAGCCGCCGTCGGCATACAGGGCCATGCCGAGTGTGTTTGGCAACTCCACCCACTCAAAGGCATCCACATATACCGCCAGGTACCAGCGACATACCGCTTTAACATCCAGACCACTGAGTAGGGCAAAGTTGCCAATTACCATCAGACGCTGAATATGATGGGCATAGGCCTGCTCCAGCGAACTGGTGATGGCCTGGCTGACGCAACGCATATGGGTCTTGCCATTCCAGAACCACTTCGGAAGGGCGCGCCTTGCATCCAGCGCATTGTTGTTTTCATAGTCCGCGCCGCAAAACCAATAGAGCCCGCGCACATATTCACGCCAGCCCAATATTTGCCTGACAAAGCCTTCAGTGGCATTTAAGGGCGTCAGACCTTTTTCGTATGCTCCGATAGCGGCGCGGCATACCTGCATAGGGCTGAGTAAGCCAATATTAATATAGGCAGACAACAGGCTGTGAAATACCGTGCTGTTGTCATCGGCCAGGGCATCCTGATAGTCACCAAATAGCGCCAGACGATGCTGAATAAAGTCATCCAGGGCTGCGCTGGCCTGCTCTGTGGTTACCGCCAGCGCAAAGTTGTCCAGCTCGCCGGGGTTATCGGCAAACTCCTGTTGTACCAGCTCCAGTACATCCTGTGTTATCGCATCCGGGGTAAAACCGACCGGCTTAGGGGGATTAAGATCCACTTTCCAGGGCTGACGGTTTTGCTTATCAAAGTTGTACTGGCCTCCTGCTGGCTGGTTGCCGTCCATAAGCAGACCTGTTCGCTGCCTTGCCCAGCGATAATAATGCTCCATGCGTGGTTGTTTTTTATTGCTGAACCAGTCCAGCATTTCTGACCGACTAAAAATAAAGTTACTGCCAGATAAAGCGTTAACCGGTATCTGCAGCTCTTGTTTAAGGCTTGCAAATTCCGCTACCAGCCGGTGCTCACCGGGCTCAACATAATACAATTTCTGATATGGAGTTTGTTGCAACTGATGCCTGATCAGTTGTGAGAAATTGCACAGTCCGGCTCGTTTGCTCTCCTCGTATTGAAAATAGATTACCTGATATCCGCTCTGGCGCAGGGCATCGGCGAAGTGGCGCATGGCGGAGAAAATCAGCGCGATCTTGATTTTATTGTGAGGTACATACCCGGCTTCATCAGCCAGCTCCGCCATCAGGATATGATCTGTATCCTTGTTCAGTTGCCTGATGGCGGGTTGGTGATGATCTAATTGATCACCTAAGAGTAATAACAGGTTCGGCATAAGTCACATAAGTCGGTACAAACAGACACTTATTCGGTTGTAGTGGCAAAGGGGATCAACTATGTTGATCACATTGGTATAAGGAGTGCGGCAATGAAGAATGAAGTGGACAGCAGGTTTGTGTTAGCGGTATTTGAGAAAATTCGTGAGCACGGTAAGCAACAGGATGAGTATCATGTGCTTGATGGGCTCAAGGCCTGGACTGATTTTGATGGCTATACCGTGTTTATCGAGGATGCTCAGGTGCAGTTACGCTTTGGCTTTCACAATCAATATCACTTTGAATATGACAAGTCCGAGCACCTTGAACAGTTTGAGAAGAAGTTAAAGCAGATTGATGAAAAGTATTAGGCTGAATCAGAGTACAAAATAGTAAATGGCCAGATAATGGCAGCTACAGCCAGCTATAACGAAAAGGTGCCAGATGGCATGGGTGTATTGCCGTTGTTTGGCAGTGTAGAAGATAACGCCAAGACTAAAGCATATACCGCCTGCCACCAGTAGCCATAAACCGCCGCCAGGCAAAGCCTGATACAAAGGGTAGATAAACGCGACAGCCAGCCATCCCATCAGCAGATACAGGGTTACCGACAGACGCGGAAAACGATGCCGTGCAAACCACTTAAAAACCACACCGGCCACGGCGATAGACCAAATCAGCACCGTGCCAAGAGTGCCAACCCAACCGCCAACACTCACAAGCATAAAAGGAGTGTAAGTGCCCGCTATCAATAAATAGATGGCGCTGTGGTCAAATAACTTAAGCCAGTGTTTTAACTTCTCTGCGGTGATGCTGTGATATAAGGTTGAGGTCAGAAACATCAGCAGGAGTGAACTGCCGTAGATGGTTGAGGCGATGATGCTGAGGTTGTCTTCACTGCGTAGCAGCAAAAACACCAGTCCGGCGATGGCGATAAAAAATCCCAGGCCATGGCTGACGGCATTGAGCCATTCTTCGGCGACACTATAGGGTCTGGATGGACTGGACAAGCTTAACCTCCGGTGACGTATAATGATACATGCTAACTATAAGTGCGCATGATTATAGATTTTCAGCGTACAACTGTACACTAACAGAAGTAAAATAGGCGTTTTGGCTTGGCACAATGGCATTTATATATGGTGGAAACCCGCCTGGGGCACTGGTATACCGGCATCAGCCCGGATCCGGTCAGGCGTTTCACCGAACACCAATCCGGCGGGCCGAAAGCGGCCAAGGCCCTGAAAGGTAAGGGGCCACTGACAATGATCTATCAGGTGCCGGTAGGGGATCGCAGCCAGGCCAGTCGCGCAGAACACTGGGTTAAGTCTCTGACCCGTCAGCAAAAACAGGCGCTGGTGGCGGGCAGGCTGGCGCTTCCTGACTATTGAAGAAAAAGCCAGGTGATCAGGCAGAGGCGCCAAGACGCAGAGGGTTTCAAGAGGAAAATAGCATTACTCTGAGTGTTTCAGCCAGAGCAATAATGTCACTGTTGTTCAGGGGGCTTTTGCTGTTTTAGTTCCAGCAACTTATCAAGTTTGTTGTGCAGGGCCTGAACCGATTCGTCCAGTTCTTCCACGTGCTGCTGCATTTTTATAATACGTTTGTTTTGCACCGCTAACTGGTCTTTTTCCTGCGGGGTTATAAAGTATGACGCAATGTAACCGGAGATCACGCCAAACAAGCTGACGCCGCTTATTATCAACAATATGCTGACCACGCGACCGGCGGTAGATACCGGATAATAATCTCCATAGCCGACAGTCGATATGGTCACCAGGCTCCACCAGATAGCATCTTCAGCAGTGCGAATATTGGCATTGGGCAGATCGAATTCAATCAGATAAATAGACAGGCCAGACGCACCAATCAATATCACCAGTGCCACCATCATGGTAGCCAGTGTCGTCTGAATTCTGTCCTTGAGGGAAGACAACATCAGGTGGCGGGTTTGTTTGATCAGGCGGATAACACGCAATACCTGCAGAAAACGGGCGAGGCGGAAGATTTCAATGGCCGGGATACTGGCGACAAAATCAATCCAGTGCTCCTTGAAGTAGAGACGTCGATCTTTGCTGTGGGCCAGGTTATAGAAGAAGTGCATCAGGAACACCACACAGATAAAGGTATCCATGATCAGCAGGTAATGGCGCACATCTGCCGATAATTGCATCACCATCAGCACAGAGATATTCACTACAGCAACGATGGACAACACCATCATGCCAATGTCAAAAGGGCCGAGTTTAATCTTTTGTTGTGTCATCAGGATACTAACCCCAATACCAGCATGGCCACACCCACAGTCAGTGCCATTTCGATGCTGGCTACGCCGACATTGTGCTGGTGATCCACTTCACGAACCAAATCAATACCTTTTAATACAACTTTTTTTGCCAGCCAGCCAAGAACAATGGTGAGCAGGGTAAACAGCAGGGCAATAAACAGCCAGTTAATCAGGTTGCTGATATAGGCCTGCGGATAATAAACCAGCAGTTTGCTGGCGGCGCTGACGGCAAAGGCGACACCAAGCAGGTTGCCGCCATGCTGAACTGCCAGTGCGACCTGGCCTCTTACCAGTACATCCTGCATTGAGTCATCCTGGTTATCCTGAGCAAAGCGTCGCTCCATCAATCTTGTGATCACCAGCATTACCGTCTGGGCAACGAAAAAGCCGCTGAGAACGGCAATACCGCTGTAAATGGTAAAACCCTCTGTCCATAACATCACACTACGAACAATGATCGCCGTGGCGATAGTATTGGCGCCATCGACCAGGCCAATACTGACATTGCCCTCGAGTATCTGTTGGCGTTTGTTAAACCGCTTAAGAATGACTTTATCATGGGCCCAGCGTCCAATTTTGATAAGGATAATACCGCCAATCCCATAGATGAACATTTGCATTGATTGGGTCAGATAATCATCGGAAGAGGCTTGCTCCGCTGCACTCCAGATCACAATACTCAGCGCCAGTAAACTCGATGCCACGCTGACACCAAAGGCAAAATTATCTTTGCCGGATAACTCATCGGTACTATCAACCTGCGTCCACAAGGTGTAGACCCAGCGCATTATAATCAGCAGCACCAGCGCGATAAGAATATCGAGGCTGAAATAGGCCAGCATCTGTGGGCTGTAAGACAGAGTTAGCATCTCTGTTTGCATCGCACACTCTATTTCGTTGAATTAATGCTTTAATATTCGTTACTTATCAGCTTAAGTGCAAGGTAAAACACCACTTACCGCGATTAAGGACAGGACAAAAATGCTCGAACAACAAGCGCAGGAATACTGGCAGCAACTGACACAAGCCCACTCAGAGGCCTCATGGTTGCAACAACACCAACGGTCCCTGCTTCCGGTTTTAGGGTTAAGTGATTTTATCGCCCGTAGCTGCATCCAGGATTTAAACGTGGTGGCACGTCTGCTCAGACAGGACGAGCTCAGCGCGCCGCATCCGGATTACCAGTCTCAACTGAATCAACTGCTGGAGCCGCTCAGTGATGAGGACGCAGTGCATGAGGAATTACGCAAATACCGGCGACTGCAGATGGTACGGCTTGCCTGGCTGGATCTGACCAATCAACAATCCATTGAGGATTCTCTGCAACAGGTATCCCTGCTTGCTGATGCCCTGATCACCAGCGCCATCGACTGGTGTTATAACAGCCTGGCTGAGCGCTTTGGCTATCCCTTGCAGGATGGTCGTCGTCAGCCCATGTTAGTGATAGGTATGGGTAAGCTTGGTGGTGCGGAGCTGAATTTTTCTTCTGATATTGACCTGATTTTCTGCTATCCGCACCTGGGTGAAACCCAGGGGGGTAAAAAGACCATTGAAAACCAACAGTTTTTTACCAAGCTGGGACAAAAACTTATCGCGGCCCTGAACCAGATGACAGCTCAGGGCCAGGTCTTCAGGGTGGATATGCGCCTGCGCCCATTTGGTGACAGTGGCCCATTGGCCATGCATTTTGCCGCACTGGAGGATTACTACCAGGAGCAGGGGCGCGAGTGGGAACGCTACGCCATGGTCAAAGGACGGGTAATCAATGCTGAGGGCCATTTCAGCCAGGAGCTCGGCGCTATTTTGCGGCCCTTCGTGTTCCGTCGTTATATCGATTTCTCCGCCATTGATGCGCTGCGCAACATGAAGGCACTGATCAGTAAGGAAGTTCGCCGTCGTCAGCTTACCGATAATATCAAGCTCGGAGCTGGCGGTATCAGGGAAGTAGAGTTTATTGTCCAGACATTTCAGTTGATCCGCGGTGGCCGTGAGCAGGAATTGCAGCAACCGGGCTTGCTGAATATTCTGCCTGTGCTTAAGGAGCGCCAGTATCTGCAAGCGGAAGATGCCGACAGGCTACGTGAGGCTTATCTTTTCCTGCGTAAGACAGAGCACTGTCTGCAGCAGTTTTCTGACCAACAAACCCAGCAACTGCCTGTCGATGAACTGGATCAGGTGCGTCTTTCCACTGTCATGGGCTTTGATCAATTCTCAGAGTTTAAGTCAGCACTGGAAACGCACATGGCATTTATTCATGAACAGTTTATGGAACTGATTGGCGATGAGCCGGAGAACCAGAATGTGGAGGAACTCAGCGACCTGGTGGATCTCTGGACCTTACCGCTTAGCGATGAAGAAGCGCTGCCCTTGCTTCAGGATTATCTGTCGGCTAACAAAAGTGAACGCTTCTGGCAAAAACTCAAAAGCTTTGCCGAAGAGATGCGTCAGCGCAGCATGGGTAAAAGAGGACGTGAAACCCTCGATAAACTGATGCCCACAATGCTGCAGCTGGTGCTGGAAAGTAAGCAGTCAGAGAAATTGCTGGAACGCATGACCGCAGTGATCAAATCCATTTGCAGGCGCACCACCTATCTTGAACTGTTACTGGAGAATCACAGCGCCATGGAACAACTGGTGAGACTATGCAGCGCCAGCCCCTGGATCGCTGAGCAGATCACCCGCTTCCCGATTTTGCTGGATGAACTGCTGAATTCCGAGCACCTCTATGAACTGACGCCTCTGGATGGCTATGTTGATGAACTCAGACTCAGCATGTTGCGGATCCCGGAGCAGGATCTGGAAGCGCAGATGGAGGCACTGAGACAGTTCAAGCTCAGCCAGCAACTGAAAATCGCGGCCGCCGATGTTACCGGCGTATTGCCTGTGATGCAGGTCAGCGATCATCTGACGTTTTTGGCAGAGGCAGTGATCCGGGAAGTGGTACTGGACGCCTGGCAGCAGATGCAGGCCCGTTATGGCCGCCCGGCCGGGATTGAAGATAATCAGCTGGGGTTTGGTGTAGTGGCTTACGGTAAGCTCGGCGGTATCGAACTGGGCTACGGTTCAGATTTGGATCTGGTGTTTCTGCATAACTGCGATTCTCAGCAGGAGACCGACGGTGCCAAGGCCATCGAGTCAGGCAACTTTTACATCAAGCTGGCACAGCGAATTATGCATTTGTTTAATACTAAAACCGCCTCCGGTGACCTGTATGAAACCGACTTGCGTTTGCGCCCGTCCGGCAATGCCGGGCTGCTGGTCTGTCATATTAAGGGTTTTGCTGAGTATCAGGAGCAGGAAGCCTGGACCTGGGAGCATCAGGCTTTGGTAAGAGGCCGGTTTGTGTTTGGAGATACCCGCTTAGCTGAGGACTTCAGTCGTATCCGTAAACAGATATTGTGCCGGGAAAGACCCGTTGAGCAGTTGCGGGAAGATGTCAGCAGTATGCGCGAGAAGATGCGCGATCACCTAAATAAGGAACAAAAAGAGGGCGACGTATTTGATCTCAAGCAGGGCCGGGGCGGCATTGCCGATATAGAGTTTCTGGTGCAGTACTGGGTGCTGGCCTACAGCACCCGTTATCCGGCACTGTGCGAGTATTCTGATAATGTCAGAATACTCAGGGCTCTGGAAACCCATAAGGTAATAAGTTCTGATTGGGTTAATGTGCTGACCCAGGCCTATCTCATTTACCGCAACGCAGGTCACCAATATACCCTGGCGGGCCAACCGGCTATCGATAGTTCAGGCAGTCTGCAGGAATTGCAACAGCAGGTCAGTAGTATCTGGGAGCAGGTTTTCGGAACCCGCCAGTCGCTTAATCAGTGACTAATTGCGCTCTCCGGGTCGGGCAGGGCTGCAATATTGCCTGAGGTAATCATCGACCCGGGCGGTGATCACAAAGGTCCGCTGCCGGGGGCAGAAAAAGGCCTGCACAGTGCCATTAAAGTTACTGTCCACGGCTCTGGCAATTTGCCCCAGAGTACCGGCAATAGTGTCTTCGACCTGAAAGCTGTTTTTTACCACAAAATCCTGATTAAGCTCCCACAGCAGCTGCATACCTTCGGCCTGAGCATAGGCGGTCATGACTTCTCTCAGCGTGCCGCCGGCTTTAAAGGTGCGGTATCTGTGCTCGCCGACCCAGCGGCCGGATACTGAGCTCTGCAAACTTTCCATACTTTGCAGTCGTTCTGTGAGTGGCTGATCAGGGAGTTTCACATCCATCACAAAGTCGCTGGTATTTTCCAGCGATAAGTCGGTCGGCCCTGAACGGTACTGAGCATAAAAATCAGTCAGGCCGGTGGCCGGGTTGCGTTTGGGTTTCTGTCCCTCGGGGGTGGGACTTGAACTGCGAATGGATTCCAGATTGATCACCACAGTGGCAATGATGATCAGGACCAGGGCCAGACCCAGGTGCCGGTACCAGACAGAATGTGTAGAGGCTTTATTCTTTCTCATAACCTTGGTGCAATTATCCCTGATCGATTAATACAATGATTCCGGTGAATGTTCCGGCCGGGTTTTGAATCTTTTGTGCATCCATAAATACTGCTCCGGAGCTTTTAGCACCATTTCCTCAATACGTTTATTGACGCGACTTACATCCAGTTTATCGTCTCCCGACGGAAAATCTTCAAGGCCGGGAAGAATATGTACCTCGTAGCCGCTGCTGGTGCGCAGTGGCAGAAGAAACACTGTCTC
This sequence comes from Lacimicrobium alkaliphilum, assembly GCF_001466725.1. Lineage (NCBI taxonomy): Bacteria > Pseudomonadati > Pseudomonadota > Gammaproteobacteria > Alteromonadales > Alteromonadaceae > Lacimicrobium > Lacimicrobium alkaliphilum. Next base: position 1,040,360 of record NZ_CP013650.1, read on the forward strand.
ACAGTTGGCCTGATTGGCGAACAGCAAAGTACCCGTAGTAGTGGCCGTTTCTTCAACGGCAAAAAAAGGCACAAACTCACAGCGCTTAGGGCCATAATCCTGATCCGGCAGATAAAGACACAACTCCTGACTATTCAGGGCAGCGATCATATCTCCCACCGCTCTTTTATGGATCAGATACTTGTTGGAGCGAACCCGTCCATGGTACTGCATATATTCCATCAGCGGATTATTGTGGCGCCGGTAAAAGGCCACGGAAGGATGTTTCAGACCGATAACCCGGCAATTGAACTCCAGGTTCATATTGTGGATCGCCAGACCGAAGACGCCTTTGCCCCTGGCCAGTATACTTTCTACGTGCTCATAGCCGACCACTTTGCCGAGCCCACGTACCCGCCAGTCAGGCCACCACCAGCCCATACCCGCTTCAAACAGCGCCATTCCGGCGGACTCGAGATTCGCCTTAACCAGTTGCTCTCGTTCCTGCTCTGACATATCCGGAAAGCTCAGTTCTATATTACGCTGTGCTACTTTACGGCGGGATTTCACGGCGTGGTATAACAGACGGCCAAGTGCTTTGCCAAGCCACATCTGTAACCGATAGGGCAACCAGGAAATCAGATATAGCAACACAATACTCAGCCAGGTCAGCCAGTATCTGGGATGAAGAAAAGAAAACTGGAATTTAGGAGCTTTAACCTGCACGTACAACCCTGTGACTTTTTCCGCGCATTTTAACCCAGGATAGGCGCTGTGTCGTCAGAGTATTGAATTTCCCTGTGATACAATAGCCCGGACTATTTCCCCGGGCCGGCAGACCAGAATGAGACATGCCGGTTTTATTATTTGCTTGTTTTCTGCTCTGCACTTAGCATGGGTAACAGCAGGGCTGCACTCTATCTTGGAAGCGAGTTTTATACATGTACGAGAGCTTTTACGGACTTAATGCCAAACCTTTCCAGCTGACGCCGGATCCGAGTTTTTTCTTTGCCAGTAAATGGCATAAAAGGGCGTTGTCATATCTGGAATATGGTCTGGCGCAGGCGGAAGGATTTATTGTTATCACCGGTGGTATCGGTACCGGGAAAACCACTATTGCCAACAGTCTGCTGGAGGAAATCCAGGACGATATTTTTGCTGCCCAAATTGTAACGCCAAAATTGTCTCCCGATGAACTGGTGAAAATGGTCGCCAGTAAATTTGATATTAACGTAGCTGGTAAGACCAAGGCGGATATTCTCAAAGATCTGGAAACCTTTCTGTTCCAGCTGAATCAACAGGGCAAACGCGCGTTGTTGCTGGTGGATGAAGCCCAGAATCTGCCACTGGAGACCATAGAAGAGTTGCGAATGCTCTCCAACTTTCAGTCTAAAGGTAAACCATTGTTGCAGAGCTTTTTACTCGGACAGGAAGAGCTTCAGCCCATCTTAAGAGCGCCGAATATGGAACAGTTCAGGCAGCGCATTGTGGCCTCCTGCCATTTGTCGCCGCTGACGGACACGGATGTAAAAAACTATATTGAGTTTCGTCTGTATCACGCCGGCTGGCGTGGCGCGGCATTGTTTACCGAGGGTGCCTACCAGAAGATTTTTGAATTCACTCAGGGCGTGCCCCGTAAGATCAACACCCTGACCGACAGAATACTGTTGTACGGGTTTCTGGAAGAACTCAGGGAGCTGGATGAAGCGGCGGTAGAAGCTGTGGTGGACGAAGTGGCTGACGAAATGTTTATCCATGACTCTCCTGCAGTAAAGGATACCAGCCCCCTGCGTGAACCGGATCAACCGTCCTCGCCTTCGGCACAGGTCACCAAGGATATTGAGTACTATAAATCCATGCTCAAGGAACTGACCGATGCACTGGATGATGCCATCAGCCAGAAGGTTAAACTGACCCGTTATATCGACAAGCTGCTGAAGAAAAAATACAAAACCTACGTGCGTCTGAAATCCGACGAATAACGTTGTAGGTCGGATTTTATGTCCATGGATGGACGGTATGCCGATGTTGCATTGACGCATTCGCTGGCCAATCCGACGATTGTGATAATACCAGCCATCCTGTTTAGCCGGCGCTATTGTCGGACTAAAGTCCGACCTACGTGAGCAGTCCGTTGCTGGTAAGCGGTATTTTATATCCATGTTGTAGGTCGGATTTTATGTCCATGGATGGACGGTATGCCGATGTTGCAGGGATGCATCTCGTCGGCCAATCCGACGGGATGGACGGTATGCCGACGTTGCAGGGATGCATCTCGCCGGCCAATCCGACGATATGGTGGGTGCTATTGCATAAAGCCCGGCCTGCATTCCTTACCATCCCCGGTTATCCCGCACCATCCCCGTCATCCCGCACTTGATGCGGGATCTTTAACTGCTAAGCATCAGTACCCTAATAATTATTGGAATATTATTTCATGATCTCAGGAGATTTATGGAATATTTAAGTAATTCAATCGGTTGTCGATAAAAAATATCAGGAACTACTGGTCAAATGCAGGTTCAAACTGCTATGGTGTGTAAATAATCAACAATTTGGTTATCCGGCCAGGTAAATAACAATAATAATGCCGCCGGAACACAACAAAGCTGTAGAAAAATAACAATTAATTGTCGCGCTTTTCATCAACTTTTTGGGGAAAATTGATGAGTAAAATGGGTATGAATACTTCCGCTGACGGAGTAAGAATACGTCACCGCCGCCAGGCTTACTATCATGGCAAATACCACCGGGAGATTATGCTGGTGGGTATTGTTGTGCTGGCTTTGGTGACATTGATTAACTGATTACAGTCTGTACGTCAGGGTAACTGAGATACGGGTATCTTCCAGATCCCGTGCCTCATTATCTGAGTCGCTGTCCAGATATCTCAAACGGTAACTTACTTCCAGATCCGGGTTCAGTTCACGGTTAAGACTGAGGCTGTACCTGTCCACTTCCTGATCCGATCCACCTGCAATGCTGTCAATCTGTGAGCGGCTTGTTTGCAGTGTCAGTTGTGTGCGAGGTCCAAGGCGATAGTTGGCCGACAGTCGTGTGGCACGATTGCGCTGTTCTCTGGATGTCTCCAGATAATCCAGGTAGCCATAGCTATAATTTGCCGACAGGGTCAACTTGCGCAGTTCATAACCCAGATTAACAAAGGCCGACTTTCTCTGTACTACTTCGTCGGTGATCTCGGCATTCTGGTCGAACAGGGTAAAGAACTCTTCATCTACTCCGGGCACATAATCAGGGCTGTCAGGCTGGAAGCAGTTTTCCAGTACCGGGTTACCCAGCGGGCACACAAAAACACCGAGAAACTCAGTATCCAGTTGCAGCCTGTCGTAGGTTGTCAGTCCCTCTGAATAGCCCATACGGCTGCGCCAGGCGCGATTGTTATGGGTAAGGGCAAAGCGGTAATTGTCACCAAAGAAGCTCTTGTCATAGCTTGCCTGAACAGAAGTATGACGGCTGAATGCCCAGTCCAGATCGAAGCCAACAAACTCTTCTTCTTCATCCCGGCGCTCGAAGCGGTTGTAGGTAACGGCGATATAGCGGCTGGCGGATTCACGCCACTCAAGACCGGCACCATAGGTCTTGGAACTTAAATCATCGGTAAGAAAGTCCGAGCCTTCAATACGGTTAGATTCGTCACTGCCACGCACGATGACATGCAGGTCACTGTATATCCCAACGCCCACTCTGCCGTTCACGGAGTTAGATTTGAAATCCCCTTGGGTGCGGCGGGTTGTCTCCGAGTACTGACTGCTGATATCCCAGAAAACCCGCTCAAACTCACGGCCCTGATAGATCCGGCCTCTGAGGCTCAGACTGTCATTATTAAAGCTTCTGTTCTGATTCAGGGCATCCTGATCGGCCCGGGTCTGATTACCAGAAGCAATCAGGTCGACACCGATATAAGCCGGATTACGGCTGGAAAAGGCGGCGCTGGCACTGTCGGTTCTGGTGCTGACCAAATCTTCAGCATTTAATATCGGATCGGCCACCAGCGCATTGCCTGTGGTCAGCGCACGATACCGTTTGGCAGTATTCAGCTGCAGTTGCAGCCGTTGATCCAGTAAGCCCAGACGGGAATTCAACTGATAATCGGTAAAACCTTTGTCCAGTTCGCTGCTCTGCTTATTCTGCATCACTTCCGTATGCGACACATTCAATGCCACATTCAGCAATCTGCTGCTGTAACGGGTTAACAGCGACGGATTTAACAATAATGCCTGGTTATCCAGATCACCACGACTGTCTGAATCTGTTTGGTAGTGGGTTGCCGTCGCCTCTATGGTTGGCTCAAAAGTCAACTCCGCAGCATTGGCGCTGGTTACCAGCGCCGAGCTTCCACAAAGCAGTACCAGTTTTTGCAGTCCGGGTTTTCTTGTTGCAGATGCCACTATCGCCTCCCTGCATAATAATAACCATAGCCATGTTCGCCGCTGCGCAGACGCAGGGATTTGTTGACCACAAAGCCTTTCGCCATATCCGGATCCAGTGTTTCCACCGCAGAGTTCAGATCGGCCAGCTTGGTCTTACTTTCTTCAACTACAATCAGCGCCTGGCCCGCAAGGTTGGCTAACACAGCGGTTTCGTTGATTCCCAGCAAAGGTGGAGTATCTACAATGACCACCCTGTCAGGGTAGCGACTGGCGAATTCCTGCACAGTCTCTTCCATTTTTTCACTGGCCAACAACTCAGTGGAAAGATGGTGAGATTTACCCGCAGGTATCACCCGAAGCTTCTCAACATTAGTGTGATACATGACATCTGCTACATCGTCGGTTTCGCCCAGCAGATACTCCATCAATCCATCGGGGGCCGCATCGATACCTAATGTCCGCATAACGTTCGGGCGCAGTACATCGGCGTCCACCAACAGCACGGTCTTATCCTGCTCCAGTGCGATACTCAGTGCCAGATTAACCGCGGTATAGGTTTTACCCTCACCAGGGTTAGAACTGGTAACCATAATGATATTAGGATTATTCAGCGTCTGTGATAGCGGGCCAAAAGCGTTATTCAGTACTTTGCGCTTAATGGCCCTGAACTCTTCACTGACCCGTGAACGGTTTGACGAAGGGGTAACAAAATCTTCTTCGTTCAAATTCAGCTCAAGCACCAGTCTGTTTTTATCATCATCGTCAGATTTCCGTGATGATGTTTTTGGCGCAGGCGCCCTGGTCGCCGCTGTCGTTGCCTGAGCTTTGGGCTTTGCAGGCTGCGGAGCGGCTTTTGGTTGCTCTTCAACGCGGGCTTGCTGTTCTGACTTAGCCTTTGCCATCGCCGCTTCGGGCGTCGACATACTCTCGCTACCGTCTGCTGCCTTGTTCCCGGCCTCGGCTTCTGCCTGCAATCTGGCTTTTTCGGCTTCGGCGGCTTTCTTACGCTGTAAGGCTTTTTCTATAGTACTCATAACCACCCTCCCAGCAGTTGTTTCGGTACGCCACCATAGACCAGCTCAATCCAGGTCAGCAGTGCGTATCCGAACACAAGGACCAACGACGACGTTGCAAAGATCCATATTCGCCGGTGATTGATTCTGGTCATGGTCTCGGCCTCCTTATGTGAGACAGAGCCTAAAACCGGAATATTAAAGGTTTCCACCAGTTGCTGGTAACTGACCACGACCGGATTGATCTGGCTCACCAGAAAGGCGATACCTAAGCCGGTCCCGAATCCAATAATCAGCACTCCGGTATAAAGCACTACACGCATCGGACCGGAAGGTTTGTTCGGCAGGATAGGGGGATCGATGACCCTGAACTGAACATCATCAGAGGTCGCTTCAGCCTTTCTGGAAAGCTGCGCCGATTCACGACGTTCCAGCAATTCCTGATATTTGTTGCGGGTAATACCGTAATCGCGGTTTAAACCGGTAAGCTCGGCTTCGAGCTCGGGGATCAGGTTGATTTTCTCTTCCAGCTCCTGAACATTGCTTTCATAGTTACTGACCCGCACTTTCACCGAGGCAATTTCGCTTTCCAGATTCGCCACCGTGATTTTCATCTGCTGGTAGACCGGATTCTGGCCCAGATTACCGAAACGGCTGTAGGAGCCAGAATCTTCTGCGGCCTGGCTCATCGAGGCCAGTTGTTCCCGGCGATCTTCTTTAAGCTGCCTGAGCAGACTCTGGGTTTTAACCACATCAGGGTGTTGTTCCGTGTAGCGGATCAGCAGTTCATCCAGTCTTGATTCCAGATTTGCAATACGGCTGTCGTACTGAGTACTGATCCCCTGGTTACCACTCAACTCAGGTGTGGCAAGGCCAAACACCGGCTCTTCACCGGTAAGTTGCGCCCTGGCTGAGGCTAACTGAGATTCCAGCTCCCGCAGCCTTAGCCTGGCCTGTTCCAGGTTGTTCCTCTGGCTTTGTAATTCATTGTAGTAATCGCCGCCCCCCCGGGCAGAATATTCTGACGGTTGCGTTTAAAGTCGGCCAGACGTTGTTCAGCTTCTTCCAGACGCACTTCATACTCAGCGATTTGCTGATCCAGGAATTCTTCAGCGGAGTCACTGCTTTGCCGGGTACTGCCCAGGTTTGATTCAATAAACTCGTTGAGCGTGATCTGCACGATACGCTGAGCCATGGCCGGGTTGTTGTCGGTATAGGCAATAGTGTAAATGTTGGCATCACGGGTACTGGTGAGCTTGATATTTTGCCTCAGACCGGCAATCACTTCATCGAACTCTGCACTGGTCCGGGCGGTAATATCCAGGTCGGCTTCGCGCGCGATTTTTTCCAGATTAGGCCTGCTCAGCAGGGTTCTGGCCACCAGACTCACTTGTTGCTCGGGGTTGTTGTAGACCGCCAGACCCCTTAACAGAGGACGCAGCAGGCTGTTAGTGTCTACGTAAACTCTGGCTGAGGATTCATAGGTGTCGGGAAGTGACACCACATACAGCCAGCCGATAGGGCAAATCAGCCAGGACGAAATGAGGATATAACGCTTTTTGATCCAGACCCCTTTGACATAGGTCTGGATCTGCTCAAGAACTTGTTGAAATCCGATCATATAAATACTACTGCTCTTATTGCTTAGAACCAGGTTTCAGGAATGATCAGAATATCTCCGGGTAAAATATCGACATTGTTACTGATATCCCCATCCCTGACCAGGGCGTCTACGCGAACAGAGTACTCACGTTGCGTTCCATCTACTACACGAATCAGCTTGGCGTTATCTCCTGCTGCGAACTCTGTCAGACCGCCTACAGCAATCATCAGATCCAGCAAGGTCATATTTTCCTGATAGCTTATTGCCTGAGGATTGGTAGCCTCACCAATAACCCGAACCTGTTCACTAAGTGGGCCGGAGAAACCGGTCATACTAACAGTGACAATAGGATCGCGAATATACTTGGACAGCTCCTGCTCAAGATCACGGGCCAACTGAGTGGGGGTTTTACCGGAGACGACCACATCTTCAACCAACGAAGTGGTAATTTTACCATCCGGGCGCACAACAAAAGAACCTGAGATCTCCGGGTTGCGCCAGACAAAAATGCTGAGGTTGTCTCCCGGACCAATCAGATAATTGTAATTATCAATCGATGAAGTCAGTGATGCGTGCGTTGTCGCAGGAGGCAAATTGCCAGAGCTGCTGCACCCGGCAACCAGTGCCGCGAACAGGCACATAACTAGCAGTTGAGTTTTTCTTAGTATTTTCATGTCAGTAACTTCCTTTCTTATTCCAAGAACTTAGTCTGGCAAAACCATCGGTATTCGCATTACTATACCCAAGTAACCTCAAAATGCGAGCTTCAGAGCCACAGGACGCAAAAAGCGATTCAGGCCGTGTCAGATGTTGTCGATTTGGGACCACCAAACCTTTCAACGTCTGCCTTACCCGGAGTGTTTTTATCTCCCGCTGAAATCTGTATTTTGAGGTTACTTGGATATATTTAGCACTATAATGCAACGTCAAAAAAAGTTAGTCTATCTCAATTACTTATTTTTGTTTTTAAACCGCCCTGAAAACTGGTCGAAATATAGGATGTATTTGTGAATTCAGCCAATAAACGACAATCCAAGCGTTCGAATATCTTGGTATTGCTGGAAGGCACTCTGATAGCTTATCTGGCTTATGTGGCTCACCCCCTGGTCATGCAGTTGACAGAACAGACTGCCCGGATGGATGACAAATTGCTGATCAATATGGCGCTGCTCACCTTTTTGGTGCTGATCTCTGCCTTGTCAGTCGGTTTGTATGAACTCAAGCTCAGAGAAACCTTCCGCGGCATCATCCGGCGGATCTTTGTCAGTGTGGCACTCGCCTATTTTGTTATGGAGTTGCTCACCAGCACCGTATTCCAGAATCTGGAAATGCATCCCTACTATCTGCCCACCGCATCGGCATTAGTGATCATTGTGCTGGTGTTATTCAGGTATTTCTCCAATCGCCTTGGCCTGCTGGGTTTAGGTAAGGTGCGTCTGGTGGTATTGGGTGCCGGTCAGAGGGCCTCTATTATTGAAAAACGCATGCGCCGTGAAGTGGATCGTATCGGTTTTGATCTGGTGGGCTTTATTCCTATACCCGGAGATGACAGGGAAAGCGGTATTCAGTCAGAAAAGCTGATCCATGTGAAAGTAGACGAAGGTTTCCGCGACTTTCTGATTGAGAATGAAATAGAGGAAGTGGTGATCGCCTGTGACCAGCGCCGCGGTACCTTGCCGATTGAAATTCTGTTCGATTGCCGGATCCGCGGTATTGAAGTGGTGGATATTCTCGATTTTATGGAGCGGGAAACCGGACAAATTGTGGTCAACCTGATTTATCCGAGCTGGGTGATCTATTCCAATGGTTTCTCCAGCCAGAACTACCTGCGGGATTTGGTGGACTACGGTATCAATGCCGTGCTGGCCTTTTTAGTCTTGCTGGTGACCTGGCCCTTTATGCTGATGACAGCCATTCTGATTTATCTTGAAGATGGCCGTAAAACCGGCGCCTCAGTGTTCTATAAACAGGAACGGGTAGGGCTTAACGGGCAGCTGTTTAATATCATTAAGTTTCGTAGTATGCGCCCCGATGCCGAGTCCGGTGGCGCTCAATGGGCAACAAAGGGTGACAGCAGGGTAACTAAAATGGGTGGCTTCATCCGCAAATACCGGATTGATGAATTACCGCAGTTACTGAATGTGTTTCGCGGTGAAATGAGTTTTATCGGCCCCAGACCAGAGCGTCCCGAGTTTGTTGAGCAACTGATTCAGCAAATTCCCTATTACAACCAGCGTCATAATGTTAAACCCGGCCTCGCTGGCTGGGCGCAGCTGAATTATCCCTATGGCGCCAGCGTTGAAGATTCGATGGAAAAACTGAAATTCGACCTCTATTACGTCAAGCATCAGAGTATGTTGCTGGATATTCTGATATTGATCCGCACCGTTGAAGTCATTCTGTTTGGGAAAGGGCGCTGAGATGCAAGATGTGAAAACCTGCCTGAATGCGATGACCGTGGATGTGGAAGATTTTTTCCATGTTTCGGCTTTCGATAAAATTATCAGTCCAGAGGACTGGGATCAGTATCAGCCCCGGGTAGACAACAATACCCGCCGCTTATTGGACATTTTCGCCAGACACGGAGTCAAATCCACCTTCTTTGTACTGGGTTGGGTAGCAGAGCGTTATCCGGAACTGATCAAAGAAATTCACCGTCAGGGTCATGAAGTGGCAAGCCATGGCTACGCCCATCGCCGCGCCAGTGAGCAAAACCGGCAGGAATTTACTGCGGATGTGCGCCGTTCCAAAGATCATCTGCAGGATCTGCTTGGCGAAGAGATTACCGGTTATCGGGCGCCGAGTTTTTCCATCGGTTATACCAACGAGTGGGCCTTTGAGGCGTTGAAGGAACTGGGTTTTGTGTACAGCTCAAGTACCTATCCGGTAAAACACGATCTTTACGGTACACCGGACTGGCCCCGTTTTGCCTATCAGCGCAAAGAAGATATTACCGAGATCCCTATTCCGACCCTGAAGATGTTTGGCAAACAGGTGCCCATCGGCGGTGGTGGCTATTTTCGCTTGTATCCCTATGCATTGACCCGTTATCTGGTGCAAAAATACCTTGAAAAAGAAAAGCAGCCTTATTCCTTCTACTTTCACCCCTGGGAAATTGATGCGGATCAGCCCAGGCTGAACAACGCTTCAGCCAAATCCAGATTCCGTCATTACGTGAATCTGCAGCATACAGAGGGTAAGCTGGAAAGGTTGCTGCAGGACTTCAGCTGGTCCACCATGCGTGATGTATACGGGGTAAGCGCCTGAGGAATAAAGTGGGGTCAGAGTAAACTTAATTGTTTGATTACAGGGGCTGGTTGTTTAAAAGGCAGGATTAAGTTTACTCTGACCCCACTTTTTGAAACGGATAGAAATTTAAAATAACAACAATAGGATGTGTGCGTGAGTGAAGTGGTAGTAGAGCGCTTCAATGGCGAAGCGGAACTGGCAAAACATTGGGATTCGTTTGTTGCACAATGCGGCAATGCCACCTTCTTTCATCTGAGCGGTTGGTTGCAGATAAATCAGCAGGTAATGGGCCATAAGGGCCACTATCTGTATGCCTCAGAGCAGGGCAACATAGTCGGAGTACTGCCGCTGGTAGAGCAAAAAAGTGCGCTTTTTGGCCATGCGCTGATTTCCACGCCTTTTTGTGTATACGGTGGTGTGGCGAGTGACTCGGCCGAAGTGCGGCGCAAGCTCGAAGATGCGGCTATAGAGCTGGCCCATAAGCTGCAAGTGGATTATCTGGAGCTACGCAATAAAGAGGCCAGTGATAATCCCCGACTCACCGAAAAGTGCGCCCATTCTTATTTTGCCTGGCCGTTGGGCGAAGATCCTGATGCCATACTGGCCGGCGTGAAGAAAAAACAGCGTGCCGTTATTCGCCACTCGCTGAAAAATGATCTCAGCTTCCGGGTGGATAAAGACACCGACACCGCCTACACCGTTTATTCAGAGAGCGTGCGCAACCTCGGTACACCAGTATTCCCCAAAGATTACTTTAAGGCGCTGAAGCAAGTATTTACTGACAACTGCAATGTGCTGACCGTGGAACACCAGGGCCAGCCGGTTTCCTCGGTGCTGAATTTCTATTTCCGCGATCAGGTGCTGCCTTATTATGGTGGCGGGGTACCGGCGGCGAGGGATTTAAAAAGTAACGACTTTATGTATTATCAGCTGATGTGTGATGCCAGAGCCAGGGGTTACCAGCATTATGACTTTGGCCGCAGTAAAGATGATTCAGGTGCGTATAAATACAAAAAGCACTGGGGCATGGAGCCGGTATCGCTGCATTATCAGTTCCATCTTGTCAAAGCCAGAGAGCTGCCCAACTTAAGTCCGAATAATCCCAAATATCAGTTGTTTATCAAGCTGTGGCAGAAACTGCCGTTATGGCTCAGCCGCACCATAGGGCCATTGTTGTCCAGGTATCTGGGGTAGGGTATGAGTAATAAAGAACCACTGCTGTTTCTGTGCCATCGCATCCCTTTCCCGCCGAATAAAGGGGATAAGATACGTTCATTTAATATCCTCAAACAGCTTGCCGGGCAATATGATATTTATCTGGCGGCGTTCGTGGATGACGACAACGACTGGCAGTATGAAAGAGACCTGCAACCGTACTGCAAAGAGATGTCACTGCTGCCACTGAACCCATTGTGGGGCAAGGTCAGGGGGCTGCTTGGTATGTTGCTCGGCAAACCCATCAGTCTGCCTTATTTTTTCAGCAGCCAGCTCCAGCAGTGGGTGACGGCTAAGATCCGCAGCGCCGGGATCAAAAAAGCCTTTGTCTACAGCTCGGCCATGGCGCAATACATCGAAAAGGCGACTCTGGATAAAAGGGTGGCGGATTTTGTTGATGTGGATTCAGACAAATGGCGCCAATACGCCGAGAAAACGGCCAATCCGCTGATGAAACTGGTTTATCGGTGGGAATACCGGACTCTGGCGGCCTATGAGAAGAAGATTACCGCCGCTTTTGATGCCGTTACGCTGGTGTCTGAGGACGAAGCCGGCTTTTTTCGTGAACAATTAACGGCAGAGCTGGCGGCCAAAGTGGATGCCTTTCCCAACGGTGTCGATGGTGAGTTTTTTAATCCGGATACCTGCGGGCCACGGCCCATAGCCGATAATTATCTGGTCTTTACCGGCGCCATGGATTACTGGGCCAACGTGGATGCAGTGCTGTGGTTTGTTGAGCATGTCTGGCCGGTAATACACAAACAGCATCCGGCGCTGAAATTTGCCATTGTCGGCGGTAACCCAACAGACAAAGTCAAAGCCCTGGCTCGCCGGGAAAATATTCTGGTTACAGGCCGAGTCGAAGATATCCGCCCCTATATCAAACATGCGCAACTGGCAGTGGCCCCGCTTCGTATTGCCCGCGGCATTCAGAATAAGGTGCTGGAAGCCATGGCCATGCAACAAGCCGTGGTGATGACCAGTATGGCGGCCGAGGGCATTCGGCTGCCGGCGAACCAACAGACTCTGGTGACCGATGAGGCGGATCTGTTTGCAGCCAGTTGCCTGGAGATGTTATCCCAGCCAGACAAAATTGCTGCACTGGGACAGGAAAACCGTGAATGGATAGCCCGTCACTACCAGTGGCAAGCTGTGGTAGAAAAACTCGCTGCGGTACTCAAGTAGCAGTAATGGAGTCTCTGTGATGTCTGAAGGTTTAGCGAAAAGAGTCAATCTGCTCAGCATCTTAGTGCTGCTACTGGCTACCTGGCTGGGGTTGTTCTGGGACAGTGTGATGGCGACGGTAGCCATCTGGGAAAGATCGGAGACCTTCGCCCATTGTTTCCTGATCCTGCCTATCTGCATCTATTTGCTGCATCGTGACTGGCCTGCACTGAAACAGCTGCCAATCAAACCCAACTTATGGTTACTGCTGCCGCTGCTGGCTACCCTGATTTTCTGGTTGTTCGGTGACCTGGCGCATATTGCTGCGATTGAACAGCTGTCCACCTTTATGATGCTGCCGCTGATGTGTTGGCTGGTGCTGGGTAATCAAATCGCGTCAAGAATGTGGTTTGTATTGCTGTTCTGGATGTTCAGCGTGCCTGAAGGGGAGTTCCTGATCCCCGCACTGCAGGAGGTCACTGCTGATTTCACTGTAATGGCGATTCAGATGACCGGTATTCCGGTATACCGCGAGGGGCTTTATATTGCTATTCCCGGCGGGCTGTTTGAGGTGGCGGTGGCCTGTTCCGGTATCCGCTATCTTATTGCCTCGCTGACTCTCGGCTGCCTGTTCGCTTATCTGACCTATTACAAGTGGCACAAACGCCTGTTGTTTGTGCTGTTTGCGCTGGTGTTGCCCATTGTCGCCAATGGTCTGCGTGCCTACGGTATTGTGATGATCGCCTATATGACCGATATGGAGTACGCCACCGGTGCCGATCATCTGGTCTATGGCTGGCTGTTCTTCGGTGTGGTGATCTTTATTATGTTTTCCATCGGCAGTATCTGGCGCGATCCTGAGCCGGAACTTAAGTCACCAGAAGGCGCCGATACCAGGGCATTGCCGCTGCGCAATACTGCATTCGCCTGGCTCAGTGCCGTGATCCTGATCCTGGCCGCAATAGGCTATAACACCTCGGCCCGGGATATTCAGCGTCCTGCAGCCCCAAATCTTAAGGCGTCCTGGCCGGTGGCACTGGATATGGAAAGTGCCTGGCTGCCGGTATTCCAGAACCCAGACCTGGAATATTCGGGTAAGTACCAGCAACTGGATTTTTATGCGGTCTGGTATGGGCATAACGCCGAAGACAGCAAACTCATCAGCAGTGTTAATCAGCTTTATAACCGCTCATCCTGGACCCGGATTAACAGTCAGAGCCATGCAGATTACCAGTTGCTGGAGATCTCAAGCCTGGATGGCCACCGCAGAATGCTGGCCTACAGCTATGTGACACCCTGGCTGCAATCGCCCAGCAATATCAAGGTCAGACTGACCCAAGCCCTGCAGGCCTTAGCCGGGCAGCCACAACAGGGTATGGCGCTGGTGATTTCGCAACCGGTTCAAAACGACGATGATCGTAACGCCTTCCGTGAGCGGGCGGAGGAGTTTTTCAGTCACAATTATCAGCAGGTGCTGAATGACAACCGCTAGTCTGCCAGTGCGCCATATTGCCCATGTACTGTTCCGTTTCGACACCGGCGGGCTCGAAAACGGCGTTGTGAACCTGGTCAATCGTTTGTCACAGGAGGGTTACCGGCACAGTATTATTACCCAGAAAGGGGTTAACCCGGAATTTGCCAAAAGGGTGACGGCGAACAACGTCGACTATCATGATCTGAACAAAGCCGAGGGCAATGATTTTTCTATGTATCTGCGTCTCAACAGCCTGTTAAAGCGGCTGCGCCCGGATATTCTGCATACCCGCAATCTGGCGACGCTGGAATCTCAGGTGGTGGGCTGGTGGCGGCGTATTCCGACGCGGATCCATGGGGAACACGGCTGGGATGTCAGCGATATAGGCGGCACTAATCCAAAGTATCAACGCCTGCGGCGACTGATTAAACCTTTTGTGCATCAGTATGTGGCCCTTTCCGGCGAAGCGCGGGATTACCTGTTACACAAGATAAAGGTTCCGCCGCAGCGCATTCATCATATCTGCAACGGTGTGGATATGGACAGATTTTCCACTCCGCCGTTACCGGTTTCGCCTTTTCCGGAACAACAATTACCACCGCAGGCGCTGGTGTTCGGCACTGTGGGGCGTCTGGCCGAGGTGAAGGATCAGGGAACGCTTATTGAAGCTTTTGCGCTTTTATGTAGCCGTTATCCGCAGCACCCGCTGAGGCTGATGCTGATTGGTGACGGCCCCATGCGTGGAAAACTTGAGCAACAGGCCAAAGAAGCCGGCATCGCGGAGCAGATCTGGTTTGCCGGTGACAGGGCCGATGTGCCGGCACTGATGAGCAAAATGCAGGTGTTTGTGTTGCCGTCACTGGCCGAGGGCATTTCCAATACCTTTCTGGAGGCCATGGCATCCGGATTACCGGTGATTGCCACTAATGTGGGGGGGAATCCGGATCTGATGCCGCCGGAGCACAAACACAGCCACCTTATCGGGGTTCAGGATACACAGGGGTTAATGCAGGCCATGAGCCGATATATCGATAACCCCGATATGATAACTGAAGATAGTGCCTTGGTAAGAAAACACTGCCAAAGCCACTTTAGTCTCGCTAACATGGTGGCAAAGTATCACCAACTCTATCAATCACAGACAGCGCAGTAAGGATTCAGGGGAATGTGCGGAATAGCAGGTATTTTTCAACTGGCCAGTGAAGGACAGCCCAGCGAGGCAGTACTGGCAAAGATGAACAACATCCAGGAACACCGGGGGCCGGACGCCGGCGATTACTTTTTTGATCCCGGTGTGGGTCTGGCCCACCGGCGGCTGTCGATTATCGACCTTGAAGGCAGCCCGCAGCCCATGCTTAGCGCTGATCAACGTGCCTGCATTGTATTTAATGGCGAAATCTACAACTTTAAAGAGTTGCACGCGGAGCTCGAAAGCAAGGGCTATAAATTCAATACCCATGGTGACACTGAAACCATCCTTAATGCCTACCTGGAGTGGGGCGAGGACTGTGTTCAGCATCTGCGCGGTATGTTTGCCTTTGCCATCTGGGACAGAGAAAAGCAAAAGCTGTTTATGGCCCGCGACCGTATCGGTATCAAGCCGTTTTTCTATTCTTTACTGCCTACCGGCGAATTTGTATTTGGCTCAGAACTCAAAGTACTGACCGAGCACCCGGCTTTTGATCGCAAGCTGCGCGATACCACTATCGAAGATTATTTTACCTTCGGCTATGTGCCTGAGCCTTATACGGTTTATCAGAACAGCTTTAAGCTTTCCCCGGGCCATACCCTGACTCTGGAAAAAGGCATGCGCGCATTGCCAGAGCCCAAGCAGTACTGGGATATTCCCACACAATGGGATGCCGATCTCAGTGCCGATGAGGTACAGGGCGAGCTGATCGAGCGGCTCAAGCAGGCCGTGGATATCCGTTTGGTTGCCGATGTGCCACTGGGCGCATTTTTGTCAGGTGGAGTGGACTCCAGCGGCATAGTGGCGCTGATGTCACAGCTGCAATCTGATCCGGTCAATACCTGCGCCATCGGCTTTGATGTCAAAGCCTTTAACGAAACCGAGTTCGCACAGATGGTGGCCGATCGCTATCACACCAATCACAGGGTGGAAACGGTACAACAGACGGATTTTGATCTGATCGACAAACTGGCATTTTTGTATGATGAGCCTTATGCCGACAGCTCGGCCATGCCCACCTACAGAGTCTGTGAGCTGGCCCGTAAGCATGTAACGGTGGCTCTTTCCGGTGATGGCGGGGATGAGCTGTTTGCCGGTTATCGTCGCTATAAGATGCACCTGCACGAAGAAAAGATCCGCAATATGTTACCGCTGGGTTTGCGCAAGCCGATTTTCGGCCCCTTGGGCCGCCTGTATCCGAAGATGGACTGGGCACCGAAATTCCTGCGCGCCAAAACTACCTTTCAGTCTATGGCCATGGATACGGTGCAGGGTTATCACAACTCCATGTCTATTCTGCGCGCCGATGAACGGGCCAAACTCTTCTCAAAAGAGTTTCAGAGCAGTCTGAACGGCTATAACTCACTGGAAGTGTTTAATCGCTACGCCGACAAAGTTAAAGGGCTGGATCCGATGAAGATCGCCCAGTACCTGGATATGAAAACCTATCTGGTGGGCGATATTCTGACCAAAGTGGACAGAGCTTCCATGGCCCACTCGCTGGAAGTGCGGGTGCCGATTCTGGATCATAAATTTGTGGAATGGGCCTTTAAGAGCCCCTCTGATCACAATCTGCACAACGGCATTGGCAAGTACTCCTTTAAGAAATCACTGGAGCCGCATCTGCCTCACGATGTGCTGTACCGCAAGAAGATGGGTTTTGCGGTGCCGCTGGCCGACTGGTTTAAAGGCCCGCTTAAAGACAGGCTCTATGATGGTCTTTTATCCAAACAGATGACCGAATCAGGCTATTTCAGTGGCAAGCAGCTCAAGCGTCTCATTGATGATCATGTGTCCGGCGTGCGCGATAACAGCGCGCCGCTGTGGACCCTGATGATGTTTGAGTCCTTTATGCGCCAGCAACTGGGTAAAGCCGCATGAAGATACTGCATATACTGGATCATTCGATTCCTCTGCACAGCGGCTACACTTTCCGTACCCGCTCTATATTGCGGCAGCAGCATGCCCTTGGCTGGCAAACCTGCCACGTCACCAGCCCCAAGCATGGCAAGTTTGAACAGGATATCGAAGAAGTCGACGGCCTGAAGTTTTACCGTACTCCGGTGCCCAACGGGTTGTTAAGCCGGTTACCGGCCCTGAGTCAGATGGCGCTGATTGCACCCATGCGCAAGCGCATCCTCGAAGCCATCGAAGAAGAAAAACCCGATGTGCTGCATGCTCATTCACCGGCATTAAACGGTATGGCGGCCCTGCAGGCAGGGCGTAAAACCGGCTTGCCGGTGGTCTATGAAATTCGCGCTTTCTGGGAAGACGCGGCGGTGGATCACGGTACCTGTAAAGAGGGTGATCTGCGTTACCGTCTGACCAGAAAACTGGAAACCCATGTGGTCAGACAGGCCGACAAAGTCACTACCATCTGTGAAGGGCTGAAACAGGATTTGCTCAGCCGGGGGGTACCGGAATCGAAAATCACCGTGATCCCGAATGCGGTGAATATCGAGCAGTTTAATCTGATTACCAATAAAGACAGCCAACTGGAAAAACAATTTGGTCTGCAGAATAAGAGAGTGCTGGGATTTCTGGGCTCTTTTTATGCTTACGAAGGGTTGGATCTGCTGATCAGGGCGATGCCTTTTATCATCAAACAGTTTCCCGATGCCGTATTGCTGCTGGTGGGCGGCGGGCCACAGGAACAGAACTTAAAGTCTCTGGTTAAAGAACTGGGTATCGAAGATAAGGTGATTATGCCGGGTCGGGTACCCCATGATGAAGTCTCAGGTTATTACAGCCTGGTGGACTTACTGGTGTATCCGCGCAAATCCATGCGCCTGACCGAACTGGTCACCCCCCTCAAACCTCTTGAAGCCATGGCGCAGGGTAAACTGCTGCTGGCCTCAGATGTAGGCGGGCATAAAGAACTGATCGAGGATCGCAAAACCGGCTGGCTGTTTAAAAGTGATGATGTGCAGGCCCTTGCCGGCAAAGCCGGTGAGGTACTGGCCAACCAGGGCGACTGGCCGCAGGTGATTGCTAATGGCCGGGAGTTTGTCGAAAAAGTACGTAACTGGCCCAACTCGGTGGCGAATTATCAGGCCCTGTATAAGGAGATTTGCGGTGGCTGATACCTTTCGCGGCCTGCATATTTGCCTGGTGGGCCCGGTGCCGCCACCGGCTGGTGGCATGGCCAATCAGACCAGGCAGCTAAAGCAACTGCTGGAACAGGATGGCGCAAAGGTTACCCTGGTGGCGGTTAATGCGCCCTACAAACCAGCTTTTGTGGCCAAAATTCCTGTGTTAAGGGCAGGTTTTCGGTTATTACCCTATTTCTGGCGCTTACGTCAGGCCATCAGACAGGCCGATGTGGTGCATCTGATGGCCAATTCCGGCTGGTCCTGGCATTTATTTGCGGCACCGGCCATACGGGTTGCCGCCGGGTTGAAAAAGCCGTTGCTGGTCAATTACCGGGGCGGACATGCCGAACCTTTTTTTCAGCAATCCTGGCCAAAAGTGGAAGCCTCATTAAATAAAACCCAAGGCATTCTGGTTCCCTCACCTTATTTACATGAAGTGTTCGCCAACTGGGGTAAACAGGCTGAAGTGGTGCCCAATGTGCTGGATGAAAACACCTTTTATCCGGCTAAGGAAACAGCTACCGACAGGCCTTTACATCTGATTGTGACCCGTAATTTAGAAGCGATTTATGATGTGGGGTGTGTGATCGATTGTTTCGCAAAGGTTCTGGAGCAACATCCTGATGCCCGGCTTTCTATCGCCGGCAGTGGCCCACAAAAGCAAAGTCTTGAACGTCAGTGCCAACAACTTGGTATCAGTGACAAGGTCAGATTTTTAGGGCGGTTGGATATCAGCGAAATGGCAGAGTTATACCGCAGCGCCGATGTGATGCTTAACGCCAGTACCGTGGATAACAGTCCTAATTCGCTTATCGAGGCCATGGCTTGTGGTGTGCCCATCGTCAGCACTAATGTTGGCGGTATCCCTAAGCTGGTGACCCATGAGCAGGATGCCTTGTTAGTGCCGCCGCGCCGCCCGGACTTGCTGGCCGAACAGGTATTGAGATTACAGGCCGAGCCGCAGCTCAGAGAGCAACTGATCAGCGAAGGGCGAAAAACCATCGCCAAGTTTACCTGGGCCAGGGTAGGGCAGGCGCTGTTGACACAGTATCAACAGGCCATCGGCAAGAGTAAGGAGGCGGCATGAGTTCTGTGTACACCAAATTGGTTTCGGGGGTGTTGTTTCCGCTGCACGAGAAACTGAAGAAACACAATACTGTGGCAATTCGCAAAGCACTGGAGCAGAGCCAGTGGCATTCTCCTGAGCAGCTTAAAACGGCTCAGTCACAACGATTACAGCAGTTTATCCGCACTATCTGTGCCCATGTACCTTATTACAAAGAGATGATGCAAAACCAGGGGCTCACTCCCGATGATATTCAGTGCTCAGAAGATTTGGTTAAGCTACCCTTTCTGGATAAACAGACCATTGCCGATAATTTTGATGCTCTTAAATCAGATATCGCCGGGCCGTTGAACCGTTTTAATACTGGCGGCTCCAGCGGTCAGCCGCTGATTTTCCTGCTTGGTAATGAACGGGTATCTCATGATGTGGCCGAGAAGTGGCGGGCGACCCGCTGGTGGGGGGTGGATATCGGCGACAAGGAAATTGTGGCCTGGGGTTCGCCCATTGAGCTGGGAGCGCAGGACAAGGTTCGGCTGGCCCGCGACAAGCTGTTTCGCTCACAGCTGATTCCGGCATTCGATATGACTGAAGAGAAGTTGCGTGGTTTTATCGCCAGCATCAAAGAAAGTCGCCCCAGGATGCTGTTTGGCTACCCTTCGGTGTTTGATTTATTAGCCAAAACTGCTGAAAAAGCCGGTATCAGACTGGATAATCTCGGTATTAAAGTGGCATTTGTCACCTCCGAGCGTCTTTACCCCTACCAGCGCGAGAATATTTCAAGGGTGTTTGGTTGCCCGGTGGCCAATGGTTACGGTGGCCGCGATGCCGGCTTTATCGCCCATGAATGCCCATCCGGTGGTATGCACCTTTCCTATGAAGATATTGTGGTAGAGATTATCGACAAAGAAGGCAAGCCGTTGCCCGCCGGTGAGGCCGGTGAAATAGTGGTGACCCACCTTGGTACCAGCGAATTTCCTTTTGTCCGTTATCGTACCGGTGATATTGCTGTGTTGTCAGACAAACGCTGTGCCTGTGGTCGCGGCCTGCCGATGCTGGAGTCTATTGAAGGGCGCAGTACCGACTTTGTGGTGGCAGCAGATGGCACCATGATGCATGGTCTGGCACTGATTTATATTCTGCGTGATATGGACGGCATCGAAGCCTTTAAAATTACTCAGGAGAGCCTGCAACTGACCCGGGTAGAAGTGGTATCCAAACAACAACTGACAGATTCGATGGTTAAGCAGATTGAAAGTGGCTTTAAGGCCAGGCTCGGCGAGGAAGTTCAGATTGATGTGCAGGCGGTGGCGGAAATTGCCGCAGAAAAATCCGGCAAATACCGCTATGTGATCAGCAAGGTGGTGCAATGATAGACAGTATTTATCTGCTTATGGTGGTGTGTGCCATATGCTATCTGTTTTATTGGTCAAACAGTCAGGATGATGATTAATGCGTGATTTACTGATGGTTGGCTTCCTGTTTGTGGCCATCTATTACTCTTTCAAACGCCCCTATATCGGTATGGCAGCCTGGGTCTGGATCGCCCTTACTGCGCCGGCCGAGTGGGCCTTTGGTTTTTCTCAGGAATTCCGTCTCAACCTGACCATAGTGCTGGTGACCGCGCTTTCCTGGTTGTTTGTAACCAGGAACAAGTCGTTCAAGATGACCGGGCTGACGTTCTGGGTGCTGATGTTTGGCCTGTGGACGCTGATCACCACCAGCTTTCACCTCAACTCCGATTCAGACTGGATCTGGGGCTACTGGAACCAGTTCCTGAAGATTCTGGCGCTGTTCTTCTTTATCACCCTGACCATTACCAAACGCCTGCATATTGATACCTTTGTCTGGGCCATTGTGCTGGCGATTTCTGCTTATGCGGGTATGGAGGCGGTGAAGTACGTGATCTCCGGTGGCAGTCATCGCATTACCGGGCGGGCGGGCATTATTGCCGATCGTAATGATCTCGCCGTGGCCATCAATATGTGTATTCCACTGGTGATCTATCTGATTCATATCACCAAACACAGATTATTACGTCAGGGTCTGTGGGTGCTGCTGCTGCTGAATATTCTCAGTATCGTCGGTACCTTCTCGCGGGGCGGTTTTATTGGCTTAACGGTACTGGGCTTTGCCTTCTGGCTGAAGTCGAACCGCAAACTGGTGTGGGCCATCGCGGCAGTGATTCTATTGCCGATTCTCTATGCCAATGCTCCCGAAGACTGGCAAGAACGACAGGGCACGGTGGCCACCGCGGCAGAGGAAGACGGCTCATTTATCGGCCGTATCTGGGCCTGGAAAGTGTCGACCATGATTGCTCTGGATAACCCTGTAACAGGGGGGGGATTCCGGTCGGTGACCGAGCCAACCTTATGGAACTACTATGCGCCGCTGACACCGGAATTCGGCCCGATTTACTCCAAGCCGATTCCCGATGGCATCAATCCCAAGTCGGCCCATAATATTTATTTTCAGGTGTTGGGTGACCATGGTTTTGTGGGGTTGTTTATCTTTTTGATGATGTTACTGCTGGCGCTGCTGAATAATATGAAAAATGCCAGACTGGGCAAGCAATATGGTGTGTACTGGTACCATCAACTGGGTAATGCCATGACCCTCTCCCTGGTTGCTTATGGTGTTACCGGAATGAATGTAAGCCTGGCTTATTTTGATCTGATTTATGCCGTGATAGGTCTGGTGGTGGTGATGAATATAATGCGGCCACAGATTATTGCCAGCCAGAGTGTTCCAGATAAGGCAAAAGCTTCGTCAGCAGTGCCAAAAGCACGGGCGCTTGCCGGGAGCAGGGCGGGATGACGACACCTCAACCCCCTCAGGATCCGCAGCAGCAGGCAGCGCAGAATACAAAAGTACACAGTAAAGTTTACACGGGCTCGGCATTTATGCTGGTGACCCGGGTTGGTGTGAAATCCATCGGCCTGGTCAGTTCTATAGTGCTGGCGCGCCTGCTGGTGCCGGAGGATTTTGGTTTGGTGGCTATCGCTATGGCTATCTATGCCTTTATTGAACTCTTTGGGGCCTTGGGCCTGGGTACGGTTCTGATCCAGAGCCAGTCCAATGACAGGGATGATTACAATACCGCCTGGACCTTTAAGGTACTGTTCGGCCTGGTTTCGGCAGCGGCGATGGCCCTGGCGGCACCCCATGTGGCGGTCTTTTATGCAGATCCGCGGCTGGAGAATGTGATTTATGTAATTGCTCTTGCCAGTATTCTTTCCGGGGCAGCCAATATCGGCGTAGTGAACTTTCAAAAGGACATGGACTTTCGCAAGGAGCTTAAATACCAGTTGGTGCCAAAGATTATCAGTTTTGTCATCACCCTGACCCTGGCCTTTATTTACCGCAACTACTGGGCACTGGTGATTGGTATGGTTTCCAATCAGTTGATTATTTTGCTGTTCAGCTATTGGATGCATTCCTTCCGTCCGCGTTTTGGCCTTAAGTCTTTTAATAAGCTGTTCAGCTTTTCGCGCTGGTTGTTGCTGAATAATGTGTTGTTTTATCTAAATGACAGGTTGAGCCAACTGATTGTGGGTAAAATGCTCACTCCCACTGCAGTGGGCTTGTATGCCATGGGTAAAGAAATTGCGCAGCTGCCGACCATGGAAATGGCCAAGCCTATCAATAAAGCCACCTTCCCGGTTTATTCACGCTTTAAGAATAACTTTACCGAGTTACGCAAAGCTTACTTAAATACTGTTGCGTTAACTGCCAGCATCACTATGCCGGCGGCACTGGGGATTGCCCTGATTGCACCCTTGTTTGTGGAAGTGGTGCTGGGAGATAAATGGCTACCCGCTGCGCCACTGATCCAGTTACTGGCTTTGTCCAGCATGCTGACCAGCCTGACAGTCAATAACGGCTATATCTATATGGCCTGCGGCAAGCCAAATATTATGTTTTTAATAAATTTAATTCGCACTGCCATGTTCTTTGCCTTTTTTATTCCGCTGCTGGATTTAAATGGCATTGTCGGCATTGGCCAGGCCAGGCTTGTCACTACCCTGATTATGCTGTTTGGCGCTCAGGCGGCTGTGGTGCTGTTTCTTAAACTACAGGTATTGCCCTTGTTAGCGGTATTCTTGCGCCCGACCCTGGCCTGCATGGTAATGGGGGGCGCAGTGTTGTTGATTCAGCAGGCTGATTGGCTGCCGGGGCAGGGGCTGTCGCTGTTAATGCAGATTATCGCGGGTGGCCTGAGTTATACCCTGGTGTCATTGCTGTTATGGCACTGGCAGGGCTACCCTGAAGGGCTTGAGCGCACTGTGGTTGAGCGGATTTACCCTGGTTATCTGCAAGGTAAAGTGTGAGCTATGAATAAACTCTCCTCTTACGCCCCTGCTGATAAATTGGCCAGTGAGCTGCAACAACAGCTTCAGGGGCAGGCTGACTGGCTCAAGCCGGAAGCTTTACTGGATGGTATAAAGAACAGAACCGCCTGGCAGCCCTATCATGCCTTACCTGAGCTGAAGCAAACTCTGGGAAAACTGGAGTCAGACCGGCCAGAACTATTGGGAGTGTTATTACAGTTCTTACTGATGCGCCTGATTGCGGACTTCAGCTCTGCGAATCTCACTTTGAATCTCACAGATGACATCGCTGAGCTGTACCAGCAAAGTTTTGCCCGTATTCTCGGCCAGCCGAAGCCGGAAAAGGCCGATGACAGCTATTACAAAGATCTGGCGCTGGTCAGTGGTGTGCTGTTTCCGGCGGGAGAGAGGGTCGTCGAGCCCTTTTCAGTATTGCAGCGCAGCCTGATGTTTAATGCCGGGGTAACGCAAAGCCTGCAGTTTATAAAATCCGGCTTGTTGGCTGGTGGCTATAAGCCCGTATTCAGATTACACGTGCATCTGGCCGAGCAAAGCCGCTTAAGTGAGCAAAGCTGGTGGCAGACCTGCCAGCGCCTGGCCCGGATGCTTGAGGTTAACCCTGATATCAGAGGCATAGTAGGTTCCAGCTGGTATTATGATCCACAGGTACCGGCCATCAGCCCCCATCTGGGATTTATCAATAAATTGTTGGCAGAGAACGGCGCATACTGGTTTTTTTCTCATATCGAGGGTAGTAACAGCGGGGCCTTTGCCACTTCCCAGACCCGTAAACAGGCATTTGAAGCAGGCAAATATCTGCCCAGAAATTATGTGGTGTTCTGGCCCCGAAACCGGGTATTGAACTGGTACCAGCAAGTAAAGAATAGCCAAACAGAGGCAGGTGTATGAAAACCCTGATTTTCAGGTTAAGCAAAATATTGGGATTGTTTTATCTGGCCCGCAAACTGACCGCAGATAAGACCCGCATTCTCTGTTATCACGGTATTTCGGTGGACGATGAACACAAATTTCGTCCTGGCCTGTTTATGCAAAAGTCCACCTTTGCCCGGCGTATGCAACTGCTTAAAAAGTGGAAGTTTACTTCCATCAATCTGGATGACTACGTTGCTCAGAGAGAGCAGGGCCAGGTGCAGAAAGATTCGCTGATTATCACTATAGATGATGGCTGGCAGGCAATTCTTGACGGCATGTGGCCCGAAATTAAAGCCTGCCAGTTTCAGGCTACCCTCTATCTTTCCAGTTACTTTATTCAGCATCGCCGGCCGGTATTTAAAGTCGCGGTCTTTTACCTGTTCTGGAAGCACAACAGGCCATTTAAACCGGCGCAGGATAGCTGCCTTGAAGAATATCGGGCGCAGGAGCTGGATGCAGCGAAGTTGCTGGAGGTTGTAAAGCAACTGGGTTCAGACTATGAGCAGCCGGTTTTAAAAGAATTATGTGCTTATTTTGGTGAATCAATCGAGGCATGGCAGCAAAGTGGCAAGTTTATGTTTTTATCACCACAGCAGGTGTCAGAGCTGCATAAACAAGGCCTGGCGATTGAACTGCATACCCACAAGCACCGTTTCTCTGAAGTAGGTTTAGAAGAGGCCCGACAAGAGCTGGAGCGTAATCATCAGGCCATTGTTGAAATGACAGGCAAGCAGCCCAAGCACTTTTGCTATCCCCGGGGGGAGTTCCGTGAAGAGCAGTTAAAAGTACTGAGCGATATGGGCATTCAGTCTGCCACTACTACCGACAATGAGCTGTGTTCAATTAAACACCATACCTACAAATTGCCCCGTATTATGGACAACGACAATATCAGCGAACTGGAATTCGAAGCAGAGATCAGTGGCTTTATGACTCTGTTACGCGGGCTTGGCCGAAGAGGGCAGTCATGAGCTCACTCTTTTCCCGGCTTCGCGCGCTGTTTTATATGCTCAATAAAGAAGCACAGCTGGCCGGTATCAGTAAAACCAGCATGTACCGGCAGACTCTGCAGTTCTGCCTTAAGACCGGCCTGGGGCCACGCTATTTTGTAGTCGCCGGCATGGCCCGCCAGGGATTTGAGGAACAGGACAAGTGGCAGCATATTTCTGCCAAAGACTATTATGCGGCGCTAAAGGTACTGAATCCGCCCCAATACCGCAAACTGACTCAGAGTAAGCTCTCTGAAAAGGCGCTGTATAAGCTGATGCATATTCCCACCCCTGAGCTGTTTGGCTATTTTCATCCCTATAAAGGCTTTGATAACACAGGTCAGCCGCTGACCGATGCCGCACAGCTTGAGACTCTGATGAGTGCGCATACCGATAGTACTTTGTGTATCAAACCCATAGAGGGTTGGGGCGGTGCCGGAGTAATGGCGGGCAGAATTCTGCTGGATGATAACGAGCAGCAGCCGGTGTTTCAGCCCTTGCATTCCAAGCAGCAGATGAATGCCAGAGAACTGATAAACAGCTGCAAAGGCAAAGCGGCCAACGCTGAATTTGTACTTGAGGCCTATATTCAACAATCTGAACAGTTTATGGCGATGAACCCCGATAGTGTGAACACCTTGCGAATCTGGGTTCTGGAAAGCTCTCCCGGGCAGGCCCAGGTGATTGGGGCGTACTTAAGAGTGGGCAGAGCAGGCTCTGCCATTGATAACGCCTCAGCAGGGGGGATTATGTGCCCGGTAAGACTTGTCGATGGCAAAGTTGAGCCAGGGCTGACCAAATATACCCCTCATAGAGATGATATTACTCAACACCCTGATCATAATGCGCAACTGGCAGGCATGACTCTGGAGCACTGGCAGGAGATTAAAAGCTTTGCCTGTAAGGTACTGCTTAGATTACCCTATACTCGTTTTGCCGGACTGGATGTGACCATGACAGCACAAGGACCGGTATTAGTTGAAACTAACGTGGCGCCGGATAAAGACGGTGCTGCTCATGCAAATATCCCCTCTATCAGGCTCAGGGAGGCAGCTGAGAAATCTTATGTTTAACAGTATTCGTCGCGCGATAAGACTTTCCCGTGAGCGCAGCAGGGAAGATAACGCCCAGCCCTTCTCCCGCCAGTTATGGGAAATGGCCCGGTTGCAACTTACCACCAAGCTGGGGCCGGGGAATTATCATAAATACCGGCTGTGGCAGAAAGACATCCCCTGGGAGGAGAAGAAAGGCTATTGGCATGATCAGAAGTATTATGAGTTTCTGAATCGGGTTAATCCATACAAATACCGGATTGTGGCTCGGCACAAAGTTCTGGCTAAAGCGCTGTTGCAATTTTATGGAATTGCCGATGCGGATTACCATGGTTACCTGAGCCAGTCAGGTGGTTTTAGTGCGACAGGACAGCCGGTTAAATCCGCAAAGGATCTTGAGTCTTTGCTCGCAGGCAAACCTGAACTTAGCAAGGTTTGCTTCAAATTGGTTGAGGGCTCCGAGGGTATAGGATTTTTCGCTGTGGAGATAAGCCGGGATAATGGCATACTGCTTAACAAGCTGGGTGACAGCCAGACATTCTCTGTGGCCGATTTTCTCGATAAGGAACTTAAACTGCCACTAGGTAATGAATACATTATTGAATCCTATCTTGAGCAGCATCCGGATCTGGCACAGTTTAATCCCAGTAGTCTGAACACTATGCGTGCATGGGTAACCCGCACGGCATCGGGAGAAGTAGATGTTGTGGGTGTGTACCTTCGTGTAGGCCGTTCAGGGAAACTGGTCGATAACGTTTCTTCAGGCGGTTTCGTCGTGACCATGGACAATGACAGCTTTAAAACAGGGTTTGGAATTCTGAAAAATCAGGATGGTGCGGCGACCGACAGTCATCCTGATTCAGGCTTTAAACTGGCTGGGGTACAAGTGCCATTTAAACAAGAAACCCTGAAGCTATGTAAAGATGTAATAAGTATCCTGCCATCGACACAGTTTGTGGGGTTGGATATTGCGTTTACGCCACATGGCCCCGCCATTGTCGAATTTAACTTAGCTCCCTCACCGCAAGGGGCTGGTTCTTTGTTAAAAAGTCATAAAGAGTTATTTGCTGATTTATTGTAGCTAATGACCTTCCAGCATGCGCCGGACTCTTTCACCTTTTTTGAGGTTGGCATAACGGCGCATAAAGTCACGCATAGTCCGATCCATCAACGCCGTTTCATGTATTTGCAGAAACTCTGTACCGCCGATATCGTTAAGCTCCAGTATAACCGGCCCTTCCTCTCCCATAATGACATCCCAGTGCAATATGTTCATGGTGCTGATGACGCTTGAAGCGTGCTTGATCTCGGTTAGCAGTTTGTCCCAGTGTGGAATAGTAAAGTCTTCAAAGCGCTTACCCGTAGTGGGGTGAGTTTCAGAGTACTTTGCGAAGGGCCAGAAGCCATTGATGGCAACAGATACGGAACCATTCTCTGGATCTATTCTGCAAACCAGATTACCACTTTTGCCTTTGCTGAAATTGTCATTGGTATTTCCTGGCATGACGACTTTCCACACTGCACTGTGCACTATGGGGTTGTGTTCATCATTCAGCACCATTACGCGCAGCCCGGAAGGCACAACCGTGCCTGTAAACTCATTAATTGCCGGATGCTGACTGACGACATCCTGAAACAGATAGCCCATTCTGCGTCGGTACAACCTGGTATCCGGATTGTTGATCGTGAGTTTAATAAATTCATCAAAGGTAAAGGTTTTACCGTCTTTGGTGATGACCTTGTCAGTGTCCTGATCATAGCTCTCTACATAGTATCCCCCGATACCCTGTTGGCAGAGCACAGGTTTAACAAACATCGGCTCTTTTCGCGATGCCATCATGTCTTTAACCTGATCAATCTGATTCATTTTAACGGGAATAAAATCGGCAAGGGGGCCTGCAGGTTTAAAAACACCCACCAAATGGACCGTTGGAAGTTTGAACACTTCACAAACCTGCGCAAAAAGAAGTTTGTCCCATGACACTGTCACCCCTGTTCTGACATTCAGGCTTCGGTTGAAAGGCTCTATGTATCCGGATCCCAGTGTATTGGAGTATCGTTCTGATCCGCGTTCTGCTGTATAAATGCGATACTTGTAATAATCCCAGACATCACAACAGGGATTCAGCCGGTACAACTGAATAATATCCAGAATTTGTGTGGTTATGCTTTTATTGTGGGCTCTTTTTACTTCCTGAGCCTGGCGATAAAGGCTTTTCAACTTGAATATATAGTTGTTCATACTCGCTAAAATCCCTGCGTTGATAAATATACCGCTTAGTAGAAGTAAGCTATCAGTTTAAACGACGTTACTTTACTGTATTCAATAACACAGGCAACAGAATATTCCCTGATAAACCGAAATTGAAAAAAATTGAGCGCAGAGTGCGTAAATTATGTGGTTTCTGCCAGAGGCAGTATCTATACTTCCTGCACCTTAAAGGAGCATTAAGAGAACAGATGTATGGGCAAGAAGCTCAGCTTTTCATCATGGTCCGGAGAGCGCAGAATCGCCTTGATTTCCTCCGCCCTTAGACAAATCGCTAAAATCGAACTGGCAGCACATCCCAGAAAAATAGTTGCTATTACCGGAAGTGTAGGAAAGACCACCACAAAAGAATATGTAGCCTTAGTCCTGAGTGAGGGCTTCAATGTCAGAGCCACCTCAGGTAACGCTAATAGTCGCACAGGTGTCCCATCCACTATTATCAACAGGCCCAATGTCAAAAGCTATATAGCCTTGACTAAGGCTTTGCTTGTAACTGCTTACGGCCTCTTTTCCCGCAATAAAAAAGAGCAGTATCTGGTGCTTGAGGTGGGGGCAATGCTGCCCGATCAAATAAGAAAGCAAGTTACCGCTTTTACTCCCAATATCTCTATTGTCACTTCTGTCGCACCTGGTCATCTGGAAACGCTCGGTAGCATTGAAGCCGTAGCTGAAGAAAAAAGTCGTATTGTTTCTGCTTTGCCTGAGAATGGTGTAGCAATCCTGTGTGCGGATGACAGCCGGGTCCGGGAGATGCAGGCCTTGCATCCGGGTAAGACGCTTTTATTCGGCTTTGAAGAAAAAGCCAATGTGCATATGCAGATAGTTACTCAATCCTCAGAGGGCATCGAGGCGTTGTTATCTGATCCCGAAGGGCAGGTGCAGATGCATTTTCCTTATGTGACTAACCGTTATCACTTATACAGTGTTATGGCGGCCTGGTGTGCAGGTCTTGTGGCCGGAGTAGACAGAGCAAAGATGCAGGCTGTGCTGCAAAATGTGCAGCCCAGACCAAACCGGGGAACGATCCAGAATGGCTCCTCCAATACTTTAATTCTGAACGATGCCTTTAACGCCAATCCGCTCTCGGTTAAGGCGGCACTGGAGACTTTTGCTTCGGTAGCGACCGATCGGCGCAGAGTTGTAGTACTAAGCGATATGCTCGAGTTGGGAGAGCAAAGTGAAGCCTTGCACTATGAGACAGGCAAACAGGCCGGCGCGGTAGCCAGTCAGTTTATTGCCTGTGGCGAATACGCCGATGCTTATATCAGAGGGTTCAAAGAGGTTCAGCCAGAAGGCAAGAGCTTTTGTTGTGAGGGTGTTGACCAGGCAGAAGAGGTTCTGAACAGGCTGTTACAGGCAGACGATGCGATACTCTTTAAAGGCTCCCATGGTACAAATCTTTATCAGTTAGCCAGTAAAATTTCGTTGAGATTTAGTGCTTCTGAACAAAGCTCATAAAATATAACACTGCAGCGCTGGTGCGCTGCAGTGTTAAAGGGGAGCAATTCGCCTATAGCTCAATATCCAGTCTTGGCCAGGTATCAGGGTCTGCTGATTCCTTGCTGTGGAAATTATGGGTACGGCCGTCGCGCATTTTCAGCAGAATGCCGAGGTTTTCCACGTCATCCAGCCAGCCACGTACTGTCCAGGTGATATCGATTTTTACTGGCTCGGTGGAGTTGGTGTCGGGCAGATCAATTAACGCCCTCGGCTCATCACCGTGTAAATCACCGTTTTTGTCCAGCCAGTCACCAATTTCACGTACCCATTTGCGTTTGGCACTGCGGTCGGCATAGTCGCGGCTGGCCTGATCCTCATGCCAGTCTTTAGCAACCAGGTGTAATTCCGCCTGAGAGCTGCCGTACTGAGCTTTTGGGGTCAGTGTCAGCGTTGCTTTTTGGACCCTGACTCTGTCGGTACCTAACAATTCCACCGGGAACTTGAGCAGTATATTGCGCCCGCCTGATAGCGACAGCTGGCTGCTTTGCCCCAGTGATTTAAAGGTGGAGCTGGCCAGATAGGTATCCGATGAAGGGTAAAGGGTTATCTTGCTCTTATCCTCACGAATATCCGGCACGTCAACGCTCAGTGGTTCTGATGGTGCCGACATAAAGCCTTTGCTGTTGACCGCCTGCACTCTATATTCCAGCGTGACGCCCGGCACCAGGTTCTGCACCGTCAGATAGGGTTCGGTTACTTCATCCAACAACACATTGTTTAAAAGTACCCTGTACGTTTCGATATCTTCCTGCTCAGGGGCTTCGTCCCATTCCAGTTTTAAAAAGGTATCGGTCAGTTCTGTCACCTGTAAACCCGATGGGCGGGTTATATTGCTATCGGTCCGGTCTTCTTCAATGGGGTTGCCGTTGACCAACACCGTTGCCTGACGGGCTACTTTGCCGCCGTTGCCTTCACAATCCAGTCTCAGAGTGCCGGACTCGGTAAAGGGACCAATAACTTCCTCGCCCTGGGTATTTTTGTGTCCTTCCCAGATACCGCTGGCCTGGCAACTTTGCGCATTCTCGCTCGACCATGCCACGGTAACAGGTTCATTTTCGGTGGGCTGTTCAGGCGTTACAGTCAGGGTCATAGTCGGGGGCAGCTCTGTAGAGCTGTCCACCCCGCCAATGGGCTGATCCAGTGCTATGACCATCTGATCCAGGTACACATGGGAGGTACTGCAGTTGCCGTCCAGGCCACCTTTAAAGATATTGAACCAGGCCAGGCGATTGTGCAGGAAGTCATGACCCTCATTACGGAAAATCATATTGGTTTTTTCATAGCTCAGCTGGCCATTGACCCAGCCACGGATTACACCATCGGCCTGCCCTGGGGTATTCATACCCACCTGCATCTCAATCTGATACCAGATTCCACGTTCCAGCACGCCGCCGTCGCCCTTGCCGCAGAACAGATTACCGGGCTTGCTGTCACATTCTCCGGCTTTGGCCTGACTCCAGTCATCACCATCCCAGTGGGCCGCACTGCCGGTACTGCCTGGCTGTAGCGGGTGATAAAGGTATGAGCCTAAACGCATAGCTGCTTCCGGCTTGGTGGCGCAGGCTTCACCGTCATTACTCTCACAGTTACGATAATTCAGGCGCATAGACCAACAGTTAATACCATCGCCCGAGGCACCGCCATTACCGCACTGACCAACGGGGTCAGCCCAGGTGCGCACATCGGCAAGGCCCGGAAATTTACCGCCTGCACCTGAGATATCGCCGTTGGCTTTGCACATATTGATATCCCAGTCATCGCTTAACTTGAGGTAGTAGCGCATATACAGGTTATCAGGGGCAAGGTTGGCATTTTTCAGGGGCCAGAAAGCGCTGAGGGACCAGTTTTTGTCTTTCTCCATTTTCACTTTCAGGCATTTACCATCGATACAGTTTTCGTCAGTAAGTTCGGCATAAGCTACTGAGCTTTCCCTCATCGGGCGTGGATCGTCCACTACCGGGTCGCGAAGGTATTTGCCTGTTTGCCACCAGTTCTCATCTTCCCAGGGTTCGCAAAATACAATATCGCCCCGTTCAGAGAGGCGAGGCTCTTTTGAACAATCTCCCAGGCGCATTTTCGCCTGACTGGCAGGCAGAGTGATATTCCTGGGAGCAGAGAGCGGGCTGAGGTTGCCAGCCGAATCAAAGGCCTGCACCTGAACCTTCAAGGTTTCACCCGGTTCGTAGGCCATGGATTTATATTCTGTACCAAGTTGCTCGGCAACCTGCTTATCGTTAACCATCACCTTATAGCCGGCTACACCAAAATTATCCTCACTGGGTTGCCATGTTACCGACACCGCACCGGGATAGGGATGCTCTATGCTAAAATTAGCCGGGGTGGTGGGAGCCTCGGTGTCTTCTCCCTCTGGTAATTTCAACAGGTAGGCATTTTGTACCGGGCTGTGTACCAAAACAAAGCTGTCGATGGATTCCAGATGGGCGAAACGGCCAAAAGTGCCTTTGCTTGCCTGAGGCCCGGGATCGTTTGACAGGGCCAGGCTTTGCCAGGACATATCTTCAGAATTAAAGCGATACAGCTTGCCATTGCCGGGCCAGGCATAAAAGTGGCCGTCTTTGCTGTTATAAGTCAGGCCCGGTGCATCATGTTTTTTAATAAAATCGGCATCACCTTTAAGTGGCGCAGCAATGCGCCGGTACCCAGACTCTTCGGTCAGCTCATAGATATATTGCTGACCGTCACCGATAATTAAAAACAGCCGGTTAACAGGATCAATCGCACCATTTAAGCCCAGGCCGAGACTGCCACTGTTGTTGAGCTGCTTATATGTGCCACCATCAGGGTGATACTCATAGCTATATAGTGCCTGCCTGTTATGTAAAAAGACCTTGCCCGTTTGGCTGTCATAGGCGGATACCACACCATTGCTGGGAGGGGGAACATCACCTTGAGAATTGTCAAGAGACCATGTGTTTGTCGAAGGGTTGAACAGCCAGGTCAAATTGTCCAGCAATGGTGAGAAACGTCCAGCCAGACCACCTGAAAAAGCCCATAGTAGCCCGGGCTCCTGAATAAAAGAGACTCCATCATAAGTGTGACGTGAGTTGGGCTGGGTGCCATTAAATGGCTCTAATTCGCTTTGAGCGGGTTTAGAATCTGGATCGGCTTTCAAGCCAGGCTCAGTCAACCTTTGCATAGTTTGATTTATCGAATCTAAGACATAGAGCTCATTGCCATAGTAGTCGACATGGCCACCACCCCAGATATACATCTTGCCTGTTGCAGGATCCAGATCACCACCACTCCAGGCATAAATGACATTTTTGCAATAGTAGCTAAAGCTATAGTCATAAAGCCCATTGGGCGGACAATAATCCTCCAGTTTGGTATTGGCTATAGGCTGCCAGCCAAATTCATCTTCCTGCGCTGATAAGGTACCGCTGAACATAAGTGATAAACTGCTAAGGCCGATAAGAAGAGGCCGGAGAATCGGTTCCATAAATGGCTCCAAAAAGGTGAATACTCTGAGATACAGACTAACGGTTTGACTAACCCGTGACAATAACGCTAAACGCTATGAGTATAGAAGAAGATAAGTTTAAAATCTTGATGTATGGGTGGTCTAAACCACCGGTATAATTTAGTATCCTACTCTTATTACGTGGGGAAGCGAGATTTAGATGAAATTCTGCTATGGCCGGTTCAGTCTGTTAGTTTTACCTTTGCTGTTAATATCCACTATGGTCAGTGCTTCCTGTTTCGATATGGAATGGAAGCGGGGTAAGCCTTTTGATTACTATGCGCCAGAAACCAGAGCTGACACAGGAACGTATCGGGGGGGGTTATTGTACTTGGTGGAGAACCGCCACTTCACTCCTGAAATCCGAAGTCTGACAAAAGGCACATCAGCTCGCCAGCCTGGTGATATTCTCTTTGTGCTGAACTCTATACCCAACCATCCTGCGGCGCTGGATGCGTACTCCCGTTATGAAAAACGTTATAACGAATCTGAGCTTTTCAAAAATAGAATGGACACCCGTAAGCCGGTGTATCCCGCAGATTGCTTTTTTGAACGTGCTGACAGAGTTTTCCCCGGAAATGGTCAGACTATGGCGGTGTGGGGTATTCATGAATATCGTTATGGACGGCTCGATAAGGCCAGAGAAAGGCTTGAACGGGCAGTGGCATTGCAGCCCGATAATGTCGAAGCCCATTACAATCTGGGACTGGTTTATGCGGATCTTAAAGATATCACCCAGGCCAAAAAGCATGCTGAAATAGCCTACCAGGCAGGTTATCCCCTGCCGGGTTTGCATAATAAGATCGCCGAACTGGAAAATAACTAAAAGGAAACAGGGTTTGCATACGAAATTATTGATTTCGGGGGGCTGTTTGCGCCCCAATGGTTTTGAACTGGGTGAAGGCAAGTATTACGGTAAGGCATCATTGGTCTCACTGGATCTTCAATCCGGACAGTTTGAGCAGATACTTAGCAAATCAGATGGTGGCGCCCATTATCCGGCAGAGCATCCTAACCAGCAATATACTGCAGCCTGTCTTGATGGTGACACGCTTTGGTTACCCACAGATACAGAAGTGTTGCAGTATCAGTTACCAGATCTGAAACAACTAAACTGCTTTTCTCACCCTTGCTTCCATAATATTCACTCGGTGCATGTGTTTGGTGATGAGCTGGCGGTCACCTCCACTGGTCTGGATAATGTGGTGATGCTGGATAAAACCAGCGGTGAAATCAAGCGTATTATGAATACTCAGGGGAAAGATCCCTGGCATCGTTTTGACCCTGATACCGATTACCGGCTGGTGCATTCGACGCGGCCTCACGACAGCCATCCGAACTATGTATTTAAACTTAATAACAAACTCTGGGTTACCCGTTGTACTCAGGAAGATGCGGTATGTCTGGATGATGTGAGTCAGAAAATCGACATTACCGGCAATGACAATATCAGTGTTCACGATGGCCTGTGGTGGAAGGGTAAGCTGGTATTTACCAGAGTGGATGGTTTATTGGTTATCTGCGACCCCGAAACGGGGAAAGTGACGGAGAATCACGATCCTTTTGCGGCCCACAGAAACAGGCCTATAGGGTGGTGCAGAGGTCTGTATATTGATGAAGATATGTTTTATATCGGCTATTCCCGTTTGCGTAAGACTAATCTTAAATCCAAGCTCAAGTTTTTGTCTCAGGGTAACTTCAAGTATGGCTCCGGCAATAATTCTCTGGTGGTGGCGTACAATATGAAAACCAAAAAGGTTGAGCAGGTTTTCGAGAGCCCGGAAGGCATGATCGACGCCATCTACGGCATCCTGCCCTGGCGGTATTGATACAATACCGCCATTCCGGCATGTTTTTAGCCGGAATCTTTGTTATGCATGTACAGATCAGAAGTTAGTTCACACGGCATTGGTTGAGAGATCCTGACGTTCGTCAGGATGACGAGCAAGGAAAGAAAGACGGGTTTCAGGGTGATCACGGATGTCAGGTTACAGGCTGACAGAATATTCGACCTGTAGGTTGGACTTTAGTCCAACAAAACAAGGCAGAAAGTAGGGTCAGAGTAAACTTAGTCATCAAAACAGATTGGCTCTGATCACGTCGGTTTTTAATTAAGTTTACTCTGACCCCACTTTTTGTATCATGGTGCTGTTTTATCAGGCAAAAAGGTTAAGGAAAGCAAGCAATTATGTGGAAACTGGAAAGCAGCTCAGAACCGGCACAGAATCACACCGCAAGCCAGCGTATTGAGGTAACCCGCACAGGCGATAAAGCCTGCAGGCTTACCCTGGTTGCCGAGCATGGTTTATCGGTAGCTGAAAATGATCAGCACCTGGTCTGTGTGCTGGGCAGATTGCGCCCCTATAACCAGGATTACGGCCTTGAACAGCCGGCTCAGTGGTTGCTGGAATGCCTGGCCGAAAAAGGCGCTGATTTCTATGCGGCTATTGCTGGCTTCTTCGCGCTGGTGATACTGGATAAACAAACCGGTGCCCTGCGGCTGGTGACCGACCATGTAGGCAGTGTGCCGGTGTATCTTGCCCAACACGCAGAACAGTATTGGGTTACCGATTCCCTTAAGTTGATTGAGCCTGATCTGAAGGGTGAGAGTCTGGAGCTTAACCCTCAGGCACTGTTTAATTATTGTTTCTATCATTGCATCCCTGCTTCGCGATCCATTTATCGCAGTGCCCAGAAACTCAAACCCGGCACCGAGCTGTGTGTGCAGGTATCGGGTGAAATGCAGGAATCCAATCTGTATCAACCCGACTACATCTATTCTGAGCAAAGTACAGAGGCTTTGATGGCTCAGTGCCGCGAGGTGATTGAACTTGCTGTTAAGCGCAATATTGCGCCAAAATCTGCCGCCTTTTTAAGCGGTGGGCTGGACAGTTCTACGGTGGCTGGGATGTTTGCCAAACACCAGCCCGGGGCTCCCACTATTTCTATTGGTTTTGATGCCAAGGGCTATGATGAAACCGAGTACGCAAAAATAACCGCAGAAAAGTTTAATACCAGCCATCAGGTGCACTACCTGCAGCCGCAGGAAATCGTAGATAATTTTGTTGAAGTGGCTGGCTATTACGATGAGCCTTTTGGTAACTCATCGGCTATGGCGGCCTATATCTGCGCTAAAGTGGCAAAAGAAAGTGGCACCGAAGTGATGCTGGCCGGTGATGGTGGCGATGAGCTGTTTGGCGGCAATGAACGCTATGCCAAGCAGAAGGTATTCGAAGCCTATTCCCAGGTGCCAGGGGTATTACAAAAGCCGCTGGAGATGCTACTCAATACCCCTCTTGGTAAGCTGCCGGTACTGAAAAAAGGTCTCAGCTATGTGGATCAGGCCAATATTCCGCTGCCGGATCGTATGGATACCTACAACTTCCTGAATCGTTTTGATCTGAAAACCATGTTCCGGGAAGACTTTCTGGCCAGCATTGATACCGAGGAGCCCGCCAAAGCCAAGCGTGATCGTTACCAGCAATGTCGCTGTGATGACCCTGTTGAGCAGATGATGTATCTGGACTGGAAATTCACTCTGGCAGACAACGATCTGGTTAAGGTCTCCAGAATGTGCCGCAAAGCCGGTGTGGAAGTGCGTTATCCGCTGCTGGAAAAAGAAGTGGTGGATTTCAGCTGTACTGTGCCGGCCAGCGTTAAATTGCCCGGTAACAGACTGAGAGATTTTTATAAAAATACCTTCCGTGGTTTTCTGGCAGATGAAACCCTGAGTAAATCCAAACATGGCTTCGGGCTGCCATTTGGGGTGTGGATGAAAGAACAACCCACCTTACAGAAAATCACCAATGACAGTCTTAAGCGGCTGCGGGAACGGGAGATTTTCCGCCCTGAATTTATTGATACAGCCTTAAGCACCTACCAATCCGGCCATGCCAGTTATTATGGCGAGTTGATCTGGATTATGGTGGTGCTGGAATTGTGGCTGACCAGCAGGGGGCTTTGATAATGCTGGGCTATGGGTTGTCATTGCTGGGCAAGCTGTTGGGCCGGGGTAAGCTCTCCATACTGATTTATCATCAGGTGCTGGCCGAATTTGACCCCATGCGCCCCTATGAGCCGACGGCACAAACCTTTGACTGGCAGATGGCATTATTGGCCCGGTACTTTACGCCCATTTCTTTGGATCAGGCATTGCAGGGCCTTAAGAATAATAACCTGCCAGCCAATGCAGTATGTGTCACCTTCGATGACGGTTATCTGAATAATCTGACCGTGGCTCAGCCTATTTTAGAAAAATATGCCATTCCTGCCACGGTATATGTGGCGACCGCCTTCAGTGAAGGCGTGAATATGTGGAATGACAGGGTGATTTATCTGTTTGCCGATAAGACGCGCACAGCGCTGCAACTGGATGGTGAACAGGTCACCCTCGGTGACTGGGAGCAGCGCAGAGAACTTGCAGGCCAATGGCTGAAGAAACTTAAATATCTGCCTGTTAAACAGCGTTTAGAAAAAGTCATTGCCTTGTATCAGGAGAACTCCCTCAGTGAGCAATCACCCCTGATGATGACACCGCAGCAGGTCAGAGAACTGTCTGATAAGGGCGTAACCATAGGTGCGCATACTGTTAACCACCCGATTCTGAAAGTGTTATCCGCCGAAGAGCAACAGCAGGAAATCACCACAAGTAAGGCACAACTTCAGGACTGGACGGCTAAGCCGGTAGAGCATTTTGCCTATCCGAATGGAGTGGTGGGAACGGATCTGGATGAGCATACGGTGGAGTATGTTAAGCGGGCCGGTTTTCAGTCAGCCGTGGTCACCAATTGGGGCACATCAGACAACGCCACATCACCCTGGATGTTGCAGCGCTTTACGCCATGGGACAGAACCCCGGCGCGTTTTCATCTGCGCCTTGCCCGTAACCAGGCCGGAATATAATCACAGTGCAATTCTTACCTCCCCTGGCTGATGCAAGTGATTTTCCTGCCCCGCAAATCCGGGCATTACCTGCTGATAAAGAGCAAACTGCTGCCTTGCCGACAGAGCAGATTAGGGGTCAGAAGCGATTACTTTATGTTAAGGCCCGCCATGCCTTATACCATATCGCCGGGGCCGCACAGCAAACCAGAGTCTGGCTGCCCGCCTACCATTGTCCGGCATTAGTGGAGCCATTTCTTGCTGCAGGTAAAACGGTGCTGTTTTATTCACTGAACGCTGATCTGACGCCAGATATGGACTCGCTTTGTCAGGAACTGAACCCCGGGGAGATGGTGGTGGCGGTGCGCTATTTTGGCTTCGATTGTGGAGTTGAAGAACTTGCAGAACTTTGCCGGGAAAAGGATTGCATGTTAGTCGAGGATCTGGCCCATGCAGCACTTGCCACAGAGCTATACGGTGAGCTGGCCGTTACCAGCCTGGTGAAGTTTTATCCAGTCAGCGGTGGGGCTGAATTATGGCTGCCACAAAAAAGTACATATAAGGCTCAGATAGAGAAGCAGTATGCTGGCTTACCAGGGCCATTTGCACAGCGGTTAAAAGAGCTTTTTATAAAGTTGAGCAATAAGGTTTTCGGGGCGGGAAAAAGTAGTTACCGCTATTTCGATGCAAGCGCCATCAGTCGTTGTTTAAACCAGGAAGAACGGCAATATCTGGCCTGCAGACCCGCAATTCAGGTTAGTGAAAAGCGAAGGCAGCATTACCAAAGCCTTGCTGTGCTACTGCAGGGTTCCAGTTGGGGGAGGGTGTTATTCGGGCAATTACCTGAGCATGTGAGCCCTTACGTATTGCCCTTTTTGCTCAATGACGAAGCTGGTTTTGCTCATTTGCGGAAAAATGGTATTCAGATATACCGCTGGGAAGAAATGGTCAGTGGGCAATGTGATGTCAGCCTGGACTACCGGCAGCGGCTGGTTCAGTTGCCCTGCCATCAGGATCTCACTCAACAGCAATTACAGACTATTGCGGAGGTGTTGCGTTGAAACCACAAAGCAATGCCATTTACTGGCGGTTATACACACCGGAGCAATATCCGGGGGAGCTTTGGCAGCACTGGCAGACACTGAATCTTAAGTTTCACCAGGGTAATAAAATGCTCAGTGCGGAGTTTGTTGAATTGCTGGTGAAGTATTTCAGCGACACACTATATATTGCCGCCGGTTATTCTGAACCCAACAATCGTCATTCTGAACTTGATTCAGAATCTTTACATCCGGTAGTCAAAGGCGCTGAAGTTGATTCAGAATCTTTAAATCAGGAAGTCAAAGGAGCCGGGCTTGATTCAGAATCTGCTGGCAGTAACCACCACCCCGAACCCATTGCTCTGGCACTACTGGAAAGGGCAGGAAAGGGCCGCTGGCAGGTGTTTAAGCCCAGTCAGGCTCAGGTCGGATTATTGCTGATGGAGCCAGGGCGGGATCCATCCCTGAAGCAACTGGTAAAACAATTGCCGGGGCTGGTCACCAGAGTGGATTTTTATGGCCTTGATCCGTTGGAACATCAGGGCCTGATAGACAATCTCGCCGCCGAAGCTCAGTGCTACGCCACCAATATCAGAGTGGCGCTTAGTGATGACTTTGAGCAATATTGGGCTCAGCGTCCCAAAAATCTGAGAAAGAACATTAATCGTTATATTAACCGTGTGTCCAGAGAGTTGGGGGATACAAGATTGGTGTATGCGACAGAGGTTGAGGAAGTCCGCGTTGCAACACAACGATACGGCATGCTCGAATCACAAGGCTGGAAGGGTTATGAAGGTACGGCTCTGCACCCAAGCAATGAACAGGGGCAGTTTTATCAGACTCTGATGGCTGATCTTGCCGCTAAAAACCAGGCTATGGTGGTGGAAATGTATTTGCAGGAGAGACTGCTGGCATCCAGACTCTGTTGCATGAGTGACAATACACTGATTATTCTGAAAACCACCTTCGATGAGTCAATGAAAAAATATGCTTTTGGGCGACTGCTGCTGCATGAGCTGATTAGCCATTGCTTTAATCTTAAGGGACTCGAATATATCGATTTCTACACTAATGCTACCAGTGATCAAATGGACTGGTGCACAGATTCCCGCCCCATGTATAACGCCAGTTATTATCCAGTGAATATTGCCGGGCAGTTATTGAAATCTGCGGTACGGCTGAAGAAGCGTATTAATGGCTGAGTCAGACCTGTTCAAAACAGCAAATAAGCAATGCCTGCAGAGCTATGAGGAGCTTCAGCCGCTGATCACGGAAGAGGACGGCCCCTCGCGGATACCGGTATTTCTTCGTCCTGCCTGGTTCAGATTGTTTGAACAGCATATCAATGAAGCCAGCAAGTCACAGTGGTTGTATGCAGATCGACAGGACGAATCTCCGTTGATTTTGCCGCTGCTTGGCAGAACTGAACAAAAGTGGGGCACCAGGATCACTTATCTTAATGGTATGAGTAACTTCTATTCGCCCATGTTCGATACCTTAGGTGGAAACGGAGCTGATAGTGACTATCAGCAGCTACTGGAGACAGAGGCCGGACTGCTTGCAAACACCGACTGCGTAAACTTTTTACCCCTGATAGATAAGCAGGCAAAAGCCTGGGCGTCAGCATTTAAGCGGCTGGACTTTCGCAGCCATATCTATCATCACTCTGTGAACTGGTTTCATGAGGATATCCGCGATCTCGATCATTACTGGTCTCTGCGTCCGAGTCGCCTGCGTAATACCCTGAAACGTAAAAAAGATAAATTGGATAAAATCGGCGGTTATGAAACCAGGATGCTTTGCACAGGCAGCAGAGAAGAGTTGATCCAGGGGCTGATTGATTATCATCAGGTGTACTACCATAGCTGGAAAAAAACCGAACCCTGGCCTGCATTTATCGATGCCATTGCCGAATACCAGTGGCAACAAGGCGAATTGCGTCTGGGCCTGATGTATCACCAACAGCAGCCAGTAGCGGCGCAGCTTTGGTTTATCAATGGTGATACAGCGTATATTTATAAACTCGCTCACCGGACAGATTATACCCCCCAGAGCGTGGGTACCGTGCTTAGCGCACAGATGTTTGAACAGGCCATAGAGCATGACAAAGTCAGCCGCATAGACTTTCTGACCGGAGATGATCATTACAAGCAGGACTGGATGCAGCAAAGTCAGCCGCTATATGGAATTCAGGCCTGTAACAGCCGGACCATGGCCGGGAGAGCGTTAGCAACCATCAATATTCTCTCGCGCATGAGAAAAGTGGCACCAGTCAAATAGAACACTTTGAGACCAAACAACGGATGGAAACACTAATACTATGATTTCTGGTCATTTTATCCCCTCATCAGCAGGTAAGGTGCTGTTGACCCTTACCGGTACGCTGCCAGCGAAGCAGGCGATTTTGTGCCTGCCGCCGTTATTTGAGGAAATGAACCTCGCAAGAGCAGTGATGGCAAAACAGGCGCAGTATTTTGCTGCTCAGGGCTTGCCTGTATGCCTGCTGGATTATTCAGGCACCGGCGATAGCGAAGGGGAGATTGATCAGGTCAGTACTGATATCTGGCTGCAGGATATCATTGCCGCAGGTCAGTGGTTGCTGGCTCAGGGCGTTGAACAGGTTAGCTTGTGGGGCGTGCGTTTTGGCGCACTGATGCAATTACACTTTCAGCAGCCGTTACATCAGGCACTGCCGGTGAAAAACCAGTTGCTGTGGAAGCCGGTGACCGGTGGTAAATTACTGGCCAGCCAGTTTCTGCGTCTGAAACAAGCCAATAGCATGATGCAGGGCAACGCCGAGAAGGTAAACTGGCGGCAGCGGATAAAGGAAGGTGAAACCGTTGAAGTCGCCGGATACCCGCTAAATGAAACATTGCTGGCTTCTATTGAACAGCTTAAAGCAGAGACGGACGCACAGTCACCTGTTACCTGGCTGGAACTGGGCACAGATAAGCTCACTCCGGTGATAGCGCGTTTAACCGCAGAGTGGCCCGAAGAGAGCTTGCCGATTCAGGCGGTTCCTTGCCCGGCGTTCTGGCAGATCCCGGAAACCTTCGATGTTCCATCTTTGTACCCGATGAGTTTAAAAGGAGTGCAGGGCTAATGGAAAAAGCCATCAGTTTTGAGCTTAATGATCAGCAGCTTTTGGGTATTGTCCATCAGCCACATGAATGCCGTTCAACCGGCGTATTGCTTGTGGTTGGGGGGCCTCAGTATCGGGTGGGCAGTCACCGTCAGTTTGTGCAGTTATCCAGAGCGTTGGCCTCGCAGGGCATTGCCTCACTGCGTTTTGATTACCGGGGTATGGGTGACAGTGAAGGTGAAAAGCAATCCTTTGAAGCAATTTGTGATGATATCAAAGTGGCTGCTGATGCCTTTTGTGCTCAAACCGGTTTAACTCAGCTGGTGATCTGGGGCCTGTGTGATGCGGCCTCTGCGGCAATGATGTACGCCCACAAAGACAACAGAGTTAAGGGGCTGGTACTGCTCAATCCCTGGCTTCGCAGCGAAGCGGCTATGGGCAAGACTATGGTCAGGCATTATTATTTACAGCGGCTGTTATCAAAGGATTTCTGGAAGAAACTGCTCGGCGGCAAGGTAAACCTTGGGGGCAGCATTAAAGACGCCAAAGGCTTTGTGCAGGACTCCATGGCGACAGGCGATCAACAACAGGGCAGTTATCAGCAGCGGATGCAAGCAGGCATTGGCAAGTTTGACGGGCCAATATGTCTGATTTTAAGCGGGGTAGATCTCACCGCCAGGGAATTTGAACAACAGGCAGTGGGTAGCAAGGGCTGGCCCGCCATTAACGGTGACAAATGCCAGATTCACCGGCTGGAACAAGCCGACCATACCTTTTCCGCCTCAGAGTTTAAACGGGAAGTGGAAAAGCTTACCTACGCTTTTGTCTGTAGCCTGTTGAATAAGAAGTAATTAGTATATCTGAAAATCAGTACCTGACAGCCACATGAAAAAGGACTAATCCATGCTGTTTAATTCCCCGGAATTTTTGTTTGCCTTCTTACCTCTGACATTACTGGCGTTTTTCTTCTGTGCCAGGCGGTGGGGAAATGAGGCGGCGATAGGTGTACTGGTTGTTTGCTCTTTGTTCTTCTATTCCTGGTGGAATCCGGTCTACCTATTGCTGTTGCTGTTCTCCATGGTGTTTAACTTTAAGCTAGGTCAGCGGCTCGGTAACTCTGGCAGTAAAACCTTACTGACAGTGGGTGTGGCGGTTAATCTGGCATTAATTGCTTACTATAAGTACGCCGGATTTATTGTTTTTAATATCAATGCCACTTTTGATACGTCCTGGGATCTGGGGCAAATACTGTTGCCTCTGGCTATTTCCTTTTTTACCTTCCAACAAATTGCCTATCTGGTGGACTCCTATAAGGGGATCACCAGAGAGTATTCATTTATTCACTATGCACTGTTTGTGTGCTTTTTCCCTCAGCTGATTGCCGGCCCTATCGTTCATCATAAAGAGATGCTGCCTCAGTTTATGCGCAACGAGCGGTATCGCTTCGAGGTGAACCACTTTGTGGTTGGGATCAGTATCTTCGCTATTGGTTTGTTCAAGAAGACCGTGCTTGCTGACGGTGTTGCTGTCTATGCTAATCCTGTTTTTGCGCAGGTAGATGCGGGGCAGACAGTGGATTTCTTCACTGCCTGGGGTGGCGCGCTGGCCTATACCTTTCAGTTGTACTTTGATTTTTCCGGCTATTCAGACATGGCAATCGGCCTGGCAAGAATGTTTGGCATCATATTGCCCCTTAACTTTTACTCGCCATATAAATCGGCCAGTATCTCTGAGTTCTGGCGGCGCTGGCATATTACCCTGTCGCGCTTTCTCAGAGACTATATCTATATTCCGCTGGGTGGGAACCGAAAGGGCGAAACAAAGCGCTACACAAACTTGTTTATTACCATGCTGTTAGGCGGCTTGTGGCACGGAGCTGGCTGGAATTTTGTGATATGGGGTGCGTTACACGGATTCTA
The DNA here is from genome assembly GCF_001466725.1 of Lacimicrobium alkaliphilum. Taxonomy (NCBI): domain Bacteria; kingdom Pseudomonadati; phylum Pseudomonadota; class Gammaproteobacteria; order Alteromonadales; family Alteromonadaceae; genus Lacimicrobium; species Lacimicrobium alkaliphilum. Next base: position 1,085,269 of record NZ_CP013650.1, read on the forward strand.
TCTTGCTATCAATCATGGCTGGCAGCGAGTGACCGCTAACTTTTCTGAGGGGGTCCGTAAGGCGGGTTTTTACGTTTTTGTCTCCTGGATGCTGACTATGTTATGCGTTGTTATTGGCTGGGTATTTTTCAGGGCCGTAACCTTAGATGGCGCAACCGGTATGTTGCAAAGCATGGCGGGTATGAATGGAGTCGCTATACCCAATGGCATAGCGGTCAGGCTTGGGTTAACCGATCTGCTTTATTCCCTGGGCATTTCAACGCCAAATGGTGGAGGAGAGATCTTTATGAAGACCTGGCTGTGGAACGTCGTATTGCTGTTTGCAGTAGTTTTGCTGCCTAATGTTCAGGATTTATTTGCCCGTTATCAGGGGTCTCTGAGCTCATTGTGTTACGCGAGATCGGCAACCTTCTGGCCACTGATGTCAGTTATGCAAGGAAATGGCTTCAGAGTGACCTGGTATTGGGCTGCTGCAACAGGAGCGATGGCGGCGCTGGCGGTACTGACACTTTCGCAGGTCAGTGAATTTTTGTACTTCCAGTTCTGAGGACTATCGATGAGGTATATTCTGGTTTTTGCGCTTTCGTTCTCGTTTGTTTTGGCTTCTATAGGGGTAATCAATTGGGTCATTGATCCTTTCGGAATGTACTGGTCGCCGGTTTATCAGGGCGTTAATGCGACTAAGCCTGAGGCCGGGAACCGCTCAAGGGTTTCTAAAGCCTATCGCAGTGTTGAAGCGGCGCCGCAGGTGTTACTGCTGGGAAACTCCAGAATTGAGATGGGGATAGATCCTGAACATGAATTATTTAATACCAGGCAGGTTTACAATTTGGGTATGCCAGGTGCGAGCTTGTCGATGCAACTGGACTATGGACTGAATGTCATTCATGCCAATAAAACGGTGAAAGAGGTGGTTCTGAGTGTGGATTTTCTGGACTTCCTGTCGACGAAATCGTCGAACCCGCCATCTTCTGCAAAGGCTGACTATAACAGCCGATTACCTTATCTGAGTTCAGAGAATAGCGAGCAGACGGAATGGTTTATGCTGAAGGAAAAGATGGCAATGACCTTATCTCTGGATGCGCTCTCTGCGACCATCAGAACCCTTTTTTCGCAAGACTCTCAGGTCAGCAGCATAACCTCAAAGGGATTTAATACGGCCCAGGAGTATCGTCAGATTGTACGTCTGGAAGGCGTTATCCCATTGTTTAACCAGAAGTTAGATGAGATTGAGCAGCGGCTCGATCAGGAAAATCTGGTATTTGAGCCAGAAAATGAACAAGGGTACTCAAAAGAATTTTCGAAGCTGCATACTTTTATCAGCGCTCTGAATGATGCTGACATCAGCCTGACTATTTTTACCAGCCCTTATCATTACTCTTACCTTCAGGTGCTGTCAGAAAAAGGCTACTGGCAGGACTTTATGAAATGGAAAACTTACCTTGCAGCTTTGAAAAGCCATAACGAATCAATAGATATCTGGGATTTTAGTGGGTTTAGTCAGTTCTCTCTGGAGCCGGTGCCTGTATCTACGCCACACCAGGAAATGGATTTTTATTGGGAGCCCGCACACTATAAATCAGAGGTGGGGGATTTAATATTACAGCGCATGAAAACCGGAGAGCCTGATAACTTTGGTCATCCTTTGAACGAACAAACTATCGAGACAATAATCCGGGCGAATAACGAAGGGTTGCTACGATCACAGGCGCAATGGGATAAACTGAAATCAGGACTTGGAAGATAGCCCATACCTGAACAGGTATGGGCTTTATACCAAATGGTATTAGGTTTACAGACGATACCGGATACCCGCTCTGGCCTGGCGGCCCGGGTCGACAAAGCCTACCGATTGTTCGAAGTCTTTATCCAGCAGGTTATCCAGATTCAGGCTCAGGCTGAGGTTGTCACTCAGATGCCAGCGGGCCGCTAAGGCCACTTCGGTGTAACCGTTCATCAGGATCTCACCTGTGGGCACGGAGCTGTCGTAGAACTCGCCACGGGAGTCGGCAGAGAGCGTGATGCTCAGATTATCCAGCTGTGCATTAAGCTGAATACCCCCGGACCATTTCGGACGGCGGCGCAGGTGGCTGTCGGTGTCTTTGACATCGATATCCAGATACGCAAAATCCAGACTGGCGCTGAGCCACTCGTTCAGTTGCCCGCTGCCGCGCCATTCAACGCCGGAGGTGTGCACTTCTGAGCGATTCACATTGGTAAAGAGTTCGGCATCGAAATCGACCAGATCTTCAAACTTGTTGTAGAACAGGTTCATCTGCACGCTGTAACCGCTTTGCCCCTGCACGCGGATGCCGATTTCGCTGTTCTCGCTCAGCTCAGGTTTCAGCTCAGGATTTCCTACCAGTGGGTGGGCCAGGGCGAAGAAACTCGGTAATTTATACCCTTCGCTGTAGCTTGCATGTAATTGCGTTTGTTGATTGAGTTGCCAGGCCAGATTCAGCCTTGATGATAACTCGTTGTCGAAATCTTTTGGTGCATCAAAGCGCAGGCCCAGTTCCAGGGTCAGGTCATCCAGTCGTTTACTGGTTTCCATAAAGGCACTGTAGTTCTCCTGCTCCAGTCTGAAGTTGACCGGCATGGGAAAACCAAAATCCAGAGTGCCACGGTTTTCACCTGTGGCCTTTTTGCCACTGGCACCGCCGAGCACCGACCAGCTATCAGATAACTGCCAGTTAAGGTAGATTTCGCCATCCAGCTTGCGGTAATCAGATTCAATCATACTGGCCGGAATACCGTCGATAACCCCGGGGGCAATGCCCGGATTATCGGTCTGTTCTTCGGTACGGGTCCAGGAAATCCGGCTGGTCCATTTAAGGGTATCGCTGCTGTCAAACTGGCTGAGCCAGCTGGCCAGCGCGTGTTTGCTGTCACGGCGCTCCGCTTCTCTGGGAAAGGCAAGAATCTCGCCGCCGCTGTCTTCGGCAAAGGCCAGCCTGTCTGTACTGCTTGCGCTTAACAGCAACTGATGTTCGCTGTTTTTGGTATCGGCACCGAGTTTCAGCAGCGCCTGTTGATGCTGTATCTCGGCAAAATCTGAGCTTTGCTGCTGATTGGCTGACAAGCTCAGTAATGCGCTTAGATCCTGGTTACTCTGAGTTGACAGGGTCAGGTTGCCGCGCTGTTGTTTGTCGCTGCCCGCTTCCACGCTGAGGCTGTTACCGGCACTTTGACGGGTAATAAAGTGGATCACCCCGCTGACAGCCTCACCACCGTAGATGGCGCTGGTGCCACCGCGATAGACATCAATGCGTTCAATCACTGCCGGGTCGAGCTGGCTGAAATCAAAACCGCCCCCACTGCTGTTGGTGGGATCATTGACCGTCACGCCGTCGATCATCACCAGGGTGAAATTAGATTCTCCGCCACGAATGGCAATATGAGAGCGGCCGGCCACACCATCAGTTGAAATCAGCAGGTTGGGGATCTGTTTGAGCAGGTCGAGAGTATCCTGGGGGTTAATCCGCTCAATTTCGGCCCGGCTCATGCTGGTACTGGTTTGCAACTGATTTTGTTGCAGCCGGGTGCCGGTCACGGTTAGGGATTCAATGTTGTCTCCTTGACGCTGACTGGCGAAGGTATCAGAGCTCAGGCCGATCAGGCCGAGTGCGCCGAAAGTCAGAGGTAAAAGGGTTAATTTCACCGGTTACTCCTTTGGTTTTTAAGAAAATTCACTTGTAAAGGTAAGGCAGAGGTTGGCAATATACAGAACTGAATAAAAAAGTCATATTTTTGACTGTTTTGACCACCATTTAATCGCTACAGGCTGTTAAGCGAGTCAGCCAGGAAGGAACACTGTGAAACAATCTGCATTTAAACATCAACTCTTCGTCGCACTGATACAACTGGTACTGGTTGCCCTGGCCTGTGTTCTTGGCTATGCCCTGTCACGGGAGATGAACCTTATTCCCAAGGCTGTATTGCGCCTGCCGGAGGTGTATGTCAGTACGGCGGATATGTGGAGCCTGACGCGCATTTTTGTGGTGATTTATCTGATTCAGATTGTGATCAGCTCGCTGAGCCTTAAAAGTCATGGTTTTACATCACTGAGGCGTTTCGGTACCGAGTATATTTTTTACCTGTTTGCCTATACCACGGCATCCTTGTACAGCTTCCTGGCCACCACAATTAACTATGATCCCCAGCTCATTGCCGCCATTGGCCTGTTGTCGACACTGTTTTACCTGCTGGCCATGATGGCCGTGGTGCTGTGGCGGGATAAGGCTGCTATCGGCGCCGCCATCGGTCAGCCTGTCTGGGCGCTGTTAAAACGCCTGGTGAGTATTCCCGGTGTGCTGGCTATTGTGTATTTTCTGGTGCCACTGGCGCTCGGTGTGGCCTTTACCGCCGATCGGGATATCGCTAACCGTATTACCCAGATCCGTATTTTCTTCAACCCGGTGCCTGAATCCGAATGGGGGCTGAAGAACCTTTATCCTGAACTGGTGTTCGAGCAGCCTGTACTGGTGAAAAAAGCGCCGCAGGATCCGGACAGCCTGTATGTGCTGGAGCGGGTTGGTCGCGTGTATAAGGTGCCGTTTCCTGACGGTGGCAATAAGGAACTGGTGCTGGATATCCGCGATCAGTTAGGTGAAGTGGAAGTGGAGAACGGCGCCATTGGCATGGCCTTTCATCCGCTTTTCAATCAGGCCGATGATCAACAGTTTATGTACCTGTATTACACCGATACCCGCCCGGAAGAAGGCCAGCTTAACAAACTGTCCCGTTTTGATTTGAGTGAAAGCGATTTAGATGCCCGTAAGGCTTCCGAGTTTAAAATTCTGAGCCTGCCGAGAATAGATGATGGTTTCCATAACGGTGGCTCTGTAGAGTTTGGCCCTGACGGTTATCTGTATATTGGTTTAGGTGAGGGAGTGCGGCCCAAAGGTGTGCAGCTTTCTGCTGAGGTTTTCCGGGCCGGAATATTGCGGCTGGATGTGGATATGCAGCCCGGCAACTTGCCGCCGGAGCCCTTTGAACACGGTGAGGTTCAGGGGTATCACGTGCCCGCAGACAATCCTTTCGTCGACAGAGAGGATATCCGCTCTGAGTTTTGGGCTTTGGGACTACGCAACCCCTTCCGGTTTACCTTTGATGCCGAAACGAATGATCTCTGGTTGGGTGATGTGGGCTCGACCATCTGGGAAGAAATAAATCTGGTGGAAAAGGGTAAGCATTACCAATATCCGGTTATTGAGGGGCGCAATCCTACTGGGAAATCTGGTTGGGAAGAGCTGGATATTCCCATGCAGGGGCCGGTGTATACCTATCAGCACACCGCTTATGATCGCGCGGTGATTGGTGGTGCGGTGGCCCGTGGCGATAATTACCCGTCGTTGAAAGGCAAGTACGTGTTCGCCGATAATTACTCGGCCAAGATATTTGTGATGGATGCCGACAAACACCAGGTGGATGAGGTACAGCTGATTGCCAGGGCCAGCCAGTATGCCCAGCGCGGTGTCAGTTCGGTGGTACAGGTTGAATCCGGTGAGATCCTGGTGACCACCTTAGGTGCTGCTTCTGAACCAAGCGGTGAAGTGCTGGTGCTGGTGAAAGCCGAAGAAGCCGATGTGGTAGAGCGTGAAGACGAAAATACTGAGGCGCCAAAGGATTATGACGAAGAAACCACAGCGGCCTTATTTGCGGTCAACTGTGCCCGGTGTCATGGTGTAAAGGGTGATGGTAAAGGGCCGGACTCATCCATGCTGGGTGTGGAGCTGCCCGATCTGACTTCACCCATGTACCATTTTGAAACCTCGGCCGAGGATATTCATGCAGTGATCGAAAAAGGCGGTGCAGAGGTGGGCATGAGCCCGATGATGCCGCCATGGGGTGGTTTCCTTAAGCCTGAAGAAATCGATCACCTGGTGATTTACATTCAGTCACTGCCTGACAAGCATCACCATCATTGATGGCAGGATGAATACAGAAGTTTAGCCTGCAGGGAGCGAAGCGGATTGCGGGTTATCCCCGGATTGCGCTTCGCTGCATCCGGGCTACGCCTCTATCCAACCTAAAAATGCTTATTGTAGGTCGGATTTTAATCCGACAACGTACGGCAAAGCGAATTCTTGCGGCATGTGTCGGAATAAATTCCGACCTACCTGGGTAGGGGATATGGTAGGTCGGACTTTAGTCCGACAATAGCGCCGGCTAAACAGGATGACAGGTATTATCACAATCGTCGGAATAAATTCCGACCTACACCTTATGTAGTCCTTCCCGCGCAGGCGGGAATCCAGTGTTGCTTTCTTATCTGCTTCTGCGCCGTTTAAGTCCTTCCCGCGCAGGCGGGAATCCAGTGCCCTCTCTTTCGCTATAACCTATACCTTGAACAAGGAATAAAATTTTCTATCAATTGTCGTGCCGGGGTGTGGCTGCCCCTGTCCAAAGCGGCGCAAATCCGCTAGAATCCGCCTCCCTTGTTTTGTAAAAAAATGACCGATTTATGTTAGAAATCAATCCACTGAAAACTGGTCTTGCTGATGTCCGTGAGCGCACTGCGGCGCTTAGGGGGTATCTTTGACTTCGATCTGAAGCAGGAAAGGCTGGAGGAAGTTAATCGCGAACTGGAAAACCCCGATGTCTGGAATGACCCCGAACGGGCTCAGGCACTGGGTAAAGAGAAAGTCGCTCTGGAATCGGTGGTGGAAACCATTCTTGAACTGGAGCAGGGCAGTGAAGATGTTGAGGGCCTGATGGAGCTGGCTGTAGAGGCCGATGATCAGGAAACCCTGGATGAAGGTCAGCAGGAACTCAACGGCCTGATCGAAAAGCTTGAGGATCTGGAATTCAAGCGCATGTTCAGCGGCCCCCATGACACCAATGATTGTTATCTGGATATCCAGGCAGGGTCCGGCGGCACTGAAGCCCAGGACTGGGCCAATATCCTGCTGCGTATGTATCTGCGCTGGGGTGAAGATCATGGTTTTAAAACTGAGCTGATCGAAGTCTCCGACGGTGACGTGGCCGGTATCAAAAGCGCCACTATCCGCTTTGGCGGTGAATATGCCTTTGGCTGGTTGCGCACTGAAACCGGTGTGCATCGTCTGGTGCGTAAATCCCCCTTTGATTCGGGCAACCGTCGGCATACCTCCTTCGCCTCGGCCTTTGCCTATCCGGAGATCGACGACAATATTGAGATCGATATCAACCCGGCGGATTTACGTATCGATACCTACCGGGCCAGTGGTGCCGGTGGTCAGCACGTTAACCGTACCGATTCAGCGGTGCGTATTACCCACGAGCCCAGCGGCATCGTAGTGCAGTGTCAGAATGACCGCTCCCAGCACAAGAACAAAGATCAGGCCATGAAACAGCTCAAAGCCAAGCTTTTTGAGATGGAAATGCAAAAGCAGAACGAGCAGAAGCAGGCCATGGAAGATACCAAATCGGATATTGGCTGGGGCAGCCAGATCCGCTCTTATGTGCTGGACGACTCGCGGATTAAAGATCTGCGTACCGGCGTTGAAACCCATAATACCCAGGCCGTACTTGATGGCGGGCTGGATAAATTTATTCAGGCGAGTCTGAAATCCGGACTCTAGTCAGACCCAGGCCAAAGCAGGAAAGAGTAACATGACCACAGATATCCAGCAGGAAGAGAACCGACTGATCGCAGAGCGCCGCGCCAAGCTGGCCGAGATCCGTGAAAACTGCAAGGCCAATGGCCATCCTAATGATTTTCATCGTGAGCACTACAGTCAGGATTTGCAGGATGAATTCGGTGATAAGGACAAAGCCGAACTCGAAGAGCTGGGTAAGATTGTCAGTGTGGCCGGGCGTATTCTGGCCAAGCGCGGGCCATTCCTGTTGCTGCAGGATATGAAAGGCCGCATTCAGGCTTATGCCAGTAAGGATGCACAGAAAGATATCAAAGCCCGCTTCGGCAGCCTGGATATTGGCGATATTATCGGTGTAACCGGCGAGCTGCATAAATCTGGCAAGGGCGATTTGTATGTGAATATGGCCCAGTACAGCCTGCTCACCAAGTCGTTGCGGCCGTTGCCGGAGAAATTCCATGGTCTGGCCGATCAGGAAACCAAATACCGCCAGCGCTATGTGGATCTGATCATGAGCCAGCAGACCCGCGATACCTTTAAAGTGCGCAGCAAGATCGTTAACGGCATCCGTCGTTATTTAAGTGAGCGCGACTTTATGGAAGTGGAAACGCCGATGCTGCAAGTGATCCCCGGCGGCGCCACGGCCAAACCTTTTGTGACCCACCACAATGCCCTGGATATCGATATGTATCTGCGTATCGCGCCGGAGTTGTATCTTAAGCGTCTGGTGGTAGGTGGTTTCGAGCGGGTATTTGAGATCAACCGTAATTTCCGTAATGAAGGGCTATCCACCCGCCATAACCCGGAATTTACCATGATCGAGTTCTATCAGGCCTATGCCGATTACCGCGATCTGATGGATCTCACCGAAGATATGCTGCGCACGCTGGCCAAAGACGTGCTCGGTACCACAGATATCGTTAATACCCTGCGTGATACAGAAGGGAATGTGCTGGAAGAAAAGCACTATGACTTCGCTCAGCCTTTTGCCCGCCTGAGCATGAGTGATGCGATCCTCAAATACTGGCCGGAAGCGGACGAAGCAGCAATCAAGGATCCGGAAAATCATCTCGATAGCTTAAAGGCCATGGCGAAAAAGCTGCATATCAAAGAGCCCGAAGTGGACGGTATCTGGGGTGCCGGTAAATATCTGTGTGAAATCTTCGAAGCCACTGCCGAAGAACAACTGGATCAGCCCACCTTTATTACTGAGTATCCGTGGGAAGTTTCACCGCTGGCCCGTCGTAATGACGTTAACCCCTTTATTACCGACCGGTTTGAGTTTTTTGTCGGCGGCCGCGAACTGGCCAACGGTTTCTCGGAGCTTAACGATGCCGAAGATCAGGCGGCCCGCTTCCGCAAGCAGGTGGAAGAAAAAGATGCCGGCGATGAAGAAGCCATGCACTTTGATGAAGACTATATCCGCGCCCTGGAATATGGTCTGCCACCCACAGCAGGTGAGGGGATTGGTATCGATCGTCTGGTGATGCTGTTTACCGACAGCCCCACCATTAAGGATGTGATCCTCTTCCCCCATATGCGCCCGCAAGGGGAGTAAGTAGTCAGACAGTGAGGGGAGAAGTGTAGCCTGCAAGGAGCGAAGCGGATTGCGGGTCATCCTCCCGGATTTCGCTTCGCTGCATCCGGGCTACTCCTCTATTCAATCTGGAAATGCTTTTTGTAGGTCGGATTTTAATCCGACAACGTCAGACAAAGCTGTACTGTAAGGCATGTGTCGGAATAAATTCCGACCTACAAGAGAGATACCCGGAATCTTTGTCTGACAGTTGAGCCCTGATTTTCATCTTCACCGCTGTTGGTCAAATGTCCTGACGTTCGTCAGGATGACACTCGCTTGTTGCCGGGCTACTCTTCACATCTATCTCGTAGTGAGGGGAGAAGTGTAGCCTGCAAGGAGCGAAGCGGATTGCGGGTCATCCCCCGGATTTCGCTTCGCTGCATCCGGGCTACTCCTCTATTCAACCTGGAAATGCTTTTTGTAGGTCGGATTTTAATCCGACAACATCAGACAAAGCTGATCTGTGAGGTATGTGTCGGAATAAATTCCGACCTACAAGAGAGATGCCCGGAATCTTTGTCTGCCAGTTGAGCCCCTGATTTTCATCTTCACAGCTGTTGGTCAAATGTCCTGACGCTCGTCAGGATGACACTCGCTTGTTGCAAGGCTACTTCTCACATCTATCTCGCAGTGTGGGGAGAAGTGTAGCCTGCAAGGAGCGAAGCGGATTGCGGGTTATCCTCCCGGATTTCGCTTCGCTGCATCCGGGCTACTCCTCTATTCAATCTGGAAATGCTTTTTGTAGGTCGGATTTTAATCCGACAACGTCAGACAAAGCTGTACTGTAAGGCATGTGTCGGAATAAATTCCGACCTACAAGAGAGATACCCGGAATCTTTGTCTGACAGTTGAGCCCTGATTTTCATCTTCACCGCTGTTGGTCAAATGTCCTGACGTTCGTCAGGATGACACTCGCTTGTTGCCGGGCTACTCTTCACACTTATCTTCTTACACCTCTCTCACCTAATTGATAATTCAGCATTTTCTGCCTATGTTCAATAGGAGCCCATAACCGAGCCCAGGCTTGAATAGGGTGTGTCCTGTGACTAACCAAGTAGGTATGACAATGAAAAATCTCGCTTTAATCTTTGCTTCCACTTCGCTGGTGAGCATTTCTGCTAATGCTGCCACCGTAAGTATTCGCGCCGATGAATGGTTCCCTATGAATGGTGAGCCGGGGGCTTCAAAACCAGGCTTTATGATTGAACTGGCTGAGCGTGTATTTGGTGATGCCGGCCATACAGTGGATTACAAGCTCATGCCCTGGGAGCGGGCTCTGGATTCGGTCAGAAAAGGAGATTTTGATTGTGTGGTGGGTGCTTATAAGGACGACGCTCCGGACTTCGTGTTCCCTGAAGAACACTGGGGGCTGGATAATACGGCTTTTTATGTACAGGAGGGCAGTGATTGGACGTTTAACGGTTACGACTCGTTGCTGACTCAGAAAGTTGCGGTGATCAATGGTTATGCTTATGGCGAGGAGTTTGATCAGTTGGTTAAAGAGAACCCTCAGGTGTTTCAGGGCATAGGCGGTAATGATGCACTGGAGAAAAACATCAAGAAACTGGAGGCGGGCAGGGTGGATGTACTGGTCGAGTCACCTAGTGTGCTGGCCGCGAAAATGAAGGATATGGGTGTGACCGGGTTTAAGCGCGCCGGAGACATGGGTGAGCCGTCTAAAATGTATATTGCCTGCAGCCCGGCTAAAGAGAGCTCTAAAGACTATGTGAAGCTGGTGGATGAAGGCACGGCTAAACTCAGGGAGTCTGGTGATCTGGAAAAGATTATGGCCAATTATGGTATGACTGACTGGAAGTAATTCGCCTGAGAATGAATAACATTGCCGGCACGAATTATCGGGCCGGCAATGTAAAGGCGTCTTGAGCGGATCTTTAATGTGAGTGATCGCAGCCCTGATCGCCATGCACATGGCCATGGGCCAGTTCTTCTTCAGTGGCTTCACGCACATCCAGCACCTCAACATCAAAGCTGAGGGTGACACCGGAAAGAGGGTGGTTGCCGTCGATCACCACACCATCATCATTCACATCGATGACCACAACAGATTGTTCGCCGTCATCGGTGGTGGCACGAAACTGCATGCCGACATCCACGTCCATGCCTTCAAACATAGACTTGGGCACCACCTGCACCAGCTCTTCATGGCGCTCACCATAGGCCAGTTCCGGCGCTACCTGCACTTCAAAACTGTCACCAACGGCTTTGTCTTCCAATGCATCTTCCAGCCCCTGGATGAGGAAGTTATGGCCGTGAATAAAGCGCATGGGTTCACCATCTCTTGAAGAGTCAATTTGCACACCATCGGCTGAGCTGACGGTGTAATGCATGGTAACCACTGCGTTAGGGGCAATTTTCATATTGGATTTCTCCGGTTAATCAATTTTGGCCAACGGCCATGAGGACTCTATTTTGACAGTTTTTGGCTATAGATGAAATGGTGGGAAACAGAAGTCAATCTTAACCGCTTAGTTGCCGGCTAAAGATCCTGACGTTCGTCAGGGTGAGGTTTTCAATTTGTCTGAATTTAGAACAGAAGTGTAGCCTGCAAGGAGCGAAGCGGATTGCGGGTCATCCCTCGGATTGTGCTTCGCTGCATCCAGGTATGTCCAGCACCTTTGATAACTGAATCTTATTCATCGAAATGTTTTAGTTCAAAGGTTGCTGGGCTACGCCTGTATTCAACTCAAAAAGCTTTTTGTAGGTCGGATTTTAATCCGACAACGTCAGACAACGCTAATCTGTGAGGTATGTGTCGGAATAAATTCCGACCTACCAGAGAAATAGCCGGAACCTTTGTCAGCCTGCCGATGTGTATATTTTATCAGCACCGCTACCGGTTAAAGGTCCTGAATCAGGTTCAGGACGACGGACTATTCTTTGATTGACGTTATCCGCCAAGCGCCGATTTATCGCTTTCTGCTTCCAGGGTGTAGGGCAGTGGCTGTACCTTAAAATGCGTATCTGGCTGCTCTTTACTGCGCAGGATCTCATCCGCCGCAGTGTCATTAGCCAGCACGGCCAGTACCCAGGTCTCTTTGGCCAGGGCAACACAGCTCAGCACGGTGCCGCCACGGCGCCAGTTCTCGCCAAGCTGTTTTTCCAGTATATCGCCGGGTTTCAGCGCGCGGTGCCCTTCTGCTTTGAGAATAAAGGCAGCGCGCTTGTTTTTACCCAGAAACTTAGTGCGGGCGACCACTTCCTGGCCCATATAGCAGCCTTTGCTGAAGTTGATGGCGTCCAGGGCCTGCATATTCATCATCTGAGGCACGAATTCGCCACTGGTATCGGCGTTAAGGCTGGCGATACCGGCCTGAATATCGATTAAATTCCACAGTGGAGCCGGAGACAAAGGGGGAGCCTGGCGCATCAGATCCTCGGCAAGATCTGGTTTGAGCAGTAACATGTAGCGCCGGTGGGGGCTGTCAAACCCTATCACCACCCCCTGGCTATTGCATACAGCGCCCTGATCTTTCTCTGGCAGGCTGGTAAAGTGCTCCGTTATCCATTGCTCTACTGACTCACCGCTGCCACCTAGCAATAGGTAGTCCTCTGCCGGGGTGATCTCTACCTGCGAGAATACGGCATATTTTTTAAGTTGCTCCAGTGACTTGTCGACGGCGCCCCGGTGACCAATCAGGAAATTATTGTCACCGTCGGTGGCGACAGTGTAAATGTCCCAGGTTTTACCTTTGAACTCGCAATGACAGGCGAGCAGAGACCGTTGTCTGGACAACAGGTTAACATCATGGGTTAGCTGACCCTGCAGATATTTAGTGGTGTCCGGGCCAGATACTTTCAAGGTTGCTCTGTCTTCAAGCTTAACCAGATATTCACCAGGTAAATTCTTCGCGCTCTCGGGTAAGTAATTCTCTGTCATCGAAATCTGTTTTCTGTTGATCTTGAATTAAAATATGGGGATAGCTGAGTTATTTGCAAGTGTGACGACTTCTGCCCTCTTTGATTAGAGCAATTGAACGGTTGAATTGGTATAGTGCTGGTAATGATTTCTATCTGGAGAAGAGATGTTCACCACCAAACGGATTAACCGTATGAAGTGGGCCTGCCGCCGTGGCATGCTCGAGTTAGATGTACTGTTATTGCCTTTTCTGGAGCAGGCGTTTGATGAGTTGAGCGATCAGCAGAAGGAAACCTTTGAACGTCTGCTGACCTGCGATGACCCCGACCTTTTTGCCTGGGTAATGGGGCATAAACAATGTGATGATCCGGAATTGGCGGCTATGGTGGACACCATCGTCAGCCGTGTCAAAGTATAGAATAGAGACGCAGTCTTCAGTTTATCGGCAGCGCGCGGTGCTGGCCATTCATGTTCTTATATTGCTGAGTATCTGGTTATGGCAGCCGCATAGTTTCAGCTATCAGCAATCTGTACAATGGGTCCTGTCGTTGTTATGTGGCGTATCGCTGATTTGGAGGCTGATTCGACCACCTGCAGAGTATATATTTTATGTCTCGGAGGAAGGAGACTGGCAGTGGGGGCAGCCTGACCAGCCCCAAAGGTTGCTGGCATCTCAATCCAGAGTCACCGGCTGGGTATTATTGATTTGCCTGCAGGACAAGTTATCAGGCGCAACGGCAGAGCGACTGATGCTGTTCAGGGATCAGTTGTCAGAACAGAATTACCGCAGGTTATGTCGGATCATCCTTCGGCGGCAATCCAATTCACAGGAGTAAAGGCTATGCAGATCAGGGAATTTACACCGGCATCACTGCCAGCAGTTCCGCCCATGCTGCTTAAAGCAGCAGTTAAATCTTCTTTTTCCGGCGAAATGCCCACCTTGCCGAATCTTACGCTCAGATGTGAAGGACTTAAGGCCGGGTCAGAGAAGATGGATGAATACCATAGCCTTATCCACTGGCCCCATAAAGATCGGGTTCATCCGGCCTGGTTACATTGTCTGGCACTGCCTCTGCATCTGGCCTTGTTACTGGACAAAGGGTTTCCCTTCAAGGTTATGGGGCTGGTTCATATGGAAAACCGCATCCGTCAGTACCGCCCCATCGGGCGTGATGAAAAGCTGGATGTCAGCTGTTACTTTGACGGGCTCAGACGCCACCGTCTTGGCTGGCAGGTGACGCTGGTAACCCAGGTGCTTATTGACGACGCATTGGTGCTGGAAAGTAAGGGGATTAGTCTGGTGAAAACCGGAGACTTGCCGAAACGGGCGCTGCCGGCAACATCGGCTAATTTGCCGGAAGGGGAAATCTGGGAGCTGGATGCCAGTCTGGGTCGCCAGTATGCCAGGGTGTCAGGAGACTATAATCCGATTCATCTTTATCCCTGGTCGGCCCGCTTCTTCGGGTTTAAGGCTCAGATCATTCACGGCATGTGGAGCAAGGGCCGCTGTATCTCTGCCCTGGCCGACAAGCTGGGCGACAGTTTCGATATCAGAGTCAGCTTCCGAAAACCGATTTTTTTGCCCTGTGAAGTGAGTTTTCACTGTCAGTCTGAGGCGCAAAGTGGCAGCTTTACCCTGGGTTCTGCCGATGGGGAAAAATTACACCTGAGCGGCAAGTACGAAAGGATATAGCACCTGCCCGGATAGGATTACTCCGGGGTCAGAACAGAGGGCGTCGGATTCTCAAGCTGATCGGGATAGTCCAGATTATAATGCAACCCGCGACTTTCCTTGCGCAGCATGGCACAGCGCACAATCAGTTCTGCCACAGTGACCAGGTTTCGCAATTCCAGCAGATTATTGCTAACCCGGAAGTTTGAGTAGTATTCGTTGATTTCCCTTTTTAGCAGTTCAATCCGGTGCCAGGCCCGCTCCAGTCGTTTGTTAGTGCGCACTATCCCTACATAATCCCACATAAATAGCCTGAGCTCGTGCCAGTTATGCTGGATCACCACCTCTTCATCGGAGTCGTTGACCTGGCTTTCGTCCCAGGGGGTTATGCTCTCTTCCGTGGCTGGCTGATGCAGATTAGCCTGGATGTGTTCGGCGGCGGCGCGGGCAAATACCACACATTCGAGCAATGAATTGCTGGCCATGCGATTGGCGCCATGCAGGCCGGTGTAGGCCACTTCACCTATTGCATAGAGATTGTGCAGATCAGTGCGTGCATTGAAATCGGTGACAATACCGCCGCAGCTATAATGGGCCGCGGGTACTACCGGTATCGGTTCTCTGGTGATATCGATTCCCAGACTCATGCATTTCTCATAGATGGTGGGAAAGTGACTGATAATGAAATCTGCCGGTTTATGACGGATATCCAGATACATGCAGTCTGCACCCAGACGCTTCATTTCAAAGTCTATGGCCCGGGCCACAATATCCCGTGGCGCCAGCTCAGCACGCTCATCGAAGTCAGGCATAAAACGGCTGCCATCTTCGCGGATCAGATAGGCTCCTTCACCACGCAGGGCTTCGGTAACCAAAAAATTGCGGGCCTGGGGATGATATAAACAGGTGGGATGAAACTGATTAAATTCCATATTCGCCACCCGGCAACCGACGCGCCAGGCCATGGCGATACCGTCACCACTGGAAACATCGGGGTTAGAGGTATATTGATAAACTTTACTGGCGCCGCCGGTCGCCAGGGTCACAAAGCGGCTGCGGATATGCTCCACACGCTCGTCCTCGCGATTCCACACATAGGCCCCAAGCAATTGTTTCGGCTGCTTGCGGCTGCGAATCAGGTCCACCGCATTGTAACGTTCAAAAAGGCGGATGTTGGGATGGCGGCGCACCGCATCCACTAAGGTGGTCTGTACCGCTTTGCCGGTGGCATCGGCGGCATGCAGGATGCGTCGGTGACTGTGGCCCCCTTCGCGGGTCAGGTGGTAACGGGCATCGCCGCTTGCGTCGGTTTCCTGATCAAAAGGTACGCCAAACTGAATCAGCCACTCCAGTGCATTTTTAGCATTGGAGGCAGTAAATTGCACCGCTCTGTGTTCACACAGCCCGGCACCCGCTTCCATGGTATCCTGCACATGGGAGTCGATGGAGTCATTTTCATCAAATACGGCGGCAATCCCACCCTGAGCATAGAGTGTCGAACCCTCGCTGACGGCACTTTTGCTCAGTACAATAATATTGCAGTGAGAAGCCAGCTTCAGGGCCAGACTCAGACCTGCAGCACCGCTTCCTATAATCAACAGGTCACAATCGTGTTCAATCGCATGGCTCATGGGGTAAACTTACTGGCTTTTAACTGTTTGCGGCATGATACTATTGAAAAGCGTAAAAAGATTCACCATTTGTCCTTCAGTTCCGTGCTTTAGCCCTGATTTTGTTGAAAATAACGAGTATCAGCACAACTAAAAGAATAAAGCTGAAAATAAAATCGAACTTTTTTTTTAACCCGCAGTCTACCTCTGTGCTTGCGTTGAGCCATAGCATCAGAAAGTAGTGGACAGGAGATGTGGCTCGGATGAGCGAGCAATATACAGATCAACAATTAGTTGAAAAGGTACAGCAGGGTGACAAAAATGCCTTCAATCTGTTGGTAGTAAAATACCAGCACAAGGTGGCACATCTGGTATCAAGGTATGTGAAGAATTCCGGTGATGTGGCTGATGTAGCCCAGGAAACCTTTATTAAAGCCTATCGTGCCCTGCCAAATTTCAGGGGCGACAGCGCCTTTTATACCTGGTTGTACCGGATTGCAGTTAACAGCGCCAAGAATTATTTGGTGGCACAAGGGCGAAAGCCGCCAGCCAATGATGTTGACGCAGACGAAGCAGATTTTTACGATGGCAGTGATGCCTTGAAGGAGAATAATTCTCCGGAACGCTCACTGATGTCGCAGCAAATGGAAAAGCTGCTATTTGACACTGTGGATAAGTTACCGGAAGATTTACGCATGGCAATTACCCTGCGCGAATTGGAAGGCCTGAGTTATGAAGAGATAGCGACGGTGATGGAATGCCCTGTGGGCACTGTCAGGTCGCGGATTTTCAGGGCCAGGGAAGCTATCGATAAAGTCATACAGCCCCTTTTGCAGCGTTAGTCAGATTAAGACAGCAAAACGGTGACGCGTTAACAGGAACCTGAGTTTATGACGGAAAAGAAATTTGAAGATCTATCAGCCTGGATGGATGGTGAGTCCGGCACAGGCATGATCGGAGAAACCTGTAATGACAAGGAATTGTCATCTAAGTGGCGCAATTACCACTTGATCCGTGATGGATTGCGTAAGGAACTTCCCTCACAACTGAACTTCGATATCAGTGAAAGTGTTGCCAGGGCCATTGCAGACGAGCCGGCGATACTGGCGCCGAAGAAAGGACTGCGGGATATACCTGTTATCGGTAGTGTGGTGCCATTGATACGCCATGGTGGTCAGTTCGCTATTGCTGCATCCGTTGCCGCCGCGATGATTATCGGCGTACAGCAACTTAATCAACCCAAACCTGAACAGCCATTCAGCTCCGCTCCGGCGTTGCAATTGCCTGGTATGCAGACTGGCGGATTGTCACCGGTAAGTCTTGAACAGACACGTGCTTTGCCGCCGGCGAGTGCCATTGAGCAGAAGCGCCGTATCAGTGCTTATCTTAATGATCATCAGCGCCAGTTGCGCCTGAAAGCTCAGGATACAGAGCGTGCTGATGCAGACAAGGCTGATAAGGAAACCGAACAGAAATAATATGGGTTGTCTTCGCGCACTGATGTTACTGCTGCTTGTTGTCGGTCTGCCCCTGTCCGCGCAGCAGGAGGATGGTGCTAAAGCCTGGCTTGACAGAATGGCCTGGTCCCTGCGTAACCTTAACTATCAGATATCTTTCGTTCTACTCTACCCCAACGGGGATTTTGAACCCTATACCTGGCGACACGCGCTGGTAAACGGCAAAGAAATGGAACATTTGAGCCTGCTCAATGGTCCTGGCCGTGAAATTGTGCGTGTAGCAGACCAGGTCAGTTATTTTGAACCCAATGTTCCTCCCTATTCATTGAGCTCCAATGTGATCAATGGCCCAATCCCTGCTGAGCTTTTCCGCGAGCCGTCGAGTCTGGCTCAGGGCTATGATTTTGTGATGGTGGGTACCAGTCGTGTATCCGGCAGACTGGCGCAGCAACTCAGGATCGTGAGTAAAGACAAAAGCCGTTATGGCTATAACCTCTGGCTGGATAAACAGACGGCATTGATACTCAGGCTGGATATGTTGAATATGCAGGGCGAGCCTCTGGAACAGATCCAGGTCACATCAATGGAAGTGAATGAGGAGCCTGACGATTACTTTTCTCGTATTGAAACAGAAAAAATGCCTCAGCAGATTGCTCTGTCCAGTACCCGCAGTCAGGAGGCTGACTGGCAGTTTGGCTGGTTACCAGCCGGTATGACGGAAGTACGCAGAGGGGTGCACCGCCTGCCCCTGACCGGTCAATGGGTCGATTATATGATGCTCAGTGACGGGATGGTGGATGTGTCTGTATACCTGCAGAAGATCGACAGCGGGCCGGCAGAAAACGGCTGGTTACAACAGGGCTCCAATACCTTGTTGTCATTACAGGTCGGACAAATGGAAGTGACAGTGGTAGGTAAACTGCCACCGCAGACCGCCAGCTCTATTGCTAAATCCATCAATATAGCGGCATCGACCCATGATTGAAGAGCTGGGTACCATCAAGGCGGTGGATAAGGATCATATCTGGGTCGAAACCATGATCAAGACTACCTGTGGCGGTTGTGTGGCCAATGATCACTGTGGTACCGGCACCGTTGCCCGTGCCTTTTCGCCAAAAACCCAAACCCTGATTTTCAGATGCAGCAAGCATGCTGAAGTGGGCCAGCAGGTTAAACTGGGGATCCCCGAAGAGGCCTTGCTCAGTGCATCGGCGCTGATGTATCTGCTGCCGTTAGTGGTGCTGGTGATCAGTGCCCTGGGGGCGCAATATGCGTTGCCTTATCTGGATCTGCAAAGTGAACTCTGGGTGGTGCTGTTCTCTTTTGCTGCCACCGGCCTTAGCTTCGTTAAGATCCGTCGTATGCTGCAACAGGATGATAAGCAAGTTTACCAGCCCCGCCTGCTGGCGCTGTTACCCCGTAAAGGCGGTGCCGGAAATATCCCTGTCAGTGCTGAAGAGCGCAATATACCCTCAAGCTGATCCCCTTGCTCCGTAAAGGTTGTTTTATGCAACAGATCGCAAAGCGAACCAGAACAGGGTAAAATCGCCGCCTTAATTTGAAACAACGCATTCAGCATACGAAGTAGCAGGTACATGTCAGAAAACACTAAGCAGCTTAAGCATATTCGCAACTTCTCCATCATTGCCCATATCGACCACGGTAAATCTACCTTGTCGGACCGTCTTATCCACACCTGTGGCGGGCTTACCGACAGGGAAATGGCAGAGCAGGTGCTGGATTCTATGGATCTTGAGCGGGAGCGGGGCATTACCATCAAGGCGCAGAGTGTCACCCTCAATTACACCGCCAAAGACGGCGAGACCTATCAGCTGAATTTTATCGACACCCCGGGCCACGTGGATTTCTCTTATGAAGTGTCACGTTCACTGGCAGCCTGTGAAGGTGCGCTGTTGGTGGTGGATGCCGGCCAGGGTGTGGAAGCTCAGACCCTGGCAAACTGCTATACCGCCATCGAGATGGATCTGGAAGTGGTGCCAATTCTGAATAAGATTGATTTGCCCCAGGCCGAGCCTGACCGGGTGGCAGCGGAAATTGAAGATATTGTCGGTATTGATGCCCTGCAGGCGGTGCGCTGTTCGGCCAAGACCGGTGTCGGTATCGAAGACGTACTGGAGGTGATTGTACGCCAGATCCCGCCGCCAACAGGAGATGTGGACGCCCCATTACAGGCGCTGATCGTCGATTCCTGGTTTGATAATTACCAGGGGGTGGTGTCGCTGGTGCGCGTGATCAATGGTGAACTGAAGGCCGGTGACAAGATAAAGATCATGTCAAACGGTCAGGTACATCAGATTGACAATATTGGTATTTTTACCCCCAAGGCGACCAATACAGGTGTACTGCGTACCGGTGAAGTGGGTTTTGTGATTGCCGGTATCAAGGAAATTCAGGGAGCTCCCGTGGGTGATACTCTGACGCTGGCTAAACGGCCCGCTGAAAAGGCCTTACCGGGCTTTAAGAAGGTCAAGCCACAGGTGTATGCGGGCATGTTCCCGATCAGCTCCGATGATTATGAAGATTTTCGTGATGCCCTTTCCAAGCTGGCACTTAACGATGCGTCGTTATTTTTTGAGCCGGAGAGTTCTTCTGCCTTGGGCTTTGGTTTTCGTATTGGTTTCCTCGGTATGCTACACATGGAAATTGTGCAGGAGCGACTGGAGCGCGAATACGATCTGGATCTGATCACCACCGCGCCTACCGTGGTCTATGAAGTGGTAACCACCAAAGGGGAAACCCTGAGTGTGGACAATCCGTCCAAGTTACCGGCGGTAAATGATATTGAAGAGATTCACGAGCCTGTGGTTGAAGCTAATATTCTGGTGCCCAAGGATTATCTGGGTAATGTGATTACGCTTTGTGTCGAAAAGCGCGGTGTGCAGACACATATGACTTATCACGGTAATCAGGTAGCGGTAACCTATGAGCTGCCGATGGCTGAAGTGGTGATGGATTTCTTCGACCGGCTTAAATCCACCAGTCGTGGATTTGCATCTCTTGATTATAATTTCAAAAAATTCCAGGTGGCCGATATGGTCAGGGTGGATATTCTGGTTAACGGTGAACGTGTAGATGCACTGGCATTGATCACGCACAGGGAACATTCCCAGCGCCGTGGCCGGGAGATGGTGGATAAGCTGCGTGAGCTTATCCCCAGACAAATGTTCGATATCGCCATTCAGGCGGCCATCGGCAATCATGTTATTGCCAGAAGCACAGTCAAACAGTTACGTAAGAACGTTATCGCCAAATGTTATGGTGGTGATGTCAGTCGTAAGAAGAAACTGTTGCAGAAGCAAAAAGAAGGTAAAAAACGCATGAAACAGATAGGCAACGTGGAATTACCACAGGATGCCTTCCTGGCTGTGCTGAAGGTAGGAAAGTAAATGGCTAATTATTTCTCCATATTTCTGGTGGTGATCACAGTGGCATCAGGGCTGATCTGGCTTGCTGATTCACTGTTGTGGGCGCCCAAACGCAAGGAAAAGCTGAGTCTGGCCCAGCAATCTGCCGGAGGGCAACTGGACGAAGACACCATCAAGAAGGTGGCACCGGTTCCTTACCTGGTGGATACGGCACAGCAGATTTTTCCTGTTATTGCTTTTGTGCTGGTGCTGCGCTCTTTTTTATATGAGCCGTTCCAGATCCCATCCGGTTCAATGATGCCGACCTTGCTGGTGGGGGACTTTATTCTGGTGGATAAATTCTCTTATGGCCTTAAGGATCCCGTGGCGCGTAACAAGTTTATTGAAATGGGCAGCCCGGAGCGTGGCGATATTGCCGTGTTTAAATACCCTGAAGATCCCAATGTGGACTTTATCAAGCGCGTGGTGGGACTGCCTGGCGATACGGTGGTGTACCGTAACAAGCAGGTGTATATCCGGCCAGCCTGTGAGCAGGCCGATCGTAGCCAGTGCCCTGAACTGGAACCGATGGAACTGAAGTTTGAGAAGCGCGGTGAGTTTTACCATAACATGGTTCCCCAGGAGCGCTTTACCGAGCAGTTGGGAGAGGTATCCCACGAAATTTTGCGCACTCCTGCAGCCATGGCTCAGGAGCAGCACTATTATGCCCAGCCCGGTACCAAAGCGGACGAGTTTCTGGTGCCAGAGGGCCACTATTTTGTGCTGGGTGACAACAGGGATAACAGTCGTGACAGCCGTTACTGGGGCTTTGTTCCCGATGAGAATCTGGTCGGTAAGGCTGTGGCCATCTGGATAAGCTTCGAGTTTGACAGGCCGCCAAGTAGCTGGGTACCAGGCTGGATCCCCACCGGGATCCGCTTTGACCGTATCGGTGGTATTGAATAGATGCAGCAGGATTACAACGCGCTGAATCAGAAGCTGGGTTACCAGTTCCGGGATGAAAGTGCGCTGGAACTGGCACTGACTCATCGCAGCGCCAGCAAGCAGCATAACGAGCGTCTTGAATTTCTCGGTGACTCGGTGCTGGGAATGGTGATTGCCAAAGAACTGTACCAGCGCTTTCCCAGCCAACCGGAAGGCAAGCTTACCCGCATGCGCTCCACCCTGGTCAAGGGCGAAACCCTGGCTGAATTGGGCAGGGAGTTTAATCTGGGCGAGTTGCTGAAACTGGGGCCGGGCGAGCTCAAAAGCGGTGGTTTTCGCCGTGACAGCATTCTGGCTGATGCCGTTGAAGCCATTATTGGCGCCATTTTCTGGAAGCCGGGCTGGATACGGTAAACAAGCTGATCCTCAACTGGTATGCCCCGAGACTGGAAAAACTCAATCCGAACGAACACCCCAAAGATCATAAGACCCGCCTGCAGGAATATCTGCAGGGGCGTAAACTGCCACTACCAGACTATGAAGTGGTAGAAGTGACAGGTAAATCCCATGAGCAAACCTTTGTGGTTGAGTGCCGGGTTGCGGCACTGGAGCAGGTGGTTTCGGCCAAGGGCAACAGTCGTCGCCGTGCAGAACAGCAGGCGGCCCGCAAAGTAATGGAGCAACTCAGCCATGACAGCTGAACAACAGAATTACTGCGGTATGGTGGCCATCGTCGGCCGGCCCAATGTGGGTAAATCCACCCTGCTGAATAAGTTACTGGGTCAGAAGGTCAGTATCACTTCCCGCAAACCTCAGACCACCCGTCATCGTATTCTTGGTATTGATACCGAAGAGAACCGACAGACGGTGTATGTGGATACCCCCGGACTACACCGAGAGGAAAAGCGCGCCATCAACCGCTTTATGAACCGGGCCGCATCGAGCTCGCTGTCTGATGTGGGGCTGGTACTCTTTATTGTTGAAGGCACCCGCTGGACCGATGATGACGAGATGGTGCTTAACAAGATTAAGGAAAGCGGTCTGGAATGTTGGTTACTGGTCAACAAAACCGACAAGATTACAGACCGTGAGACCTTGTTGCCACAGATGGCATGGCTGGCCGAAAAACACGATTTTGCCCAGGTGATTCCTCTTTCAGCCAAACAGGGCCACAATGTGGACAGAATCAGGGACATGGTGCACAAAAGTTTGCCACCCAGTGATCATTTTTTCCCTGATGACTATATTACCGATCGTTCGTCCCGTTTTATGGCGGCGGAAATTATTCGCGAGAAGCTGATGCGTTTTACCGGTGATGAACTGCCTTATTCCGTCACCGTCGAAATTGAGCAATTTAAACTGACGGAAAAAGGGGTGTATCAGATCAATGGCCTGATCCTGGTTGAGCGGGATACTCAGAAGGCCATGGTTATCGGTAAAGGTGGCCAGCGCCTGAAAACCATTGGTCAGGAAGCTCGCCAGGATATGGAAAGGTTATTCGACAACAAGGTTTTTCTGGAGCTTTGGGTCAAAGTAAAATCCGGCTGGGCCGATGATGAACGGGCACTGCGCAGTCTGGGCTACGGGGAAAATCAGTAGGTCGGGCTTCAGTCCGACAAAGCGGATTGGCGTTTATCTTGTCGGAATAAATTCCGACCTACAGGTGTGTGGTTATCATGTAGGTCGGGGTTCAGCCCGACAAAACGGATTGGCGTTTACACTTGTCGGAATAAATTCCGATCTACAGGTGTGTGGTTATCATGTAGGTCGGGGTTCAGCCCGACAAAACGGATTGGCGTTTACACTTGTCGGAGTAAATTCCGACCTACAGCTGTGTGGTTATCATGTAGGTCGGCATTTATCCCGACAAATAAAAGGGGCAGTCAATGATAGAGAATCTTGCAGCATTACGGCGTGAATATACCCAGGGCGGTCTGCACAGAGAAGATCTGAATGCTGACCCTATCCTACAGTTTGAAGCCTGGCTGCAGGATGTTATCACCGCCGGCATTCCCGATCCTACCGCCATGACGGTTGCTACAGTGGATGCACAAGGGCAGCCTTCCCAACGTATTGTGTTACTCAAAGATGTGTCTGAGAAAGGCTTTGTTTTTTACACTAATCTTGAGAGCCGCAAGGCAAAAGAGCTGGCTAATAATAATAAGGTCTCACTTCATTTTCCCTGGCATCTGCTCGAACGTCAGGTAAAAATATGCGGCCAGGCACAGCCGTTGTCAAAAACGGAAGTAGCCCGTTATTTTCTCTCCCGCCCCCGTGAGAGTCAGCTAGCGGCCTGGGCATCGGCGCAGAGCCGACCCATCTCCACCCGTCAGATGCTGATGAGCAAATTTAACGAAGTGAAACAGAAATTCGCCGACGGCGATGTGACCTTACCGGCATTCTGGGGCGGTTTCAGGGTGGTTCCGCATGAGATAGAGTTCTGGCAGGGAGGGGAGCATCGATTACACGACAGATTTTGCTACCGTTTAGAGCAACAGGGGCAATGGAAAATTGAACGTCTGATGCCCTGAACTGCACTGGAGTCCGACCATGATCGACAGCCATTGCCATCTGGATTTTGACGCTTTTGATGAGGATCGCAAGCAGGTGATTGAGCGGGCCCGGAACAAAGGCGTTGAACGTATTGTGATCCCCGGGGTGGCTTCTGCCAACTGGCAAAATCTGATTCAACTTTGTGAAAGGGAGCCGCGGCTGGAATTTGCACTGGGATTGCATCCCTGGTTTCTCGCGCAGTTCCAGCCCTCAGATCTGAGTCTGCTGGATGACATGCTTAATCAGTACAAGGGTAAGGTAAAAGCCGTTGGCGAGATAGGGCTGGATTATGGCGGTACGGTTAATATCAGCCAGGAGCAACAGGAAGAGATATTCTGTGCTCAGCTTGAGCTGGCCCAACAACACGAATTGCCTGTGATCGTTCACCATCGTAAATCCCATCATCGTATTCTGCATTGTCTCAAAACCACGGGTTTTGCCCAGAGTGGGGTTATCCATGCCTTTTCCGGCAGTATTGAACAGGCGCAGGCTTATCTGAACAGGGGCTTTAAACTGGGTATCGGCGGTACCATTACCTATCCGCGGGCCAGCAAGACCCGGCAAACGGTTGCGGCTTTACCTGCCGCGGCTATTTTACTGGAAACCGATGCGCCGGATATGCCCGTCAATGGCCGCCAGGGGCAGCGCAACAGCCCTGAATATCTGGACGAGGTGCTGCAGGCATTGGCAGAGATAAGGCAGGAGTCTGCTACTGAACTGGAGCGGCAAAGCGATGAAAACAGCCGTTTGTTATTCGGCTTGTCTTAACAGCGGGTAACGCAGTTTATAAAAGCCCCGGGTGACTAATACGCCTATGGCGAAGGCCAGTAGCATCAGTACCTGAGTCTGGTGGTGGTTGTGCTTAGTCAGCGCTGCCTGATATTGCAATACCCGCTCGCGGTCGAGTATTAATTTCAGATAACCCTGCAGATTGTCCTGATGGATGATTTCCTGTACGTAAATCAGACTGTTGGCATCCTGGCGGTCCGTATATAGGCGGGTGATGCTGATATTCTCACCGGCCTGATTCAGTTCAATACCTCTGGCGTCGTGCAAACTGGCGGTGCGCACATGGGGATCCTCTGCCAGTTGGTCGAGTAACTGCTGTGCGGATATGATGCCGTCTTGCTCCGATGATAAGGTCAATGCCGCCAGGCCCGCTCCTTGCGCAATCAGGCTGCGACCCAGTTGATCGGCCTGGGCCTGCAATTCTTCGGTATCCTGCCCGGCGCTGAAAAACCAGATATTGACGACAATAATCAGCGCGGCGATGGCTAACCCGAGGTTCGCCAGCCGTTTATAGATGGAATAGGTGCTGGGACTGACCTGTTCCGCCTGGTCAAAGGAAATGGACACTTTCATAGTGTCTCCACTATATCAACTCAACCGGTGAATTGGTATCAGGTTCAGGTCCGCTATATCTGATTCCATTTATCACTTGGGGCACAGAGGGGGATTGGTTAGAATCTGCAGTTCACTTAATACCCGGATAATGATTTTGACCGAACTGCAACTCAAATCCAGTCAACTGCACTCCAGTCTGTTTTTACGTCAGCTTTTTGAGATCCCCGACCTGAAGCTGTTTCAACTGCAGCCGGAAAAGGTCTGCACCAATCTCAGTGCTGAGCAACTGGGCGGCATGGCTTGTTCCATAGGTGATGGTCAGCCTTCACGGGTTTCTGAGAACTGGCAACCGGCAAAGATGATTATCAGGGCTCAGGCGCTCACCCTAGACAAAGTTCTTAAGGTGCAGCAGGCCCTGCACGAGCAAATGCAGGTGAAGGGGATCCGGGCTATTGCGCTGAATGACCGCAAACAGGATTACGGTGTTGGTCTGGATATCGCGTTATCACCGCAGGGGGTGCCTAAGGAGCTTTTGCATAAGCTGGCGCTGACACATCAACTGGAGCTGAATCTGCTAACCCGCTCAGTGAGCCTGAAGAAACCAGGGCTATTGCTGATGGATATGGACAGCACCATGATTGCGATGGAGTGCATTGATGAAATAGCCAAACTGGCCGGTGTCGGTGAACAGGTGTCAGAGGTCACCGAACTGGCGATGCAGGGCAAGCTGGATTTCGCCGGCAGCCTGTGCAGCCGGGTAGCCTGTCTTGAAAATGCCAGCGAAGAAATCTTGTGGCAGGTCAGGGAGGCGATGCCAATCATGCCGGGACTGGAGCGATTGGTTTCATTGCTTAAAAGTCATGGCTGGAAGGTGGCACTGGTTTCCGGTGGCTTTACTTTCTTCGCCGATTATCTGAAACAACGTCTGGGGCTGGACTTTGCCCGTGCCAATGAGCTCGAGATAATCGACGGCCGTCTGACAGGCAAAGTGCAGGGCGAAATTGTCGATGGCACGGTTAAAGCCAATACTCTGGCAGAATTAGCGCAGCGTTATGATATCGGCATGCAACAGACTGTTGCGATGGGGGATGGTGCCAACGATCTGAAAATGATGGCGCAGGCCGGCCTCGGAGTCGCCTATAAAGCCAAGCCCGTGGTGTTGCAGCAGGCCGATGCGGCAATACGTTTTGGCGGCCTTGACGAGCTGCTTTACCTGCTTGAATCCTGATTCAGATGGATTGATTCAGTCAGTCGCTGGTTGCTGTCTGGGGCGCTTGCTGAGTCTTAGCCTGCTGTCCGTTTTTCGCCGGAGTGGTGCCTGAGGGCAAAGCTAACCCATAGCGATATATGGACTCTGCGGTCACATCGATGATATCCGCCACTGCAGCGATGGCCCAGAGCTGCTCTTCCAGCATTTTTGCTTTATGCACAGCATAGGTACCGACATAATTAAGCTCAGCATTGAGCAGGGAGATATCCGGCCTGCCGGTTCGGGTCACAAACAGTCGCAGTGCCAGAAAACGTCCCTGATGTTGGGCATTGCGAATAAATTGCCGTCGCTGACTGTCGTCTCTGAATTGTTGGGCTACTCTGACCTGGAAAGCCTGATGGATCTCCTGAGCCGCAGGGTCGAAGGCAATAAATAGCTCAAAACTGGCCGGTTTATTGTGGGTTCTTAAGTGTTTTACTGCCTGTTCGATAAAACCTTTTCCTTCGACGATCACGCCGTACAAGGGGTACAGATTGAGTTTGTGTTGCTCTGCAAGGTGAGTAAACAGCCCATAGAGTGGGTGATGGGAATTGGGACTGGTTACGCTTTGCGGGGTTAACTCTATACCGTCTTTGCGGATAAACATTGCTATATTCGGGATGTTGGCTGCATAAATATTACGCAGTGCCTCGCCAATACCGGCCATATCGCGGTCTTCACCCTTGCTGCGTAGTTTGCGTCTGTTGCTGCGGATCAGGTCATCGAAGAACTTTCTCGCGGTCTCTTCCTGTTCAGCCAGTTTAAGATGAATGACCTTGGCGTCATCACTGATACGCACGACCTCATAGCTGATTTTGGTCAATCCATATTTGTGCATCTGTTTCTGCAATTTAGGAAACAGCAATTGCAGCTCTTCACCCATCGCCAGTGGAAAAGGGTTCTGCATTTCTACTTTCAGGCCAGAGGGAGATAAGTCTTCGGTGACGCCGTTTAAGCGCAGCTCCTCAAAACTCAGGGTAACCGGGCTGCGCAGCATAAAGCGGGTTTCCCGCCTGAGTTCCTGATAACGAAAGCGATACGGCGTGATCTCAGCAGGATGGCGGTTGCGCGGGTGACAGAAGACCTGCAGGCCGGATAACTGACCTTTGGCCAGTTTACGCCGCTGATAGGCCCGGGTGTTCCACTCATTGCTGATGTCGGTGATAAGGGCAATATGGGTCAGGGTTTTCAGTTTTGACATCAGCCTTGCCGAGGGAGGCATATTCATACGGCGGATCTGATCATTGACGGTATCCGGCAGTGACAGCGGAGTATGGCACTGCTCCGGGTGCATATCGGTTAACTGCAATTTGTACACCCGCCAGCTTGCCTTGCGCGAACCATAGGCCAGATACGCATCTTTTACCTCAGGATGGGCCTCCAGCTCTTCCAGGGTGGCACTGTAGAAGTAAACCCGCCCTTCGGTGGTATGCGTAAACACATACAGATAGGTGCTTTGTTCGCCCTGAGGTTTTTCCAGCAATCGTTGCAGTCGCTGCCTTGTGAACAGGTAGCCCATGCGCAGTCCGCCGGTCTCGTCATTCCAGAACTGGATACTGTCTTTATTGCAGTCATTGCTGATCAGATACCTGGGCGTCAGCTTGTCGTCGTTATTTTCAATAAACACCGGCACCGAGGTGATATGGGGAATGTAATACTGTTCATAGCCCTTGACCATGATGGCCTCAATGGTGTTATCCATATTGACCTTATAACGCCGTTTGTTGCCCTGAATAAAACGTTCGAGAAATTCATCAAAAGCTTGCTGTTCTTTGTCATAAAGGCGTTTCAGACACACACGTTGCTCTTCGCGACTGCGATCCACATCGGTGACAAGGTAGTTAACACTCTCGCCGCGATGAAGCCCGTATTCTGTCTCCAGTCCGCGGAAATGGATCTTCAGTTTATCACCGGGTTTGAGCAGGTGGCGTTTGTTGACTTTGAGCTTTAATCCACTGATGGAGATATCGACACTGGTGGCGTGGATGGACTCATTCAGCTCAGTAAAGGCTTCCACCGGCACCACAAAATTCATTCGCTCCTCACGGCGCTGGTTGACGCCGGAAAAGTTAATAATCGGGGTCTGATATTGCTTCTCCGGAGGCAGGTCCGGCAATGTTTGCTCAATGGCTTGTTTGTCGCGTTGTTTTTGGTGCATTACGCGGAAATTGTTTTCCGTGTTGGTAACGGCCTCATACACGCCAATGGTGTAGCCGCCAAAGCTGCGCACCTGGCGTTCAAACACTTCGATGGCCACATCATCCAGAAAATGAGTAATGCCCTCGTGCTCATAGGGCTGACATTTGCCGTCCACCATGCCTCGCAGGTCGATCATGCGTTGAGTGGGTTTGGACTGGCGCTTGAGTTCCATTTTCAGAAGAAAACGCTTGGGCTTAGGAACAGAAGCGGCCACCTGAGACAATATCTGGTTGAACGCCGGTTCTTTTACCACCGGTTTCAGTTGTTCAATAAGATCCTGATATTGCTCTAGTCCCTGACTCATGCTGATTCAAACCTGCGCTTTGTGTTGAATATAATCTGTTATCGGTGATTTTGCGTATTTCTTGTGCCGATCCGCTGGCCGGTGCAGGCCCACAGATATGCGGAATACGATGTTATCTTACTTTATTGTTGCAGATTCCGTGCCGTCTGTCCCGCTGGTGATCCATGATACCGACAAGATATACTGTCACCAGAATTATCAAAACGGGATGGTTAGGTGGCAAAACGAAAGAGTGCCTTTGTCTGCAATGACTGTGGTTCAGAATATCCCCGTTGGCAGGGGCAGTGTAACGACTGTGGTGCCTGGAACAGCATTTCAGAAATTCTGTTATCTTCGGGGCGGGAGACTCATGATGCCCGGCGTCGCGGCTATGCCGGACAAGTTGCGGCACAGGTGCAGACCCTTGAAAATATTGATTTGCAGGCGTTACCGCGATTCTCTTCCGGATTTAATGAACTGGACAGGGTATTGGGGGGCGGCGTTGTACCCGGCTCGGCCATTCTGATTGGTGGCTCGCCCGGAGCCGGTAAAAGTACCTTGTTGCTGCAGACAATGTGTAAGCTGGCTGCCAGCCGTCCGGCACTGTATGTGACCGGTGAGGAATCTCTGCAGCAGGTAGCCTTGCGGGCCAACCGCCTGGGGTTGCCTACTGACAAACTTAAGTTGCTGGCTGAAACCAGTATTGAAACCATCTGCGATCTGGCCCTTGAACACAAACCACAGCTGATGGTTATCGATTCTATTCAGGTGATGCACCTGGCTGATATTCAGTCTGCACCCGGCAGCGTTTCGCAGGTGCGGGAGGGGGCGGCCTATCTGACCCGTTTCGCCAAGCAGCATCATATCGCCATGCTGATGGTGGGCCATGTCACCAAAGACGGCTCGCTGGCGGGCCCCAAAGTGCTGGAGCACTGTATTGACTGCTCGATGATGCTCGAAGGTGACGGTGACAGTCGTTTCAGGGTGCTCAGAGGGCAGAAGAACCGTTTCGGTGCGGTGAATGAACTGGGTGTATTCGCCATGACCGACAAAGGCTTAAGGGAAGTCAGTAATCCTTCGGCAATTTTCCTCAGCCGTGAAGATGATCCCTCGCCGGGTAGCCTGGTGATGGTAGTCTGGGAAGGAACCCGGCCGTTGCTGGTGGAGATCCAGGCGCTGGTGGATTATTCGCAGATGGCCAATCCAAGGCGACTGGCGGTGGGACTGGAACAAAACCGGCTGGCCATGTTGCTGGCGGTGCTGCATCGTCATGGCAATGTGCAGATGAATGATCAGGATGTGTTTGTGAATGTGGT
The DNA here is from genome assembly GCF_001466725.1 of Lacimicrobium alkaliphilum. Classification (NCBI taxonomy): domain Bacteria; kingdom Pseudomonadati; phylum Pseudomonadota; class Gammaproteobacteria; order Alteromonadales; family Alteromonadaceae; genus Lacimicrobium; species Lacimicrobium alkaliphilum. The sequence goes on from NZ_CP013650.1 coordinate 1,116,298, forward strand.
TGGTGGTGTCAAAGTGGCCGAGACCAGTGCCGATCTGGCGCTGCTGTTGGCGATATTATCCAGTTTCCGTAATCAGGCGTTGCCCAGAGAACTGATTGTGTTTGGTGAAGTGGGCCTGGCCGGGGAAATCAGACCGGTACCTAATGGGGTCGAGCGTTTAAGTGAGGCGGCCAAACATGGCTTTACCCGCGCTATTGTGCCCAGCGCCAATGTACCTAAACAATCAATACCCGGAATGGCTGTGGTGGGTGTAAGGCGGTTGTCTGAAGCGCTGGAAGCGATTTAAACACTGTCATCAATGGTTGATCGCGCAGAGGCGCAAAGCCGCAGGGGATGGGGTTCTGATTTCACCTCTGCGTGAGAGTAATGGGTATCAAGTATCAGGCGTAGCCCGGATGCAGCGAAGCGGAATCCGGGAAAATCAATGGTTGTGATAATTATTAATTATCAGAAGGAGAGGCCAGCTTTTCCAGTTCACGCTTAAGCAGGGCATCGTCGCCGACATTCAGCTCGATCAGGCGGCGTAGCCTTGAAGCGCTGTCGATATCTAACATATTGATTTTGACGCCCACTTGCCTGTCATCCTGATGTTTGACCTCACCTTCCATCATCAGACTGCTGCCCATGCCGGGCAGGCTCACCACCAGCAGCACAGATTTGCCACTGTCAGTAATAAAGTCTTCAGGGGCCTCCAGCAACACCCCTTTTAAGGATATATCCAGCAACCGGCATTGCCATTTTTGGGAGCCCTGCCGGGCCTCCACCGGAGCCGAGAATATGATACGGGTAAATTGACGACGGTTTTCTGTATTCATGCTTTAAGCATAGCCTTGTTAAGCTGAAAATCATACTTTTTGTATTGGCTAATTGTATGATTTCCAGTTAAAAAATATGTATAACATTACCTATACATGGTGACTAATTACTCTGGATCAACCACAGGAGAAACCGATGGCGGCAGAACGGCAACTGGAAAGACTGATCAGTCAGATGCAACCAAGGCTCGATCCCCGTACTTTTGTGTTTGCCTGCCTGGGACAGGAACAGGCAATGCCGGAGGGACTACAACCACAGATGCTGTTTATGGAAAAGGAAGGGCCAACCCTGATTGTTGAGCAACAGCAGGCACTTAAACATGATCTCGGTTATGAGTTTGTCAGCCGTATGATCACACTGAATGTTCATTCAGCGCTGGATGCCGTCGGTTTTCTGGCCACAATTACTTCCCACCTTGCCGGTTATAATATGGGGGTGAATCCGGTTTCCGGCTTTTACCACGATCATCTGTTTGTACCCGCAGATAAGGCAGAGCTGGCTATGCAGGCACTGACAGAACTGATTGATCAACAAACGTAGCGCAGGAAAGCGCGAGTAAAGGATAATTTCACCACAGAGGCACGAAGAACACAGAGATTTGAATGGTTAAACGCTTTGACCCATTCGTGTTTTTCGTGCCTTTAATGGTTTAAAAGTCTTTGACCACGAAAAACACTAAAGGCACCAACAAAAGAAATATTTACCGCTGAGTCGCGGAGGGCGCAGAGGATGAAAGGTTTTATCAACTCCGCGTTCTCTGCGGCTCTGCGGTAGATTTACCATCATTAAAGGTCACTGGATGCCTGATAACGGCACTCGGGCATGACTGACTGTCGTTCCCGCATGTTGTTGGCGGGAATCCAGCGTCTTTGTTCTTTACCACGAAAAACACTAAAAGCACGAAAAAACACAGGTACTGTCATCCTGATGGCAATCAGGATCTGTTTAAGCTCAACTGAGTTCTATAGTGATCAGTGCATAAATCTCACGCAGAGTCGCAGAGGACGCAGAGGTTTTACCGCCGTTAATACCTCTGTGTTCTCCGTGTCTCTGTGGTGAATAGCTTTTTGTTCATAATTTATAATTCAGCATTCATCACTAAATACTCACCCTGCGGTACTGACGATATTGCGGGGTCCAGAAATTGGCTTCTATTTTGCTGTGCAACATTTCATCGGACATTTCCAGTGCCAGCCCTTGTTCCTGTGCCACCTTACCCACTTCAAAGGCGATTTCTTTGCTCAGTTTAAATAATTCGGTGAGCGGTGGCAGTAATCCGCCCTTGCCGGTATTGGCCAGTGGTGAGGCCGCCGCCAGCGTCGTACTGGCGGCCATGAGCATCTCTTCGGTGATTAGTCTGGCCTTGGTGGCCACCACGCCCAGGCCGATGCCCGGAAAAATATAACTGTTATTACACTGGGTGATCGGATAGGTCTTGCCCTTGTATTTAACCGGCTCGAAGGGACTGCCGGTGGCGATGATCACCTCACCCTCTGTCCATTCGATAACCTGCTCGGGTCTGGCTTCCACTTGCCGGGAGGGATTACTCAAGGGGAAAATAATTGGCAGTTTACAGTGCTGTTTCATGGTTCTGATCACCTGTTCGGTAAACAGTCCGGCCTGACCGGAAACGCCAATCAATACATCGGGATTGGCGCAGTGGATCACATCCAGCAGGGAAGGATAGTCACCGCTGAAACTCCACTCACTGATATTGTCCTGTTGCTGGCACAGTGCCTGCTGGAAATCCCGCAATCCTTGCATGCCATCGGTGAGCAGCCCATACCTGTCGACCATATAAACCTGCCCTCTGGCCTGTTTTTCATCCAGACCTTCGGCACACATTTGTTGTACCACTTGTTCGGCGATACCGCAGCCGGCCGAGCCCGCTCCCACAAATACCACCTTTTGTTCAGATAATTTTGCCCCTTTGGTGCGACAGGCAGCCAGCAGCGTACCCACGGTTACTGCCGCAGTACCCTGAATATCATCATTAAAACAACGTACCTGATGGCGATAGCGATTCAGCAGTGGGGTGGCATTTTGCTGGGCAAAATCTTCAAATTGGATCATGGCATCGGGCCAGCGCCGCTGTACCGCGCGGATAAATTCTTCCACAAAGGCATCGTATTCCTGCTGGCCGATACGCTTGTGGCGGGCCCCCATGTACATGGGATCATTCAGCAGTTTCTCATTATTGGTTCCCACATCCAGCATGACCGGCAGGGTATAGGCCGGGCTGATGCCGCCGCAGGCGGTGTAAAGTGACAGTTTGCCGATGGGGATGCCCATTCCGCCAATGCCCTGATCGCCCAGACCCAGGATGCGCTCGCCGTCGGTGACCACGATAACCTTAACCTTTCCTTTGGTGGCGTTATGCAGGATATCGTCTATATGTTCGCGCTCGGCATAGGAGATAAACAGCCCCCGGGAGCTGCGATAGATATCGGAAAACTGCTCACAGGCGTCACCAACTGTAGGGGTGTAGATGATCGGCATCATCTCTTCGAGATGTTCCTGTATCAGACGGTGAAACAGAGTTTCGTTATTGTCCTGAATGGCACGCAGGTAGATATGCTTGTTAATCGGCGTATCAAAGCTTGAATATTGCATATAGGCCCGGCTCACCTGTTCCTCGATACTTTCGTAACGGGGCGGTAACAGGCCATTAAGGTTAAAGGCCTTGCGCTCTTCTGCACTGAAGGCGCTGCCCTTGTTAAGCAGAGGGGTTTCCAGCAATGAAGGGCCGGCATGGGGGATATACAAAGGGCGTTTTTTGGTTGTCATTGCGTCAAGCCTTTGGATTCAGGAAACTATGGGCGCCGATCATCCCTGAATAACAGGCCGATTTCCAGCGTAAGGACATCGGATCACCACAAAAGCGAATGTTTTTTGTTTCAGCCTTTAAACCTTAGTGTAATAGTCAGCGACTAACTCAGTACATAAACAACAGGAATCACATTCATTGCAAGCAGATGGACAGCTGATAGAGGCCAGTGAACAGTTTATCGATAAGGCCGAGCGGGCGCTTATCGAAGCGGTCAGGGCCGGTGACAAGCAGGCTTATCGCAAGCTATATGAAAAGCACCTGGGGCGCGTCTATGCGTTGTGCCTGCGCCTGAGTGGAGACCGCTCTGTGGCTGAAGAAGCTACCCAGGAGGTGTTTATTCAGTTGTGGCGCAAAATCGACAATTATGGCGGTCAGAGTCGTTTCAGCACCTGGCTGCATGGGGTAACGTCTAATGTGTGTATTTCTTATATGCGCAAGCAGAAGAGCTGGCTGCAACGGTTGTTCTCTCAGGACCAGGATGAACTGGAAGCGCTGCATGCAGAGCCTGAGAGCAACTGGGATCTGGATGACTATATCCAGCGCTTGCCACACAGAGCCAGGCAGGTCTTTGTACTGCATGCCATTGAGGGGTACCGGCATGAAGAGATTGCCGGAATGTTGAATATGGCGGTGGGTTCGAGTAAGGCCCAGTTGCATCGTGCTAAACAATTGCTCAAGGAGTGGATGGATAATGCCTGACCATGATTTTGAACAGAATTTGCAACAGCGACTCAGTCGTTTGCCTGAAGAACGCCAGCCTGATCGGGATCTGTGGCCCGGCATCGAACATGCGCTGAATGCTCGTCAGAATACACCGCCAGGCTGGCGCAAGGTATCCGCTCTGGCAGCTTCTGTAATGCTGGTGGGGTTGCTGGGGTGGCTGTCACTCAGTCAATGGCAGGCCGGTGATCAGCAGCAACAACTGGCGACACTGCTGAGTGAACAGCACCAGCAACAAAAAGATTATCTGCTGGCGGCCTATGCCGATCAGCCTGCGCTGACGGATAACTGGCAACAACAGCTGGAAGAACTGGATGAGGCTGCCAGCGCCATAAAACTTGCCCTGGAACAGGATCCACAGAATATGGCGCTGTTGAAAATGCTCAAGCAGGTTCATCAGCAGCAGATCGATTTAATTGAACGGGTGCATGCACCTAAGTATCAACAGATTTAACGGGGAAAGACCATGAAAAATATTCTGTTACTGAGTTTCTTGCTGCTGTTTACAGCAGGGCTTAATGCCGCAGAATCGGTAGATAAAACACTGCCGGCAGACATGAATGGGCGGGTCAGCATTGAGCACCATTCCGGTAAGGCGGTGATCCGAACCTGGGACAAACCACAGGTGAAGGTGACCGGTACTCTGGATAGTCGCGCCAAGGGTTTTATTTTCGAGACCAGAGGCAATGAGATCCGCATTGAAGTAGAAATGCCACGCAATTATCAAAACGGCAGTAACTGGCTGAACTGGGACAAAGAGGAGGACAATCTGGAAATTTTCCTGCCCGCTGACAGCTTTGTTGAGTATGAGAATATTAATGCAGAATTGGATGCTAAAGACATTCGTGGCGGGGTTGACCTGAGCTCTGTCAATGGAGATATCCGGGTAACAGATCTTCAGGGCAGGATTCGTATCAGTACGGTCAATGGCGATATCCGCAGTCAGGATCTGAACGGGAATATCAATCTGAATACGGTCAATGGCGATATCAAGGACAGAGACTCCCGCGGTGAAGAAATTGTTTACGAATCAGTTAATGGTGATATCCGCGCTGACACTCAGATACCCAGAGTGAAGCTGGAAACGGTTAATGCCGACAGCGAACTCAAAATGGGGCGGGTAGAACAGTTAAAAGCCAGTAATGTAAATGGTGACACCAGTGTCAGGCTGGAGCTGGCAGAGGGCGGAGAGGTTAAAGCCAGCAGTGTCAGCGGCCGTCTGGAACTGCGCTTCCAGAAAGAGGTGTCGGCTCGCTTCGATATAGAAGGCCATGCAGGCGGTGATTTACGCAATAAACTCACCGATGACAAGCAGGGTAAAGCCAAGTACGGGCCTTCACGCTGGCTTAAATTCAGCACCAAAGAGGGTAGCGGCCGGGTAAATGTCTCTACCGTCAGTGGTACTGTGGTGCTGAGTAGTTACTGAGCAACTCTGTTAGCAGGCAGCTTCGGCTGCCTGATGCCGTGTTGCCCTTTTTTGAATCAATCTGTTCGGTTTTATGCTTTATACTAAGTGCCGATTCACGCATAATATCCTTCGGTGTTTATCAGGAATTTAATCAGTGAAAGTGGTCTCTCACAAAGAGCGTGACAGTAAGGTCGAAAAGCTCAAGATCCCTCCCCACTCTATGGAGGCCGAGCAATCGGTAATCGGCAGCATGCTGATTGCGCCGGATTGCTGGGACAGAGTAGCGGAGATCCTGCTCGAGAAAGACTTTTATAACCGCGCTCACCAGACCATTTTCAAAGCCATTCTTAAACTGTTGTCTGACAGCCAGCCGGTGGATCTGATCACTGTTTCCGATCTGCTAGAGCAGCAGGATGAGCTGGAAACTGCAGGCGGCTTTGCTTATCTGGGCGAGCTGGCCAAGAATACCCCCAGTGCTGCCAATGTGGTGGCCTATGCAAAAATCATTAAAGAGCGTGCCATACTGCGCGAACTGATTGGCGTGGCCCATGAAATAGCCGAGTCGGGTTATAACCCGGAAGGCCGTACCAGTGGTGATGTGCTGGATATGGCCGAAAGCCGGGTGTTCGAAATTGCCGAGCAGCGCTCAGGCAACAGCGAAGGGCCACAGGATATCGAAACGGTGATGACCCATACCGTTGATCGGCTCGAAGCGCTGCTTAAATCCGGTAAGGAAGTCACCGGGGTATCAACAGGTTTTAAAGATCTGGATAAAAAAACCAGTGGCCTGCAACCATCGGATTTGATTATTGTGGCGGCCCGTCCCTCTATGGGTAAGACCACCTTTGCCATGAACCTGTGTGAAAACGCCATGCTGCTGGAAGAAAAGCCGGTACTGGTATTCAGCCTGGAGATGCCTGCAGAACAGCTGATGATGCGTATTCTGGCCTCCTTAAGCCGGGTCGATCAGACCAAAATCCGTACCGCACAGCTGGATGATGAAGACTGGGCTCGGATCTCTAACACCATGGCCATGCTTAAGGAAAAAGATAATCTGTTTATCGATGATGCCTCCGGCCTGACGCCCATGGAAGTGCGCACCCGTGCACGCAAACTGGCTCGCGAACGTGGCGGTATTTCCATGATCATGGTCGATTATCTGCAACTGATGCAGGTGCCCGGTTTAAGTGAAAACCGTACCCTGGAAATCGCCGAGATATCCCGCTCGTTGAAATCTCTGGCTAAAGAGCTGAATGTGCCGGTGGTGGCGCTGTCGCAGCTTAACCGGAGTCTGGAGCAGCGTGCTGACAAAAGGCCGGTAAACTCGGATCTGCGGGAATCGGGCTCTATTGAGCAGGATGCCGATTTGATCATGTTTATCTATCGGGACGAGGTGTATCACGAAAACAGCCAGGAAAAGGGCATCGCCGAGATCATTATCGGCAAGCAGCGTAACGGCCCTATTGGCACAGCGAGGCTGACCTTCCAGGGCCATTTCTCGCGTTTTGATAATTACGCCGGCCCGGCCATCGCCGACGAATACTAAAAAACAAACCACAAAAAGCCTATTCACCACAGAGACACGGAGGGCACAGAGAAGTAAAAGGGGCTAAACCACTAAATATCCCTGTATTTCTCTGCGCCTTTGCGCCTCTGCGAGAGGCTATTTTTAAGTTCGTGAGTTTAGTGTTTTTAGTGGTTTAAAAGCTTTTGACCACGAAAGGCACGAAAAACACGAAAGGGGTCAAAGCGTTTAACCATTCAAATCTCTGTGTTCTCTGTGTTCTCTGTGCCTTAGTCGTAGCCCGTATAAAGCGGAGCGGAATACGGGGTCGCTGAAGACTGAAATCTGATAACTGTTACCTTACTGACTACGCAGCAACACCAGCAGGGCACCATTGCCGCCCCATTCCAGTGTGGCCTGATGAAAGGCCAGTACGTCAGGGTGCTGGATCAGCCAGTTGGGCACATGGCGTTTCAGCACATGACCGCCTATACCATGCACAATGCAGACACAGCTGCAGTGCTGCTTGCGGGCGGTATATAACAGGGCGGCAATCTCCAGTTTCGCCTCATCCCGTTTAAGGCCATGCAGGTCGAGAATCAGATCCGGTGGATAATCGCCGCGGCGCAGCCTTTTGACTTCGTGCGTGTCGATACCCGGCCTGACATATTTAACCGGCAGATTGGGATCGAACCAGGCTTCAAAACCGTCGGAAAACTGGAAGCTGGCAGCGGCCTGACGGGCGGCTCGCAGTTCCTCACCCCTTTGGTTAGTCCGATTTAATCTAACCTCAAGGGTTTTTTTCTTGCTGGCCGGTGGCAGAGGCTGTATTTTGTCCTGCTTTATGGGCTTTACCTTACCAATCTGCTGGCGAAACAGGGCAATATCTTCCTCTGCCAGTGGCGGCTTTTTCGGCATGTTCGATACGATCAGGTAAACTTCACCCTATGATAACAAAATCGCGGGACTTTGAATGCAAAGCATGACGGAACAGGAACTGGCCGCGCAGGCTGTGCGCGATCTGCGCAGCATGCTGGATCTGATGCGCTGGTGCGCCACGCAGTTTAATCAGGCCGGTTTGTATTATGGCCATGGTACAGACAATCCCTGGGATGAGGCGGTTTCTTTGGTATTGCAGTCTGTGCATTTACCCCATGACAGCCCGCAGGAGCTGTTTGCGGCACGCCTGACCGAAGCGGAGAAGGCTCAGATTGTTGGCCTGGCTCAGCGCCGGGTCAATGAGCGTATTCCGCTCGCTTATCTGACTCATCAGGCCTGGTTCGCTGGTTTACCCTTTTATGTGGATGAGCGGGTGCTGATACCACGCTCACCTTTTGCTGAGCTTATTCAGGGTCACTTCGCCCCTTATCTTGATTTTGAGCCTGATACCATTCTGGATATGTGTACCGGCAGTGCCTGTATCGCCATTGCCGCGGCTAACGCCTATATCGATGCCGAAGTGGATGCAGTGGATATCAGCGCCGATGCTTTAGCTGTGGCGGAAATTAATATTCAGGATCATGCTCTGAGTGACCGGGTATTTCCAATCCAGTCCGATTTGTTTGAGAATCTCAGTGGTCAGTGTTATGACCTGATTATTGCCAATCCTCCTTATGTGGATGCCGAGGATATGGCGGACTTGCCCGGGGAATTTCATCATGAGCCTGAGTTGGGGCTGGCGGCCGGAGAAGACGGGCTGGATCTGGTGCATAGCCTGCTAAAACAGGGGCCGGATTTTATGAGCGATCGTGGCTGGCTGTTTGTGGAGGTGGGCAACTCCATGGTACATGTGCAGCAGCAGTATCCGGATCTGCCGCTGGTGTGGATCGATTTTGAGCAAGGTGGCCATGGTATTTTTGCCATCAGTAACAAAGACTTAAAAATCTGGCTCAGTAAACAATAACTTTTTCAGACTAAACAGACGGGAATTATGGCCGGTAATCATTTCGGAAAGCTTTTCACGGTCACCACTTTTGGTGAAAGTCATGGTATCGCTATCGGCGGAGTGGTGGATGGTTGCCCTCCGGGGCTGGAGTTAAGCGAAGCCGATCTGCAGGTGGATCTCGACAGGCGCAAGCCCGGTACCTCAAGGTACACCACCGCAAGACGGGAAGCCGATGAGGTGAAGATTCTCTCCGGCGTGTTTGAAGGTAAAACCACCGGCACCTCTATCGGCTTGTTGATTGAGAACACCGATCAGCGCTCTAAAGATTATTCCAAGATTAAAGACATCTTCCGTCCCGGTCATGCCGACTACACCTATCAGCAAAAGTATGGCCTGCGTGATTACCGGGGAGGTGGCCGCTCCAGCGCCCGGGAGACGGCTGTTCGGGTGGCGGCTGGTGCCATCGCCAAAAAGTATCTGAAAAATCGTCTGGGTATTGAGATCCATGGCTATCTGTCTCAGCTCGGCCCCATAGAGCTGGCGCCTGTAGATCTGTCTATTACCAATGACAACGCCTTTTTCTGCGCTGATGCCGGCAAGCTGGATGAGCTGGATGCCTATATGCGTGAGCTGAAAAAATCCGGTGACTCCATCGGTGCAAGGGTGTCAGTGCTTGCAACCGGAGTGCCGGTGGGCCTGGGTGAGCCGGTGTTTGATCGTCTCGATGCTGATATTGCCCATGCCATGATGGGGATCAATGCGGTCAAAGGGGTGGAGATCGGTGACGGCTTTGCGGTGGTCAACCAGAAAGGCAGTGAACACCGTGATGCCATGACCCCGCAGGGCTTTAAATCCAATCGCAGTGGCGGCGTGCTGGGCGGTATTTCCAGTGGTCAGGATATTGTCGCCCATATGGCATTAAAACCTACCTCCAGCATCAGTGTGCCCGGTGAGTCTGTGGATATTCAGGGTAATTCCGCCGAGGTGGTCACCAAGGGCCGTCACGACCCTTGTGTAGGGATCCGCGCCGTGCCTATTGCTGAGGCGATGCTGGCACTGGTGCTGATGGATCATTTCCTGCGTCATCGCGCTCAGAACGCCGATGTCACCAGCCCCACACCGGTACTGCCCGCTTCAGATTAATGCGTTGAGAGTTGACTCGTTACCCGGAGTCAGGTTAACAGGCAAAGGTGGTAGCGGATTCTGAAAGACGCCGAGATTCCGTCCATGGAGGCTTGGTTATGGCTTCCATGCCACAAACACTTTCAGAACCCGCTACCACCCTTGCTAAAGAGTTTCCCCGGGATTTATTGAGCCTCGCTATTATGGCGGTTACAATGCCGCGCCCGGGTTATGCTGATAACCCTTTTCGTGAATTTCGTGTCTTTAGTGGTAAAGACAGGACCTGAGGATCGGCTTTGGCAGTAACACATCATTATCAGGATCTTATTCGTTTGTTTGACGGCCAGTTTGCGGCCAGTCATAACACGCGCCTGATCAAAGGTGATGACGAACCCGTCTACCTGCCAGCCGATGCTGCTATCCCTTATCATCGCATCATTTTTGCCCATGGCTTTTACGCCAGCGCCCTGCATGAAATTGCCCACTGGTGCCTGGCCGGGCCTCGGCGGCGCTTACTTGAAGATTATGGCTACTGGTACTGCCCCGATGGGCGTAATGCTGAGCAGCAGGCTGAATTTGAGCAAGTAGAAATCAAACCTCAGGCCATCGAATGGGCATTCTGTATCGCCTCAGGCAAAGAGTTTAAGGTCAGCACCGATAATCTTAACGGTGTTGAACCTGACCGGGCGGCATTTACTGCCAGGGTGCAGGCCCAGGCTCTGAGCTATCTTGAGAGTGGATTTCCCGAACGTGCCCGTCAGTTTATTCAGGCTCTGCAGCGTTTTTATGCCACGCCATGCATAGGCGTTAAAGATTTTATCTCTGAGGATGCAACCCGTGTTTAAGCTTGGACTGATTATTAATCCTTATGCGGGCATCGGCGGGGCGCTGGCCTTAAAAGGCAGCGATGGCGCCGAAATCCGGCAAAAAGCGCTGGCCATGGGCGCGAAACAGCTTGCACCTGAGCGCACCGCTCAGGCGCTGGAGCTGCTACTGCCCTATCAGTCACAGATGAAAATATACACCGCCGCGGGAGCCATGGGTGAAGAACTGGCCCGCCAGATGGGTTTTGATACCCAGGTGTGTTATCAGCCGCCAGCACAGACGGAATCCGAAGATACCGAGCAGACGGCCCGTGAGTTAATAGAGGAGAAGGTCGATCTGCTGCTGTTTGCCGGTGGTGACGGCACCGCCCGCAATATCTGTGCGGTGGTGGATGAGCGTATACCGGTACTGGGCATTCCGGCCGGTTGTAAGATTCACTCCGGCGTGTATTCCGTCACCCCGAAAGCCGCTGGCCGGGTGGTGGAAAAGCTGGTTAAAGGTGAACTGGTCAGCCTGCATCAGGCCGAGGTGATGGATATTGATGAGCAGGGTTTTCGTCAGGGGATCGTCAAAGCCCGGCATTTTGGTCAGATGCAGGTGCCGGCAGAACTTGAATACGTGCAGTCGGTAAAAATGGGCGGAAGGGAATCAGAAGAACTGGTATTGGATGATATTGCCGCCCATGTGATTGAGCAGATGGATGATGAGATTTATGTGATGGGTTCAGGCTCTACGGTCGCGGCGGTGATGCAAAGCATGGGGCTGGATAATACGCTGCTTGGGGTGGATCTGGTGCAGAACCAGCAGTTGCTGGCCAGCGATGTGACTGCCCACGAGTTGCTTGAGGCGATCAAAGATAAATCAGCGAAGCTGGTGATCACCCTGATTGGCGGCCAGGGGCATATTTTTGGCCGTGGCAATCAACAACTCAGCCCACAGGTGATCAGAGCCGTAGGTAAACAGAACATTATACTGGTGGCCACCAAGTCCAAACTTAATGCGCTGAACGGGCGACCATTACTCACTGATACCGGCGACCATCAGCTGGATCAGGAACTTTGTGGCCTGATGCCGGTGATCACCGGCTATCACGATCAGGTACTCTACCCGGTGCAGACCCCTCAGTAGCAGGCGAACAGACAGTTATGACAGAACAGCAGTTTATAGCGTACATCGAAGAAATTGAGCAACATTTTCATCAGACGGTGGCCGAAGGCAGCGAACAGGAATTATTTGTGTCCAGCTACCTCAATGGTCATTTTGATCTGATGGTATCCAGAGCGCTGAATCTGGGTATTTACAGCACAGAGGCGCTGGACAAGGCGGTACGGGAGAGCCTGCAACAGGCTTTTGATAATAAAGAACTGGAGCCTGACGACCAGCAACAGGTGATACGCCTCTGGCAGCGCTTAAATCCCTGATTCATCATTAAGCACTCAGCACTCAGCACTCAGCACTCAGCACTCAGCACTCAGCACTCAATTTCCCCTCACTCCTCACTCCGTAACAGAATGCAATGACTGCCCCAGCATTTCTGCGGTCACCAGGGTCACGCCTTTATTGGTCACTCTGAAGCCCCTGGCAATATCCTCTTCCTTATTGACGCCTATCTGGGTATTGGGCGGTATATGGGTGCCGCGGTCAATTATGGCTTTGCGAATATGGCAGTGACGGCCAATATCTACTTCCGGCAGGATCACAGAGTCTTCCACCAGGGTATAGGAATGCACATTCACATCCGAAAACAGCAGTGAGCGGTTTAACCTGGCTCCGGAGATCACACAGCCACCTGAAACCATAGAATCCGTGGCCATACCGACACGGTCGGCTTCGTTGATCACAAACTTGGCCGGTGGCTGTTGCACCTGGTAGGTCATGATCGGCCAGTTGTCGTCATAGAGGTTCAGCTCCGGCACCACAGAGATCAGCTCCATATTGGCTTCCCAGAAGGAATCCAGGGTGCCGACATCCCGCCAGTAGGCCCTTTTCCCCGAGGCATCCCTGAATGGGAAGGCCTGCACCTGGCAGCTCTCGATGATGGCGGGAATAATATTTTTGCCGAAATCGTGTTCAGAATTCGGATCTTTGGCGTCACGGATTAACTGCTCCATCAAGAACTCAGTGTTAAACACATAATTACCCATAGAAGCGAGAGTCTGAGCTGGATCCGTGGGCAGGGGTGTCGGATGGGCCGGCTTTTCGTCGAAGCGACGAATGCGGAATTGCTCATCGACCGTCATCACACCGAAGGAGCCGGCGGCTTCTTCGATAGGTACTTCCATACAGGAGACAGTCATATCGGCACCGGATTCCACATGGTAGGCGAGCATCTCGCCATAATCCATCTTATAGACATGGTCGCCAGAGAGTACCAGCACATATTTTGGCGCCTGAGCGCGGATAATATCCAAGTTCTGAAATATGGCGTCTGCGGTGCCTTCATACCAGGCTTCCGATGTGCGCTGGGAGGCTGGCAGCACATCAACAAATTCGCCCATATTGGTATTTAAATGAGACCAGCCGCGCATCAGGTGTTTGATCAATGAGTGTGCCTTGTACTGAGTCGCGACACCAATCTTCTTAATGCCGGAATTAATACAGTTAGATAAGGGAAAATCGATAATCCGGAACTTACCGCCGAAATGTACTGAGGGCTTGGCCCGCCACTCGGTTAATTCATGCAGCCGGGAGCCTTTGCCTCCGGCCAGAATCAGAGCATAGGTGTCACGGGTAAGGCGGCTGATAAAGCGAGGGTTGTTATCCAACATGATTGAGTTCCTTGTTGAGGCATTTATCTATCTGCATTTTTAGGCTGCTTAGATATACAACTATCAGCAAAAACTGCAGTGAGCAAGCAGAACAGGGAGAGAAATGGAATTGGCAGATCGCGGCGAAACTGGTGCAGTTATTGCAGGTTCTTGTGACCAAAGATACTGGAACAACCTTTTAGTCGGAACTCATGTTATGAAACAACTTTGCACTGTGGCACTGATTCTGGCGCTGATGGCCTGCAGTTCGCAAACGCCGCCGCCGGACGTCGACGAACTGGGAAATATTGAACTGCATACCTATGAACTGGCGCAGGAACTGTTCGAAAACTTTGAAAGCAAGTATGCCGCTGCCCACAACTACAGTTATGCAGTAGCGACCTTCGTGCCAGTTGCCCAACTGCAATACCAGCCAAATCAGCAACACCCGCTAATGTTACTGGGGCATCAGCTGGAGCAGGGGATGATCACAGAAGCCAGCCGCCGTGGTTATATTCCTCAAGACTTTAAGGTTACGGACGATATTATTATAGAGAAGCACGCCGACAGAGTGTTGTCGCGCAATGTGGACGATTTGTCTGCCACCCAGCGGGTAGATTTTTATATCAGCGGCACAGTCGTGGAACAGGCATCCGGAGCCATTGTTAATGCCCGGATTATTCAGGTGGATAACAAGGCCGTGGTGGCCGCTGCCACCAAATTCTTTCCTGAGAATCTGTTCTGGCGAGAGCAGAAAGTCACCACCCGCAATGGCATGCTGTATCGGCAAGACGCACCGGAGTAACAAGATGAACAGAATTTTATCCCTTTGTGCAGGCAGTTTACTGTTGTCAGGTTGTGCAAGCTGGTTTGGTGCACAGGAGTCGGCACAGCAAACAGAACCCATGGTTTCAGATGACCCCCACAAGGTAAATATCCGCCAGTATCAGGGGCCAAAGGGCGCGGATCGTTCGGAGCGTGATCCTTCGGCGGCATTGTATGTAAGGCAGAATCAGCCAGGTGTGGATGCCTTTGGCGCCATCAGTGGCGGGACAAATTATGCGAACCGGGGTGCCTTGTATCAGAGTAAACCGCTGGTCAAGCATGTGGGCGCCTATGTACAGAATATGGCTCAGGATCTGATTTCCAATATGGAATATCTATCGGATAAAACCCCTGTAGGTATTACCCATTTCGCCTTGCTGGACAGTGACCTGCAACAAACAAATCTGCTCGGCTATCAGCTGGCGGAGTCATTTATTCATGAACTGCATAAATTCCGTATCCCGGTAGTTGATTATAAATCCACCGAGTATATCCGCGTGACCGAACAAGGAGATTTTATTCTGTCGCGGGACTATCTGGAGCTTAAAGAGAAAGCGCCGCTGGAATACGTGCTTACTGGCACGCTGGCCAAACATCAGGGCGGTTATCTGGTCAACGCCCGGATTCTGGGGATGGAGTCAAAAGCGGTAGTGGCCAGCGCCCAGTCGCTGATCCCCTTTTATGTGGTTGAGGCATTGTTACCTTCTGATCAGCAACTGACCGACGGCGTGAAACTGAGGCAGGGGGAGTAAATGCGTCGCCTGCTGATAATATTTTTGCCTGCTTTAGTGTTGCAGGGGTGCTCGGTGACACTGGATTCACCTCTGCTTGGGCGCGAGCAGGCTGATACGCCGGTGCAAACGCCTGAGCCAGAACAACAGCGGCCGGTTAACGGAATATGGTATCAACCTACGCTCACCGAACAGCAGGAGCAGGTTGACTCAGATGCATGGGTATTGCGCAGTGCCGATAACAGTTATCAGGCCAGTTACATTCACAAAACCCTGAATGACTATGCCGAGCAACTGGCCATGGGCCTGGTGCATAATCTGGCTGTGATAAAAGGCCAGGGGCGTGTGGCGGTAGGTTCATTTGTGGAGCTCGACAGTGAGCTTACCAATACCACCGTGCTGGGCAATCAACTGGCTGAGAAGCTGATCGCGCAGTTGCAGGACTTTGGCCTGGCCGTGGTGGATATCAAAACCATGCCCACTATCATGGTTGGGCGAGACGGAGACCGGGTTTTCAGCCGTGAAGTCAGGGCGCTGAGTGGTGAACTGCAACTGGATTATGTGGTTTCAGGTACGCTGATCCGCAACGCCAGGGGCATTCAGATAAACAGCCGCATGGTGTCACTCAAAGATCAGCAGGTGGTGGCCAGCGCCTCGGGATTTATCCCTAACGTGGTGGCACAGTCGCTGGTACCGATGATGGTGCAGCTTTAACCTCAGGCAAGCGCTGATGCGATATTCAGAACACGCTGTGTATCCATCCATGGAAGCTCCGCCACAGCGTCCCTGCTGTGGCGGCTTCTGAATATCACATCACCATCCGCATGTAATATTACCCTGGCTGGCGTATCAGTTCACGAATCAGAAAGCGATTAGGATTTAACGCGGCCAGCGTGGTGCCATCCAGCGGCATAGGGTTGCCGTTTAGCTGGCAAGCCAGCGCCTCAGCGAGTATCGGGGCTGTGCATAATCCTCTGGAGCCCAGACCGCAGAGAATAAATAACCCCGGCAGATCCTGTGCTGGTGGATAATGCTCATCCTTGTGTCCCTTACGCAACTCCCCATAAGCCCGGCGCTGGGCTTGTATGTCCGGCATGGCGCCCATTACCGGCAGATGATCCGGTGTACTGAGTCTGACAGAAGCCCGCCCTTGTTGCTTTGCTGCGAGCTGGTGAACCCAGTCACAATCGGCCAGCGCCTTTTGTTGGGTCTGCAGATTCTGCAGCTCTTCGTCCCGGCGATAATCGCAGTTCTGATCATTCTTAACATAGGTTGACCCCATTGCATGACAGCCTTCAAAGGCGGGGGTCAGGTAGCCTTTGTGACACAGCACGGTACTAAGCGCATTCAGCACACCCTGTTCGGGGATGGCTTCTACCTGACCCCGTACCGGCCGCAGTGGCAGTGCTGAGATGGGACCTATTCCGGCACTTCTGGCGCCGGTGGCCAGCACCAGGCAGTCAGCCTGATGCCGGCCACCGCTTTGCCAGTGCAACAGCCACTGATCCCGTTCCCTTGTTAAGGCCCTAAGTGTTCTGCCCGTTTCAACCTGAAGCTTGTCGCCACAGGCCCTGAGTAATGCCTCTATCAGTCCCGCCGGATTGATCCAGCCGCCCTTGGCAATAAACAGGCCCGGATAGGGCAGGGGCAGACCAGCGATTTTACTGGCCTGAGCAGCGCTGACAGGGTGCACCAGGGATTCTGGCCAGTGGCCTTTATCCGCCAGTTTCTCCAGCCTCGCCAGCTCTTTGGGATTAAAGCCCAGTTGCAGCACCCCGCAGAATTGATGGGCAAAATCATCTGCACTGGCCAGATGCCGGTATAGACGTTGAGCATAGCCAAAGGCCTGAGCCATGAAATGGCTGCTGATATTGCCCTGGGTATGTAACTGGGGGTAAAACCCACCTTGCGGGTTGCCGGAAGCATCGCCGGCAAGGCTTTCGGTAAAAAGCCTGACCTTTAAGCCACGGCGACACAGGGCATAGCACAGATTGGCCCCGGCCAGACCACCGCCCACAACGGTGACCTCCTGCGCCACAGATGTATGGCGGATATACCAGGGTTTGATCACCTCAGGCTCAGCTTTGCTGTGCAGCACGCCAGCGAGCATATCCCGCTTAGTGCCAAACCCGGGGCACTTGGTTACCTCAAATCCTGCCTGTTGCAGGCCACGGCGCACTGCTCCGGCAGCGGTAAAGGTGGCAAAGGTACAGCCTGGTTTCGCCAGTCTTACCATTTGCCGGTACAGCTCCTCTGTCCACATATCCGGATTCTTACCCGGTGCAAAGCCATCTAAAAACCAGGCATCGGCCAGTCCGGTTTGCGGGCAGTGCATAGCCGGTAACAGCTGGCCAATATCGCCAAAATGCAGATCCAGTATCAGCTCATAACCCCGACAGTGAAAGACCAGCCGGTGGCACCCCGGCGTCAGATCCGGGTACTGCCTAATCAACTGCTGACTATAGTCTTTGAGCTCAGGCCAGTGATCCAAAGCCTGTTGTATGTCGTTTTCTGATAGCGGGTATTTTTCGGTGGAGATAAAGTACAAGCGCCCCGGTCCGCATTGCTGTTCGATGTGAAGCTTGTCCAGAGCCTGCCAGCAGGCAAGAAAATTCAGGCCTGTGCCAAAACCGGTTTCTATCACTGTAAAATCGTCATCATCCTGTAACAGACGAAATCGCTGAGAGAGGTCATTATGTTGCAGAAACACATATTGGCTTTCCTGCAGGCCATTGTGGTTGGAAAAATACACATCGCCAAAGGCCTCTGCGACAGGGGTTCCGTTGTCGTTATAACTGATTTGTGCGTTTTTAATGGGCATTTAGGCTGACAATTGTACGGCAAAGGGCGTATTTTATAGGATCTGAAGATGGAATGATAAAGGCAAGGATACAAAGGCTGTTTTGGGTTAAAGAGCAGACCACTTTGCACGTCAAAATCATTACCATAAGGACAATTTTTTAACGCTAAGGTGAAAGCATGAAAAGAGCGGTGATTACAGGACTGGGGATTGTTTCCAGTATTGGTAACGACAAAGATCAGGTTCTGCAGTCCCTGCGCCAGGGCAAAAGCGGTATTCGCTATTCCCAGCAGTTTGCCGATATGGGTTTGCGCAGCCAGGTGTGGGGGAATATCGAACTGGATGTGAAAGACCATATCGATCGCAAGGCATTGCGTTTTATGGGCGAGGCAGCGGCCTATGCTTATATCGCTATGCAGCAGGCCATTGATGATGCGGGGATCGGCGAAGAGCTGGTGTCCAATGTGCGTACCGGGCTGGTGGCAGGCTCCGGCGGCGCTTCTTCCAAGAATCAGGTGGAAGCAGCGGATATTCTGCGCGAGAAAGGCGTAAAACGTGTAGGCCCTTATATGGTGCCCCGCACCATGAGCAGCACAGTCTCTGCCTGTCTGGCCACGCCGTTTAAGATTAAAGGCATCAACTACTCTATTTCATCAGCCTGTGCCACCAGCGCTCATTGTATCGGCCATGCGCTGGAGCAGATTCAGCTTGGCAAACAGGATATGGTGTTTGCCGGTGGTGGTGAAGAAGTGGACTGGACCCTGGCAATGGAGTTTGATGCCATGGGTGCACTTTCGACCCGCTATAACGCGTCACCGGATAAGGCATCACGAACCTATGACGCCGATCGCGACGGTTTTGTCATCTCCGGCGGTGGCGGCATGGTGATTGTCGAAGAACTGGAACATGCGCTGGCCCGTGGTGCTAAGATCTATGCCGAGATCATCGGCTACGGTGCCACCTCTGACGGTTATGATATGGTCGCCCCCTCAGGTGAGGGCGCAATACGCTGTATGCAACAGGCTATGGAAGGGGTGGAAGATAAGATTGATTATCTGAACACTCATGGCACGTCTACGCCGGTAGGCGATGTCAAAGAGCTCGAAGCGATTCAGCAGGTATTCGGCGGCAAGTCACCGGCCATCAGCGCCACTAAGGCCATGACCGGCCACGCATTAGGCGCGGCTGGTGTACATGAAGCCATCTACAGCATGCTGATGATGGAAAACGGCTTTATCGCCCCCTCGGTGAATGTCAGCAATCTGGATGAAAAAGCCGAAGGCCTGGATATTGTCACCCAGGCCCGTGACGCCAGTATCAATACCGTGATGTCCAACAGTTTCGGCTTTGGCGGCACCAACGCCACTCTGGTACTGCGCCGTTTCGAAAAGTAAGCACAGGCTATTGCCTGCTAGAACCTGCCATCGCCAGCGCGGCGATGGCAGTTATTCCCCCGGTTAGTGTTTCTGATAATTTCTTATCCGGATTTTCTCTGAGTTTTGCTGTGTTTTTGGTTTTGGTGTACCAGAGGTTGTGCTGGCACGAAAAGCAATATTCAGCATCCCTCTCTTCAGTATTGACGAATCATCAGCCAGCGCTGGTTTGCGCCGCCATTTGGGGTCCATTGAATGATATTGGCTGAATTGGCCTGGCTCTTGGCGTTTACATCTAATACCAGGTCACTGAGTTTTGACTTAATTTCCACCTGATTGCCGTCAAAATTGATGCGCCATTGTTGCCCTTCGCTGCCCCAGTACTGCCACTGGGCAATATTGGCGCCGGGCTCATGGCTGCCTTCCCAGACATCCATACTCTTGAGGCTGTTGGCATTAATCAGACTGTAGGTTGAGGTATCCTGGCGGATCACATACCACTTCTGATGCAGGCCGCCAAAAAAATCATACTGCACAACGTTACCGCCGTTGTCTGTTGCCGCATTCTGGATCTCCAGGGGTTTACCACTATGCTGAGACACCAGACGATACAAGCCATCACTCACCCCGCCGCAGCTGTTAGCCGAACTGAAATCAGAACTCATTGATGGCCAGTCGTCGACAAAGCTCATTCGCTGGATATCCAGTTTGGCCGCGCCATTATCATTAAGATCATAGTAGTGGGTAGAAACATAGTTACACCCTTGTTCCTTTAATACACCTATATGGCCGGGGCCTTTGCGATTTTCCACCTGGTTTGGCAGCAGGTTACGCTCTTCAGTGTAGGGGCCAAATACGCTGGTAGCGCGGGCTACCTGAACCTCATAGGTGCTGTCTTCACCCCGGCAACACAAACCACGGGTGAAAAACAAATAATAGTAATCGCCCTGGCGGGTAATATAAGGCGCCTCAATAGATTGATGTCCACCCCCGTAAATATGGCTGACGGTCCCGGCTAATTTGCCCGTTGTCTGGTTGATCTCCGCGACCCCCAGTCCGCCAAACCAGGAACCGTACGACATATAGACCTTGCCGTCATGATCGCGAAACAGGGCCGGATCAATGGCATTGATTTCATCGGCACCACCATGAGATTGCACTACCATGCCGATGTCCTGCCAGTTCGGATTTTTCAGTGACTGAGTGCGCGCTACGCCAATCGCGGAGCGGGAACTGCCGAAGGTTGATACAGAGTAATAGACATAGAAGTAGTCGCCCATCTGAATAGCATCGGGTGCCCAGAAATGCCCTTCAAATTCAGGCACGGCACTGCTGATCCAGCTCGGCCAGCCGGCACCAAAAATGGTGCCCGGGTTGTCCCAGTGCTTTAGATCGGTTGAGCGGCTGAACCATACGCCATTTCCCGTTGTGAACTGGAAATAGGTGTCCTGATCACGGATTAATGTAGAAGGATCGTGGGAGTTCGTAATGCCTGTAAGCTCGAGAGAGAGTGCCGGGCCGCTACTTATAATCAGCATGATAAGCAGAAGACACTGGAGTTTACCGAGTGGCGAACGCGTAGTTGATTGCATGTGATACTTAACCTTTCAAATGTTAATTTAATAAAATATTATTATCATATATTTAACAAGGTGAAAGGTTAGCAGACACAAGAAACCTTTTGTAGGGTAAATTTCGTACTTTATGACTGAGTCAATAAACACTTATCGAAAAAGTGCTGACAGGTTAGTTCACGGATTGAGTCTTATTGCCCGGTCCTGCCGACATTATATAGACAGCGAGGGGTTTTACTGTTAGAGTGCGCGCTCATTTTGGTGCCCTTCGGTCGGCACTCCTGTCTTGTGAATCTTTCCCGCAGACATCTGAATCTCCTGCCTCGGACCGTATCCATGTCACAGACATGAACAGGCAGGTCAAGGACACTATCTTTATGTTATTTAACGAACTCGGCCTTTCGGCTGAACTTTTGCGTGCCGTTTCCCAGCAGGGTTACACTCAGCCTACCCCTATTCAGGCCAAGGCCATTCCCGAAATTCTCAAAGGCAGCGATGTATTGGCGGGCGCGCAAACCGGCACCGGTAAAACCGCCGGTTTTACTCTGCCGCTGCTGCAACGCCTCGGCGAAACAACGCCCAAAGACGGCAAGCGCCCGGTGCGGGCGCTGGTGCTAACTCCTACCCGTGAACTGGCGGCGCAGGTGAGCGAAAGCGTGCGTGCTTATGGTAAGAACCTGCCGCTGAAAAGTGCAGTGATCTTTGGCGGTGTCAGTATCAACCCGCAAATCTCGGCACTGCGCCGGGGTGTGGATATTCTGGTGGCAACACCGGGGCGATTGCTGGATCATGTGGGCCAGAAAACCCTGGATCTGTCGAAGGTGGAAATTCTGGTACTGGATGAAGCGGATCGTATGCTCGATATGGGCTTTATCCATGACATTAAAAAGGTGCTGGCATTATTACCCAAAGCCCGTCAGAACCTGTTATTTTCGGCGACATTTTCCGACGAAATCAAGCGCCTGGCCGATGGTCTGCTGAACAACCCGGTACTGATCGAAGTGGCCCGCCGGAATACGGCATCAGAAACCGTCGAGCAGATCATTCACCCGGTTGATAAGAGTAACAAGCGCAAGCTGCTCTCTTACCTGATTGGTTCTGAAAACTGGCAGCAGGTACTGGTATTTACCCGTACTAAACATGGTGCCAATCGCCTGGCGCAGCAACTGGATAAAGATGGTCTGAGCTCAGCGGCTATTCACGGCAACAAGAGCCAGGGTGCCCGCACCCGCGCGCTGGCCGATTTTAAATCCGGTAAAGTGCGCGTGCTGGTGGCCACCGATATCGCCGCCAGGGGGCTGGATATCGATCATCTGCCTCATGTGGTCAACTATGAACTGCCTAATGTTCCGGAAGATTATGTACATCGCATTGGTCGTACAGGTCGTGCGGGTAATGAGGGTAAGGCGGTTTCCTTGTTAAGTATCGACGAGAATAAATTGATTCGGGATATTGAACGTTTGCTTAAACGTCAGTTGCCCAGAGAGGTTATCGCCGGTTTTGAACCTGATCCGAATGCCAAACCTGAGCCAGAGGTCAGCCGGCCGCGCACAAATCAGGGGCGCAACAGACCAGCAGGAAGGGCCAGAAGTGGTAACGGTAATGGCAATGGTGCTTATGCCGGTAACGGCCGTAGCCGCAATCCTTCCAGGCAAAGCCGCGGCGCCACCGCCTGAATTAACGTAAATCAGTAACACTTTGCCGGGCAACACGCCCGGCAATATCCATTCTAAACTGCTTTGCCTGTGTCTTTCGGATAAGGCAGAATAGCGCCCCTCATTGTGTTACTGCCAACGAAATGAAAATATACTGCGAAGACAGCCTGCTCTATGCCACAGAGTTTTTCTGTGACTGGGGTGAAGTGTGCCTTTTCAGCGGCCGCTCCGTTAAACCTGAAGACATTCAGGATGCCGATGTTCTGCTGGTGCGTTCCACTACTACAGTCAATCAGTCCCTGATTGGCAAATGTGAAAAACTGCAGTTTGTGGGCACCGGCACCGCCGGTTTTAATCATCTGGGCACGGATTATCTCGATCACCGCCGCATCCCCTGGTCAGCAGCACCGGGTTGCAATGCCCAGGCGGTGGCTGAGTATGTGATCAGTGCCTTGTTCGCCCAGGCGCAAAAATTTAACTGGCAACTGAGCGAAAAGCGAGTTGGCATAGTCGGCGCAGGGCAGGTGGGTACAGCGCTGAGCCAAAAATTAGAGGCACTGGGTGTGGATTATCTGCTTTGTGACCCGCCACTGGCTGAGTCCGGTGACCGGCGTGCCTTTGTGGATATGCCCGACATCATGGCCTGCGACATCATCAGCTTGCATGTGCCGCTAATAGAAACCGGTCCTTACCCGACACGCCATCTGTTTGATGGCACTCTGCTGGCGAGCCTCGATCAGCAACAACTGCTGATCAATGCCTGTCGTGGTGAAGTGGTGGACAATCAGGCCTTGCTTGACCTGTGTCGTGCAGGCTCTCAGCCGCTGCTGGTAATGGATGTATGGGAAAATGAGCCGGATATTTGTGCTGAGCTGGTGCCCTACACTCAGCTGGGCACAGCCCATATTGCCGGCCATACCCTTGAGGGGAAGGCCCGTGGTACCGAAATACTCTATCAGCATCTGGCCGGGCTGCTTAATAAGCCTGTGGTGCATAAACTGGCGGATTTTCTGCCAAAACCCGATGTCAGTGAACTGGCACTTCAGCGTTCTCTGCCCTCACAACAAGCACTGGGTGAACTGGTCTTTGCGATTTATGATATTCGCCGGGATGATGCGGACTTTCGGGCTCGGGTTACCACGCCCGGGCAGTTTGAATATATCCGCAAGCACTATGCTATAAGAAGAGAATTTGCTTGTGCTGCAGTTAGCACTGGAAATTCAGCGATGACAGAGGCAATCTTAGGCCTCGGATTTTCTGTTTACACCTCATAGGAGAATGACCCGCATGTCCCGTGCTTTTGATGTTGCCGTTTTAGGTGCCACAGGCCTGGTTGGCCAACATATGATTGAAATTCTTGAGCAAAGAGATTTTCCGATCAATAAACTTTATCCTCTGGCCAGTGCGCGGTCTGCCGGTGGTACGGTGAGCTTTAAGGGCAAAGATGTGCAGGTAGAGGATGCCGAGAACTTTGACTGGTCACAGGTACAGCTTGGCTTTTTCTCTGCAGGGGGCAGTGTCTCGGCTAAATATGCACCTCTGGCGGCAGAGGCTGGTTGTGTGGTCATCGATAATACCTCCCAGTATCGCTATGAGCCGGATATCCCGCTGGTGGTGCCTGAGGTGAACGCCCATGCCCTGGCGGATTTTCGTAATCGCAATATTATCGCTAACCCTAACTGCTCGACGATTCAGATGCTGGTGGCGCTTAAACCCATTCAGGATGCGGTGGGTATAGATCGCATTAATGTGTCCACCTATCAGTCGGTATCCGGAGCCGGCAAGACGGCGATGGAAGAGCTTGCCAGGCAGACCGCCGATTTGCTCAGCTCAAAGGAAATTAAGCCCAGCGCCTTTAGTCGTCAGATTGCCTTTAACGCGATCCCACAGATCGATGTGTTTCTGGAGAATGATTACACTAAAGAAGAAATGAAAATGCACTGGGAAACCCAGAAAATCATGGGTGATGAGGGCATTCGTGTTAACGCTACTGCAGTAAGGGTACCGGTGTTTTACGGCCATGGTGAAGCAATTCATCTGGAAACCCGTCAGCCGATTGATATTGAAGAAGTGAAAAACCTGCTGGAAAATGCGCCGGGGGTGGTATTGATGCGTGACCCAGCTGATTTCCCGACTCAGGTGGGTAATGCCAGTGGTAAGGATGAGGTATTTGTGGGCAGGGTTCGTCAGGATCTGTCACATCCCAATGGCATCAATTTGTGGGTCGTGTCGGACAATGTCCGTAAAGGTGCGGCCACCAACAGTATCCAGATAGCAGAAGTGCTGATCCGCGATTATATGTAATCAGGACTATTTCGTACTAAGCCCGGCAGATGCCGTAATGCCAGTCAGTTAAGCTGACTGGCATTTTTATATATCTTCAAACTCTCCAGTAAAGCAGATAGTTTGGCTGTCCCTGCAGGTATGACACACCGTCCCTGGTGTGCCAGTTACTTTTGCATTGGGCATCCCTGCCCAATGCCTTTCAGGCCAGCTAAAGCTGTCCTGAAACGCTCCCGGCGTTTTAGTGTGCGCAACGTCCATGTAGCTCACCCGCTGTGCGGACCAACTGAAGCTGTTCTGAAATGCTCCGGGCGTTTCCTGATATGGGTGAGGTTTAATGAAAACTCATTGTTGCCGATATGTGATATGTAATGAAATTTTAAGTAATCAATACCCTTGGCTTTATGGATCAGCTAAACCATCTGGTTTATAGTTCCTGTTGGAACGCTATTTGCTGGGTTCTGTGAGATAGCCAAAGCAATGACAGAATTGCGTAAGCGATGTGCTGAGTGCCGGTTTACTTATAAAAATATATAACTGAGAAGCCTGAACCCAGGTTTATTTTTCTTTTTCGGGGCGACAAGGACAACTATGAGAATGCGACAATTGCTGATAGTAGGTTTGGCATGTTACTTGTCGTCAACTGTTCTGTGGGCTTCTGATTTTCAGCAGGTTCAGATTAAAGGACCGAAACATTCCGATCGCCAGTATTCCGGGGTCGAGTATGGGCCCATCGAGTCCAGTGATACCCTCTGGAGCATCGCCCGCCGTTATCGCCAGAATAATGATCTGAGTATCTACCAGGTCATGGCCGCCATCTATGAACTCAATCCGGACGCCTTTGAACAGCAAAACCTGAATCTGATGATCGATGGCTCTGTGCTCAGACTTCCGAGCGAAGCGTACATTGCCCGCATCGATGCGGATGAGGCACAACGTCGAGCAGAAGAGGATGAACAACGCTGGCGGGAGGCCCGCGGGGCAGAGGGGCAGACAGTCAATATAAAACCCGCCAAGCAGGTTGCCAGTACAGAGGATCTATCCGCAGCTCGTCAGGCACTGGAGGCACAACTTCAGAACCTTGACAGGCAAAACCGTAACGAATTTGAGCAATTGAGGCGGCAAATTTCTGCCTCAATTGAATCCGTACAAGCCTTGTTGGATGACAATGAACGGGTTTATGGCCGTCTGGATGCGGTCAATGAAGACATTGAAGAACTGCGTAATCGTATTGGTCAGGAAGGTGAGATTCAGCAGCAAATGGGCCAGTTACTGGCGCTGCAGAACGAATTACTGGCCAGATCCGAACAGCAACAGGCTAAAGAGCAACAAAAGGCCTGGTATCAGCATCCGGCACTGAAGATAGCCGCCGGTATTATCCCTTCACTGTTGCTGCTTGGCGGTCTGTTTATGTGGCTCAGACGCCGTCAGTCAGAGCCGGCCTCAGAACCCGCCCCAGTTAACAAGAGCGAGGCACCGGCTGCTGTTGCTGAAGACAATCAGATGGATGATCTGTCCGATGCGCTGACCGAAGAGATGTCCGATGATTTCGATGAGCCGGATCAGGATGATGACGACCTGTTCGGTGAGGAATTACTCGATGATGTCCTTACTGATGAATTAGAAGAGTCTCTGGATGCGGCGCTGGAAGATGAGCTGGAGAATTTCGACGATCTTGCCGACGAGATGTTGGTGCCAGAAGATAAGGAAGAGGAAGAACAGCCAGAGCGTGAGGAAGATGAACAAAGCTCTCAGGAACAGGACGACCTTGATGATTTATTTGCCGAAGACAACGACGATGAGGCCATCGACTTGTCTGAGCTGGATGATGAGGACGAACAAACCGCTGAGCCAGAGACGGAAGACGAGGTTGCAGATGATTTTGAGCAACTGGAAGAGCCGGATGAAGACGACCTCTCTGCCGACGCCGATACAGGTGCAGATGCGGACAGCACCGAAGATGAAAAGCCGGAAATCAGTATTGATGAATTACTGGATGAACCGGTATCCAAAGATACTCAGGAATCCGATGATGAGTCCGATGATTTTGTCGAAAAGCTGGAAAAATCAGAGCAGCTCAGCGATGAGCTGATCGGCGAACTGGATCAGGAAATTACCACTAAAAATCAGCAGTTGGATGAACTGACTGATGATCTGCTGGGTGAGCTGGAACAGGCTGACACCATGCAGGACGAGCTTTCTGATGAACTGCTTGAAGAGCTGTCAGATGAAGGGGATGAATCTGAGGAGCAGGCTGACCTTCAGGACACTATTTCCGATGAGTTACTCGAAGAATTAGGAGAAGAGGCGGCAGAAGATGAGTCTCCTGAGGCTGATGCGCAGGACGAGTTGTCAGATGAATTACTTGAAGAGCTGGCTACCGGGGGTAGTGATGAGCAGCCAGAGGATACTGTTGAACAGCAGGATGAAACTGGCACATCGGAACAAGATGCTGAACCGGATGATCAGGAAGCCGCGGCTTCACAATCTGTAGAGGATGAAGCTGCTGAAGAAGCAGTGACCGATGGGGAAGCGCCTGATACAGCGCAGGCGGATACAACAGAGCAACAGGACACTGAAGATAAGGCTGACGAAGATGATGAGGCTTCGCAACAGGAACTGGATGCAATGCTCGAAGCCGAATTTGAGCAGAATGAACAGAATCTGGCTGATGATGCTTCTGATGAGTTTGAAGAGCTTGACCAGGTCTTAGAGCAGAATAAGGATGAGCCTGATACCGATGATGAGGTGACTGATACTGAGGCCTCGCAGAGTGAGTCTGAGCGTACTGAGCAAAAAGAATCACAGGTTGATGACGAGCTGGAGAAAGAGCTTAACGAATTACCCGATCTCGGTGACTGGCTTCAAAGCCATGAACAGGGCAAGCAGGACAAGGAAGCGAATTCGGATCACGAACTGCTGGATGAACTTGAATCTTCTGATTTTGATGAAATGCTCGAGTCCATGGAGCAGGACGAGGATCAGGAGTCGGATCTTGATATTGAAACCCTGCTCAATGAGCAACTGGCTGAGCCGGAAGCGCCGGAACCTCTTGCTGATACTGAAGATGATTTTCTGGACATCGACGCGCTGTTAAATGAGAGCGTGGAGGCAGAAGAGGATGACAGTGAAGAAAAACCAATAAATCTTGATACGGCACTGGGCAGCTATGCCGGTGGTGATAAAGATGAAGAGTTGATGGATGTTGATAACGACAATGGCATGGGCGCTAAACTGGATCTGGCCCGGGCTTATCTGGAAATGGAAGACAATGAATCCGCCATCGAATTGTTGCAGCAGGTGGTGGAGAAAGGCGATGGGGAACAACAGGAAGAAGCCAAAGCCATACTGGATAAACTGCTGTAATTATCTTCACTGCCAACCGCAGTAAAAGCAGAAAAAGAATTATTCACCACTGAGACACAGAGGGCAAAGAGAAGAGCTACTCAGCGTCTTTACGGTGAATTATGGCATCAAAATTAAATTCTATCTCGCAGAAGACGCAGAGGTTTTACGGCTTGTATTCTCCGCGTTCTTTGCGGCTCTGCGGTGAAGGCTTTTTTATTCATAATTCCATCACTCCCTCTGTGCCTCCGTGGTGAATCTTTAATAGAGGCCTCTCGCATCCTATTCTGCTTTGGGTATAATCCCACGCAAATTGAATATCAAAGCAGAGCAGCATGCGCATTGCCTTAGGGGTCGAATACGACGGTTCCGGCTATTATGGCTGGCAGCGGCAACGTGAAGTCAACAGTGTTCAGCAGGAGCTGGAAACGGCCCTGAGCCGGATCGCCGATGAAACCATTGAATTACAGTGTGCCGGTCGCACCGATGCCGGCGTGCACGCCACCGGTCAGGTGGTACATTTTGATGTGCAGGCCGAGCGGCCGATGCGGGCCTGGACCATGGGCATGAATGCCAATTTGCCGGATAGCATTGCGGTGAAATGGGCACAACAGGTAGATGACGATTTCCATGCCCGCTTTTCTGCTACTGCCAGACGCTATCGCTATATTATCTATAATCATGCCTATCGCCCCGGCATTCTGCGTCAGGGGGTAACCCATTATCACCGGCCACTGGATGTTGACAGAATGCAGCAGGCGGCAAATTGTTTACTTGGTGAGCATGATTTCAGCGCATTCAGGGCGGCGATTTGTCAATCCAAATCGCCGTTTCGCCATATCAGTCATCTGCGGCTGTGGCGGCAGGGTGATTATGTGGTGTTGGAAATCAAGGCCAATGCTTTTTTGCATCATATGGTACGCAATATCACCGGCTCGCTGCTGGATATTGGCAGCGGTCGCCAGCCGATTGACTGGATGCAGGAATTATTAGAGGGTAAAGACAGGGAAAAGGCAGCGGCAACAGCCAAACCCAATGGTTTATACCTGACAGAGGTCACCTATCCGGTGGAATTCGGGCTGCCGGAATCATCGGCCGGGCCATTGTTCCTGCAGGAGGAAAGCTGCTAAGACCAGTTTTTTTTCGGTTTACGGCGGATTTATGCTTTAATGGCGCCAATTTGGCGTGCAATTTCAGCCGCCGTGTAATCAGTGCTAAATTTAATTCTTTAAAGCATTTGAAGGGTCTCCATGAGCTGGATTCAGAAAATACTACCTCGTACCCAGTCGTCATCCGGAAAAGCGAATGTGCCGGAGGGTGTCTGGACCCAATGTAATCAGTGTGGTGCGACGCTTTATCGTCAGGAGCTGGAGCGACAGCTGGAAGTCTGTCCTAAGTGCGACAATCACATGCGTATCACCGCCCGTGCCCGTATCAACAGTTTTCTCGATCAGGGCGAGCGTCAGGAACTGGGGGCCGAACTGGAACCTCAGGATATACTCAAGTTTAAAGACTCCAAGAAATATAAAGACAGGATCAGTGCGGCGCAGAAGAGCACCAATGAAAAAGATGCACTGGTGGTGGTCAGAGGAAAACTCAATGGCATGCCGGTGGTTGTAGCGGCCTTTGAATTTGCCTTTATGGGCGGCTCTATGGCTTCGGTAGTGGGTGCCCGCTTTGTCAAAGCCGTTGAATGCTGTATTGAGAATAATATGCCACTGGTCTGTTTTTCTACCAGTGGCGGTGCCCGGATGCAGGAAGCGCTGTTGTCTTTGATGCAGATGGCAAAAACCAGCGCGGCCCTGGCCAGATTGAGTGAGAAGGGACTGCCTTATATTTCTGTGCTGACCGACCCTACCATGGGTGGTGTGTCGGCGAGTCTGGCTATGCTGGGGGATGTGAATGTTGCCGAGCCAAAGGCCCTGATCGGTTTTGCCGGTCCCAGGGTGATCGAGCAGACGGTTCGCGAAACTCTGCCGCCGGGCTTTCAGCGTAGTGAATTCCTGCTCGAGAAAGGTGCCATCGATATGATCGTCGATCGCCGTCAGTTGCGGGATAAACTTTATAGCGTATTAAGCAAACTGCATCACCAGCACCACTGAACATGAACCAGCCTCTGACCGGCCAGCCGCAGGATCTCAGTGGCTGGCTGTCTTATCTTGAGTCCATACACCCTTCCTCCATTGATATGGGGCTCGAGCGGGTACGCATGGTATTTGAACGCTTATGCCTGGATTTCAGTCACAGTCAAATCATCACAGTGGCCGGTACTAATGGTAAAGGTACTACCTGTGCGATGATTGAGCAGGGGCTAATGCTGGCAGGAAAATCCACAGCCGTATACAGCTCCCCGCACCTGCTCGATTACCGTGAACGGGTCAGAATCAATAATACTATGCTGTCTGAGCAGTCTCACTGTCAGGCTTTTGCTCTTGTTGAGCAGGCCAGAGGCGATATCAGCCTGACCTACTTTGAGTTTGGTACGCTGGCGGCACTGGTGCTGATCGCTCAAAGCCAGCCGGACTATGTGATTCTTGAAGTGGGTCTGGGCGGGCGACTGGATGCGGTTAATATTGTGGATGCCGGAATTGCGGTGATAACGACCATTGGATTGGATCATCAGGATTATCTGGGCACAGACACAGAACAAATTGGTGCTGAGAAGTCCGGTATATTGCGTCAGGGTTGTCTGGCTGTTATCGGAGAACCACAGCCACCCCAATCTGTGGTTAATGCCGTTGCAACGAATGCCGCCAGTGCGTTCTGGCAGGGCCGGGAGTTTAGTTATCAGATTGGTGGTCAGCAATTTACCTGGCGTTCCGGCTCCGGCTTGGAGAAGACGGGACCTTTACCCGCCATTCCGCCAGCCAATGCTGCTACCGCACTCAAAGTGCTTGAGTTGACAGGGCTGCTGGATAAGATTGATGTCCCCGGATTATTACGACAGGTAAGTGTACCCGGGCGCTGCCAGTTACTCGCAAGCAAACCTGATGTGCTGGTGGATGTGGCTCATAATCCTCAGGCGGTGAAGTATTTGTGTGAGCAACTCAAAGGGCGCAACTGGCAACGTCTGCATTTGGTGGTGGGCATGCTTAAGGATAAAGATATCAGGGGCTGCTTTGAATTACTGATACCCTTCAAACCCATCTGGTATCTGGCTGATTTACCTGGCCCCCGTGCTGCCACGGCTGGAACACTTGCCAGTTATCTTCCCGGGCAGGACAATGTGTTTACATATAATAATGTACAGTCAGCCTATCAGCGGGCCTGCGAGAATGCCGCTGAAGATGATGTGATACTGGTATTCGGGTCTTTTCTGACCCTGGCTGAAGTAATGGAGTCGGACAATGGCCGATAATGAGGAAAAAAACACACAACGGGGCGGTTCAGCCTTTCAGAACCGGCTGGTTGGCACGGTGATCCTGGTGGCGCTGGCGGTAATTTTCCTGCCGGATATTTTTGATGGTGAAAAAGTGTCTCACAAGGATAGGTTTGTGGAGTTGCCCAAAAGACCCTCTGCAATTGAGATCGAAGAGCCAGGCTCTTTTCCTCGCCAGCAGGTAGCGGATCGTGTCAGCCGGAAAGTGGAGATTGTTGATGATGTGGCGGTGGATGATCCTCAGTCTGCCGGTGAGCCAGTTACAACAGAACCGGAACAGCAAACAGCGGTAGCGCCCCCGGAGAATAACGTCAATAACAGCGAACCCAGGCAGGGTGACTATCCGGTAGAAGATACAGCAGCGGCGGAACAGAGTGGATGGGTTATACAGCTTGGCAGTTTTCGTCATGAGAAAAATGTGGCGGAGCTGATGAGTAAGCTGGAAGAAGGTGGATATCGGGCCTTTAAGCGTAAAGTCCAGACCAGTTCCGGTACACTGACTAAAGTTTTTGTCGGTCCCGACCTGCAAAAAGAAGCACTGGAACAGAGAGTGGCGGATTTGAATAAGCTTACCGGACTGCAGGGTAAAGTGACGGCTTACTCTGTAGAGTGAATAATTTCAGTGTAATAAAGAAGGCTTATTAGCGACTGCGGATAATTGAGATTTTCCTGCAACCTTTTGTTAGAATGCGCCCGGCAATTTTCAATCGAAATACGGCATGAATTGGATCGACTACTGCATTCTCGGCATTATCGCCCTGTCTACCCTGATCAGTCTGGTCAGGGGCTTTGTCAAAGAGGCCATTTCGCTCGCCGTTTGGTTTGCGGCCTTTTTTATCGCCAGTCAGTTTTATCTTGATCTGGCCGCTCATCTGACCAATTTTTCCGACCCTATGATCCGCAGCGCGGTGGCTATCGCCATTCTCTTTGTAGTAACCCTGATATTGGGGGGCCTGCTCAATTATATCGTCGGGCAGATGGTTGAGTATACTGGCTTGTCGGGCACGGACAGGGCCCTTGGTGCGGTATTCGGATTATTACGTGGGGCACTGATTGTCAGTGCACTGCTGTTTTTTATGGACGCCTTCACGGCATTTCCGGACTCGGCATGGTGGCAGCGCTCCCTGTTGATCCCGGAGTTCAGGGTCGTGATCGAATGGTTCTTCGAATATCTGCAGAACCATTCCAGTTTTTTAAACTCTGAAGAGTCCGCAAAGGCTCTTTAACTGATAGGTAATTTGCATGTGTGGTATCCTTGGTATCGTAGGTAAAGGCCCGGTAAATCAGGCTTTGTATGATGGTTTGACCGTTTTACAACATAGAGGACAGGACGCCGCCGGCATTGTCACCGTAGACAACGGTATGTTTCATTTGCGCAAGGCCAACGGCCTGGTGCGCGACGTTTTCCACAGTCGCCATATGCAGCGGCTAACCGGTAATTTTGGTATTGGTCATGCCCGTTACCCCACAGCGGGCACTTCAAGCTCCGCTGAAGCGCAGCCGTTTTATGTCAATTCGCCCTTTGGTATCGCCTTTGCTCATAATGGTAACCTGACCAATGCCCATGAGCTTGCTGATGAAGTGTTTCGCATCGCCCGCCGGCATATTAACACCACATCGGATTCCGAGTTGCTGTTGAATATTTTCGCTCATGAACTGCAGTCCATCGCAGGTCTGACGCTGCAACCTGACGATGTCTTTCAGGCGGTCAGTCGGGTACATAAGAAAATCAAGGGAGCCTATGCGGTGGTGGCGGCCATCATCGGCAACGGTATGGTGGCATTTCGCGACCCTAACGGTATCCGTCCGCTGGCACTGGGTAAGCGTCAGACGGAGCTTGGTGACGAGTATATGGTGGCCTCAGAGAGTGTGGCCCTGGATGTGGTGGGTTTCAGCTTTGTGCGTGATGTGGCGCCGGGTGAAGCCATTTATGTGACGGAGGATGGTCAACTGCACACCCGCCAATGCGTTGATAATCCTTCTCACTCACCCTGTATCTTTGAGTTTGTCTATTTTTCCCGTCCCGATTCCTTTATAGACGGTATCTCCGTGTACGCTTCACGGGTCAATATGGGCCGCAAGCTAGGACAGAAAATTGCCCGGGAGTGGGCCGATCTGGATATTGATGTGGTGATCCCCATCCCGGAAACCTCGAATGATATCGCCCTGCAGATTGCTCAGGAGCTGAACCTGCCATATCGTCAGGGATTTGTTAAAAATCGCTATATCGGCCGTACCTTTATTATGCCGGGGCAGACTCAGCGCAGAAAGTCTGTGCGACGTAAACTCAACGCCATTTCTTCCGAATTTGCCGGCAAGAATGTGTTGCTGGTGGATGACTCTATTGTGCGCGGTACGACCTCTGAGCAGATTATCACCATGGCCAGAGAGTCTGGCGCCAAACGGGTGTATTTTGCCTCTGCCGCTCCGGAGATCCGCTTTCCCAATGTCTATGGCATCGACATGCCTTCGGCCAATGAGCTGATTGCTTATGGCCGGGAAATTGATGAGATCTGCGAGCTGATTAAAGCCGATGGTCTGATCTTTCAGGATATTGAAGATCTGGTGGAGGCTGTCAGAGAAGAGAATCCGCAGATTACCCGCTTTGAAACCTCAGTTTTTGATGGCATTTACATTACCGGCGATGTGGATCAGGAGTACCTGAACCGGCTGGATATGTTACGCAGTGATAATGCCAAGCAGATCCCACAGATGGAACTATGTAATCTGGAAATGCATAATCTGGACTCGGACTAAACACTAAAAAGAGCATTTCACCACGAAAGGCACGAAAAACACGAAAGAAACGCCGTCATCCTGATGAAAATCAGGATCATAATTCGTTAGGGATCTCGCGGAGGCGCAAAGACGCAGAGAAATGCGGAATGGGCGCTAAGGGCCGACAGTGAATAGCTTTTTATTCATAATTCAGCATTTATCACTAATCATTTCCCCTGCGTCTCTGCGAGAGATCATTATTTGTTCGTGAATTTAGTGTTTGAAGGCCTTTTACCACGAACCACACGAAAAAATCGCCAGGAGCGATTTTTAACGCCAGCAGTTTAATGGCGGCCCGAAGGGCGCAGGACAGGGATAGTCCGGAGTAAAAGCTGTTTACCGCCGAGTCGCAGAGGACGCAGAGGTTTTACGGCTTGTATTCTCCGCGTTCTTTGCGGCTCTGCGGTGAAGGCTCTTTACCTCGAACCACACGAAAGGCAACAAAAAGGCCAGTCTGAGACTGGCCTTTTCAGTATGATGTTGACCGTTATCAGGCCATATATTCAGGGCCTAATCCCATACTCCAGAGAATCACTGAGGCGGCCATAATCACCACCAGCAGCACCAATCCACAGGTAACCACCGAGCTGGCGTAAATAAAGCCTTTTTCTTCGGGTATGTGCATAATAATAGGCGTACCTGAATAAAGCAGATAAACAGAGTAAGTCAGGCCTGCCAGACCTACCAGCATCACAAACCACAGCACCGGATACAATGCAGCAAAACCCACCATAAACAGTGGAGTGGCCGTGTACGCCGCCAGCTCCAGTGACTGGGTGAAAGTCGGTTTGGCATCAAAGGTGGTGGCCATCCACTGAATCAGATAGGCCAACGCCACAACCCCGGCAATCAGGGCAAAATACATGGCGATGCTCATCATCATGGCACTTTCGTGGGTCAGCTTGATCAAATCGCCAACACCGATACTCCACCCCAGATGAGCTGCAGAGTAGTAGCTGGTTAATGACGGGATCAGAGCAATAATCAGAATATGTGTCAGGCTATGAGACAGGCTCTCATGGCGCTTTTCAATATCCTGCCATTCTTCTTTTGGGTGGGCATACAGGCCCCACAGGTGGTTGAGTATCATAAGTACCTCTCTTAGCGCAGACAGCTTTTTCTATTTGGCTTGTGCATCGGCACAAGGTTAATAAGATGATATAAGAATAACAAAAAATTAACACTGTTTTTTGACCTGAATCATCATCATGGCTG
The DNA here is from genome assembly GCF_001466725.1 of Lacimicrobium alkaliphilum. Lineage (NCBI taxonomy): Bacteria > Pseudomonadati > Pseudomonadota > Gammaproteobacteria > Alteromonadales > Alteromonadaceae > Lacimicrobium > Lacimicrobium alkaliphilum. The sequence goes on from NZ_CP013650.1 coordinate 1,152,113, forward strand.
ATTATTTGATAAATCTGCTTCTGTTGTTGGTCACTGCAAGCAATTTAACCTCATTGTCGTTAAAATAGCGCCTTTGAAATCAGACAGATTTAAGATGTATCAGTCATTACTTGAGCCTATTAACGCCTTTTTGCACTGTCCAACGCCTGAACCTTGGATGGAGCAGGCAAGCCAGCCGGAAAATCTGCCGACTCTGCTGATCGATCATGCCAATTGTGAGCTTAAGGCGGCGCAAACGGCCATGTGGCTGATGCGTACCTATGCACTGGATCATGCCGGCAGTGAGGCGTTGTTGGCCTGGCTTAAGCCTTATGAGGACTATGTGTACCGGGGCATTGGCACCGCTGACTTTGAAAAAGTACGCTTATCTAAGAAACTGATCGGCAAGTCGGATTTTGAATTAGGGGATGAGCTCATCGATAAGATGGTGTTGCTGATCAAAGAAGAGTTGCATCATTTTCAGCAGGTAGTGGAGATACTTAAAGCGCGTGATATTGACTACGTAAACTTAAGTGCGTCCCGCTATGCCAAAGGATTGATGCAGAAGGTGCGCAGCCATGAGCCAGCTAAACTGGCAGATAAGCTGATCTGTGGGGCTTATATCGAGGCCCGCTCCTGTGAGCGATTTGCCGCGCTGGTGCCTTATGTGGATAACAGCCTTGGGGAGTTTTATCTGTCTTTGCTGCGCTCTGAGGCCCGGCATTTTCAGGATTATCTGAGTCTGGCTGAAAAAGTCACAGGCGGGAATATCAGCGAGCGGGTGCAGCTATTGGGCGAAACCGAAGCGCAGCTGATTTCATCCCCGGATCCGCAATTGCGTTTTCACAGCGGTGTGCCCTTGAGTTCAGTGGACTGAGGCGTAACCCTCAGCACACTGCTCTGACTGTACCAGTCACCCAGTACAATGCGCTGCGCCTGTTTATCACCGAGCTGAAACTTATGTATCGCAGGCCTGTGAGTATGGCCGTGGATCAGTTTGCTGACGCCGGCTTCTGTCATCACCCTGTCGACTTCAGAAGGGGTCACATCCATAATCTGTTCGCTGCTGTTCTTCTGATGTAACGCACTGGTTTTTCTGGCGTTTTGAGCCACTCTTCGGCGATACCACAGTGGTAGTGCAAGCATCAGTTTAGGCCACCACCAACCGCGGGACTTTTTACGAAAGGCCATGTATTTATGGTCCCGGGTACAGAGGCTGTCACCATGCATAATCAGCACTTTTTCACCGTACAGATCGATCACCTGCTTTTCCGGCAGCAACTGAATACCGGTCTCCCCGGCAAACTTTTTACCAATCAGAAAGTCACGGTTGCCGTGAATAAAGTAAACCGGTACACCGCTATTCGTCAGGGTTCTGAAGGCTTGTTTGATATGTTGGTTAAAGTGGCAGGTATCATCATCACCAATCCAGGCTTCAAACAGATCGCCGAGCACATAAAGGGCTGCGGCGTCCCTGGCCTGACTTGACATAAAGGTATCAAACGCCGCAGTGATATCGGGCCTGTCTTCACTCAGATGCAGATCGGCGATAAACAGGGTGGGTTGCATAGATAGGTTATTCGCTGATCTCAACAGATTGGATTACCACTTCTTCGAGAGGAACGTCCTGGTGCATGCCTGAACTGCCAGTGTCGACTTTGCGGATTTTTTCTACCACGTCCATACCGCTGCTGACCTCGGCAAAGACACAGTAGCCCCAGCCATCCATGCTTTCACCACGGAAATTAAGAAAGTTGTTATCCGCAATATTGATAAAAAACTGGCAGGTGGCGGAATGAGGGTCATTGGTCCGGGCCATCGCCACAGTCCCTTTGTTATTGGCCAGGCCATTATTGGCTTCGTTTTTAATTGGTGCCTTGGTTTCTTTCTGACGCATACCCGGCTCCATGCCGCCACCCTGGATCATAAAACCGTCAATCACGCGATGGAAAATGGTGTTGTCATAAAAGCCTTCGCGAGCGTAACTCAGAAAGTTCTCAACAGTGGCTGGCGCCTTGTCGGCCAGCATGGTCAGTTCAATGGGACCGTAATTGGTATTGAGTGTTACCGTCATGATGATGTCCTGATTGTGAAAAAATAGGGTGAAAGAGCACCATATGGTTTAAAAAACGAACACCAGAGCTGCCTGAAAAAGCCTCAATCAAGGCGTGGTTGCGCAGGAATAGTGGTGCTCTTTTAAGCAATCAGAACGCAGAGTGAGGCTTTTTCAGGCGCTCCCTGCGGGCGAGGCTCAAAAAAACGCGCATCCGGCGGCAAATTTTCTTGATTTAGACCCACTAAACCTTCAAAAATTTGCCTTGCCTGCGCGCTTTTTGAACTCTCGCTGATGTTGTTTATTTAAACCATATTGTGCTCTATTGTATCCCAAAGCCGTGGCTCAGGGAATGATCTGTCTTTTCAGGATGGAAACGGGATGCAGCGGCAGGGCCCTTAGGGTAAAATTCGCGCCTTAATCACGTCATTTATGATTTATTCTCAAGGATTTACCTATGCTGCACATTTTCAACACCCTGACTCGCCGAAAAGAGCGCTTCAAACCTTTGCAGGAAGGCAAGGTGGGGTTGTATGTGTGCGGTATTACGGTGTATGACCTTTGCCATATGGGCCACGCCCGTACCTACCTGAGTTTTGATATGATGGTGCGATACTTAAGGCACTCAGGCTATGAAGTGAATTATGTCCGCAATATTACCGATGTGGATGACAAGATTATCAGGCGGGCACAGGAGAATCAGGAAGCCTTTACTAACCTGATTGACCGTACTATTGCCGATATGCATCAGGATTTTGATGCCATTGGTTTGTTGCCGGCGGATATTGAGCCCCGTGTGACGACCCATATGGATGAGATCATTGATGTGATCCGGCGTCTGGTGGAAAAAGGCCATGCTTATCAAAGTAACAGTGGTGATGTGCTGTTTGATGTCAGTACTTTCGAGCGCTACGGCAAACTCAGTGGCCAGGATCTCGAGCAGTTGCAGGCGGGCTCCAGAGTGGAGGTCAGTACCGATAAGACCGATCCGCTGGATTTTGTGTTGTGGAAATCCGCCAAGCCTGGTGAGCCAAGCTGGGACTCGCCCTGGGGTAAAGGCCGGCCGGGCTGGCATATCGAATGTTCGGCCATGAACCACAAGCATCTGGGGGAGCATTTTGATATCCACGGTGGCGGCTCCGATTTGATTTTCCCACACCATGAGAATGAAGTGGCCCAGTCCTGCTGTGCCTTTGACACTCCCTATGTGAATTACTGGGTGCATACCGGCATGGTGCAGGTCAATGAGGAGAAGATGTCCAAGTCACTGGGCAATTTCTTTACCCTGCGCGATGTGCTCAAAGAGTACGATGCACAAACCCTGCGTTATTTTCTGCTCAGCGCCCATTACCGCAGTCAGTTAAATTACTCAGAGGAGAATATCCATCAGGCCAGAGCCTCACTGGAGCGCTTATATACGGCACTGCGGGGAGTGAATCCGGATAACAGTGTCGATGCAGGTTATGGTGGTTATCAGGCGCGCTTTAATCAGGCCATGGATGATGATTTTAATACCCCTGAAGCCTACTCGGTACTGTTTGATCTGGCCCGGGATATTAATAAAGCCGAAGCCGGTGAAGCGGCTAAGCTGGCGTCAGTATTAATCCGCCTTGGCGGTGTGCTGGGGCTGTTACAGCAATCACCGGAGCAATTCCTGCAGGGAACGGGTAGTGATGACCAGGCGGATGTGGCAGAGATCGAGCGCCTTATACAGGTGCGCGCCGATGCCCGTAAAAACAAAGACTGGGCGGCAGCCGATGCGGCTCGTGATGCTCTTACGGCCATGGGGATTGAGCTGGAAGACGGCCCGCAAGGCACCAGCTGGCGGCGTAAGTAATTCGGCTCCACGAACTAAAAGCATGACCACAGAGGGCACGGAGGATGGAAGGGTTAAACGCTTTGCTCCTTTTCGTGCCTTTCGTGGTCAAAAGCTTTTAAACCACCACAGGACCAAAGTGTCGGGAACACGTGGAACAGCCGAAGGCTGGCTTGCGTAGCGCAGGACAGAGCGAAGTAAAAGCACGAACCCGGTTGAGAAAGACAAGACCAACTACAGAGGCACAGAGAACACGGAGGTATTAATGGTTTAATCCCCTTTACCTCTCTGTGTTCTCTGTGCCTCTGTGGTTAAATTCTTTTAGTTACAATGGGTTAGAAGGTATCAGGCGTAATATCTGGCCGTCAGGATGGTCGGTGAGCAGGTAAACGGCGCCGTCCGGACCCTGGCGCACATCACGCACACGCTGGCCGATGTCGATACGTTCCTCATGGGTGACCTTGTTGTCATCGCCGAGCTCCAGTCTGACCAACTGGCGAAATTTCAGTGAGCCTACTAACAGATTGCCCTGCCAGTCGCTGAAGGTTTTGGCAGTGTAAAAGGTCATGCCACTGGGCGCGATAGAGGGCACCCAGTAATGCAGTGGCTGCTCCATTCCGGATTTTTTGGTGTCGCCAATTTCACCACCACCATACTCTTCGCCATAGGTGATCTCTGGCCAGCCATAGTTCTTCGTCGCTTCGGCGATATTAATTTCATCACCGCCCTGGGGACCATGCTCGTGGGTCCAGAGTTCGCCAGTTTGCGGATGCAGCGTCGCACCCTGAATATTGCGATGACCGTAAGACCAGATATCTGACAGTGCCTTGTCATTATCGGTATAGGGATTGTCTTTTGGGATATCACCATTTGGCAGTACACGTACTACTTTGCCATAGTGGCTATCAAGCTCCTGCGCGCCCTGACGCTGTGAACCGCGATCCCCTAAGGTAATAAACAATGCACCTTCACGGTCAAATACCAGACGACTGCCAAAATGATGGCCGGTATCAATTTTAGGCCTGGCACTGAAAATAACCTGCAATTCGCTCAGGCCCTGCTCTTCTAAAATCGCGCTGGCAACGGCAGTGCTGCTTTTCTCGCTGCCGGAAACCGGTTCGCTGAAGCTGAAATAAATACGCTGGTTCTCGCTGAACATAGGATCGATGGTAACATCCAGCAGACCGCCCTGATTTTTTACCAGAATCTCCGGTAAGCCGTTTAACGGCTCTGATTTATTGCCATCGGCATCGACAATTCTGAGTTTACCGGTTCGTTCGGTGACCAGCATACGGCCATCAGGCAAAAAGGTCATCCCCCAGGGATGCTGCAGCCCGGAAGTCACGACTTCCACCTTAATACTGGCCTGTTCACTGTCAATTTGCGCCGGGGTGTTGGCGCACGCTGCAGAGCTCAGGCAAAGGGTTAAACTGGCAAAGAGTAGCGCTAGGTTACGGGTCATCTCGATTCCTTCAGGTTTTTAGTACTCTACTATGCTAGTGGAAAAAGCTAAGCTTTTCCCGCACTTGAGCGATTTTTGGCGCTATTTGAGCGAATCGGTTCTCTACAAGGCAAAGCTGATTTTCAGCAAACTCAGTACCACAACCGTATAGAGGATAGATACCGGCAGGCCGACGCGCACGAAATGAGAAAGTTTGTAATTGGCGGCGCTGAATACCAGCAGATTGGTCTGATAACCCCAGGGGGAAATAAAACTGGCGCTGGCTGCAAAGGCCACCGCCAGAGCAAAAGGCAGTACCGGCGCATCCAGCATTTGTACCAGCCCCCAGGCGAAAGGAAACATCAGCGCGGCAGCGGCATTGTTGGTGACCAGCTCGGTAAGCAGTAAGGTCAGCAAATAGATCGCCACCAGGGCCACAAAGGGACTGCTGCCTTCGAGTAACGGAAAGACCAGATCATTAATACTGGCAATCAGTCCTGATTGCTCCAGCGCGCCGGCCAGACCCAGTGCGCCGACTATCACCATAATCAGATTGACCGGCAAGTGACGCTTTAATTCGGCACCATTGCTGATACCGGTAAACACCAGCAGGGCCAATAAAAATACCAGACCGGTGGCCAGCGACACCACATTAGTGGCACTGAGCAGTACCGTTAACAGAAAACCACCCAGGGTCAGGCGCTCCTGAACCGGACTGAGTTTTTTCGGCAGGCTGTGCTCGGTGAGAATAAAGAAATTCTTTGACAGATTATTGCGGCTGTCAAAATCCGGTCCGGTGGCAAGCAACAGGTTATCACCGGACTGTAGTCTGATATCACCGAGCTTACCGGAGAGGCTTTCACCGTCACGGCGAATGGCCACAACCGCGGCATCAAACATGGCCCGGAACCCTACCTGCTTAAGGGTTTTGTCAATAAGCTTGGCGCGGTTGGAGATGACCACCTCGGTAAGATTTTCTCTGAGCAGGCCATTGGTTTCGGCAAATAGCGTCAGGCCGGGAATATGACTGAGGCTGTCTACCCGTTTGACATTGCCGCTGAAAATCAACTTGTCTCCGGCCTCGATAACGATTTCCGGTGTCACAGGTGTCAGCAGGTGGCCCTGGCGGATAATTTCTGCCAGATACAGCTCGGGCAGGTTACGCAGATGGTTTTCCTCAATGCTTTTACCAATCAGTGGTGAATCGGCATCCACCTTAGCTTCAATAAAATACTCTTTGTAATCCGCCTGTTTGATTTTGATATCCGGCAGCAGAGGCGACATCAGAAACAACAACAAGCCGCAGGCCAGGCCCGCGACCAGGCCATACAGAGTAAAATCCAGGAAGGCAAAGCCAGGGTGACCTTGCTCTACCAGGAAACTGTCCACAATCAGGTTGGTAGAGGTACCGATTAAGGTTACCGTACCACCGAGGATGGCAGAATAAGACAAAGGAATAAGTAACTTTGAGGCCGGATGGAACTGATTCTGGGTGACCGGACTGATCAGGCTGGCAACAATGGCGGTGTTGTTCAGCAACGCTGAACTTGTGAAGGTGAGCCCGAACAAACGCCAGTAACTGCTGGTATAGCTGGCATTAATAAGTTTCCTGCCAAGCAGCTTCAGCAATGAGGTCTTATCGATGGCGTTGCTGATAAGCAGCAGCAGTACCAGAGTGATCAGCCCCTGATTGGTAAACCCGTGTGACAATTGCAACAGGGATAGCTGACCGCTAGCCAACAGTGCCAGCATCGCCATGGAAAAAATCGCCGCCGGGCGCTTATCGGTAAAGATAAGCGCCGCGATGGTGGCAATAAAAATCCCTGCAACCAGTAGCTGGTTTATGTCCATCTAATTCAACTCAGAGTTTGCTGATATCCAGCGCCTGCCAATGGGGGAAATGTTTACGTACCAGGGCATTAAATTCCAGTTCGAATTCGGAATAAGCCTGATTATTTTCCTTCTCTGCGGATTTGTCAGCTTCGATAATCATGCCGGCACCGACTGTACCATTGGTCAGACGATCGATAATGATAAAGGCGCCGGTTTTGCGGTTACGCTGGTAAGGGTCGCAGGCCACAGGCTGAGTCAGTTTGATGCTGCCAACGGCAATCTCATTCAGATTCAGGTGCAGCAGATCCTTTTTCTCCATGGTATTGACGTCGATCTGATAATCCAGACGTTGCACGGAGCCGGTCACTGACTTAGTGGCAAACTTAAACTCATATTGTTTGTTCGGCATCAGCGGATCTTCCGCCATCCACACTAAATGGGTCTTGTAGGCTGCGCTGTGCAGTGGCAGGTTATCGCTTTTGACAATCATATCACCACGGGAGATATCAATTTCATCATTCAGCGTCAGGGTCACTGCCTGTGGGGCATAACCGATGTTCTGCTCACCTTCGAAGGTGACAATCTGTTTGATGGTAGAGGTTTTGCCCGAGGGCAGGGCGGTGATCTCGTCACCCGGCTTGATCTGACCGGAAACAATAGTGCCGGCAAAACCACGGAAATTCAGATCCGGGCGGTTGACGTATTGTACAGGGAAGCGGAAATCCCGCTGCATCTCGTCTTTGTGGACTTCAATATTTTCCAGCAATTGCATCAGAGTCTCACCCTGATACCAGGACATACTGTCGCTGCGGTTGACCACATTGTCGCCCTTGAGGGCAGAGATGGGTACAAAGCGAATATCAGGAATAGTCAGTTGCTTGGCAAACTGCAGATAGTCTTCACGGATCTTGTCATACACTGCCTGGTCATAATCCATCAGATCCATTTTATTGACAGCCACAATCACATGCTTGATACCCAGCAATGAAGCCAGGAAAGAGTGGCGGCGTGTCTGAACCTTAACGCCGCCCCTGGCATCCACCATCACGATGGCCAGATCGCAGGTGGAAGCACCAGTCACCATGTTCCGGGTGTACTGCTCATGGCCGGGGGTGTCGGCGATAATAAATTTACGCTTGTCAGTGGAAAAGTAGCGGTAGGCTACATCGATAGTGATGCCTTGTTCACGCTCTGATTGCAGGCCATCCACCAGCAATGCCAGATCCACCTCTTCACCCGTAGTGCCGACTTTCTTGCTGTCTTTACTGATGGCGGCCAGTTGATCTTCATAAATCATCTTGGAGTCGTGCAGCAGCCGTCCAATCAGGGTGCTTTTACCATCATCCACACTGCCGCAGGTCAAAAAGCGCAGCAGATCTTTGCGTTCATGTTGCTCAAGGTAACTGAGAATGTCCTTTTCGAGGAGATCATTTTGGCTATTCATGTTAACAGCTCACTAGAAAATAAGGGTTTAACAGGGATTCTTTCTGGTTGTAGCGCAGCGGTGTGCGCTGCTCGCTCAGGGGTTTGTCGGCATCCAGCTCACAGACACTGCCACCGGCGGCACGGACAACGGCATGGGCAGCCGCGGTATCCCATTCACAGGTAGGCCCAAGGCGCGGATAAAGGTGAGCCTTGCCCTGGGCCACAAGGCATAGCTTTAAGGAACTGCCCATGGCCACCAACTCGGTTTCGCCCGGTAACTGATCAAGCAGTGCCTGAATTTCAGGGCTTTGGTGAGAGCGGCTGCCAACCACTTTCCAGCATTCACCGCTTTGGTGAGTGGCGGGTTTAAGTTCTTCGGTATTACCGGATTGGCTGAACCGGGCAAACTCGCCAACGACCCCTGAGTAGGTGGTATCGAGCACCGGTGCGTACACCACACCTAATACCGGCTCACCATTTTCAATCAGGGCAATATTGACCGTGAACTCGCCATTTTTCTTGATAAACTCTTTGGTGCCATCAAGGGGGTCCACCAGCCAGTATTGCTGCCACTGACGACGTTCCTGCCAGGGAATATCGGCGGATTCTTCTGATAAAATGGGCAGGTCTGATATGGCTTTCAGGCCGTCAACAATAATATGATGGGCGGCCAGATCCGCCTCGGTGAGCGGACTCTTGTCATCTTTGCTATAGATATCAAAATCTTTGGCATAAATCGCCATAATGGCCTTGCCGGCTTGATGGGCAATGTCAGTCACCTGTTCAGCCAATTGCGCCTTACTCATTACAGATAGCCCTTCTCAGTCAGTGCAGCGATTAGCTTATCGGCAGATTGATCCGGTGTTTCGCCATCGAAGGTCAGATGCACTTCCGGTGACTCAGGAGTTTCATAAGCCGAATCAATACCGGTAAAGTGCTTGATATCGCCTTGCCGGGCTTTTTGGTACAAGCCCTTGGGGTCGCGCTGCTCGCAGACTTCCAGGGGGGTATCCACAAAGACTTCGACAAACTCTCCGGCTTCGAGCAAATTGCGGCAGAACTTTCTGTCTGTTCTGAACGGCGAAATAAAGGCGGTAATCACTATCAGCCCTGCGTCTACAAACAACTTTGCCACTTCGCTGATACGGCGGATATTTTCCACTCTGTCTTTATCGGCAAAGCCCAGATCACCACAAAGGCCATGGCGGATATTGTCACCGTCGAGCAGATAGGTGTGCTTCCCGGATGCTGCCAGTTTTTGCTCCAGCACATTGGCGATAGTGGATTTACCCGAGCCGCTTAAGCCGGTCAGCCAGATTACAGCGGGCTTCTGATTTTTTTGCCGGGCGCGATCGGCTTTATTGGTTTTGTGTTCATGCCAGACGATATTGTCATTCATCAGAAATATCCTTCCATTTTCTTTTTCTCCATGGAGCCTGAACTGTCATGGTCGATGACCCGGCCCTGACGCTCGGAGGTCTTTGTTAACAACATTTCCTGAATCACATCAGGCAGGGTGGCGGCATTTGATTGCACCGCCCCGGTCAGAGGATAACAACCCAGAGTACGGAATCTGACTGACTCCATCTTTGGCGTTTCCCCCTCTTCAAGGGGCATGCGATCATCATCTACCATGATCAGTACGCCATCGCGCTCTACAACAGGGCGTGGCTTGGCCAGATACAATTCAGGAATTTCGATGTTTTCCAGATAGATATACTGCCAGATGTCCAGTTCGGTCCAGTTGGACAGCGGAAATACCCGGATGCTTTCGCCTTTATTGACCTTGGCGTTGTAAATATTCCACAGCTCAGGGCGCTGGTTTTTCGGATCCCAGCGGTGGTTCTCGTCGCGAAACGAATAGACCCGCTCCTTGGCCCGGGATTTTTCTTCGTCACGGCGGGCACCACCAAAAGCAGCATCAAACTGGAACTTATTCAGCGCCTTTTTCAGTGCCTGGGTTTTCATAATATCTGTGTGCTTGGCACTGCCGTGTGTAAAGGGGCCGACACCCATATCGATGCCTTCCTGATTCTTATACACGATCAGATCCAGCTTATGCTGTTTGGCCATGCGATCGCGAAACTCAATCATCTCGCGAAACTTCCAGGTGGTGTCTACGTGTAACAGGGGAAAGGGGATCCGGCCCGGCGCAAAGGCCTTGCGGGCAAGATGCAATAACACCGAGGAATCTTTACCGACGGAATACAGCATAACCGGGTTATCGAACTCCGCCGCGACTTCACGGAAAATATGGATACTTTCAGCTTCGAGCTGCTTGAGATGGGTAACGGATGGAATATTGGCGTCCATGGTATTGATCAGACCTGTAATGTTGTCGGAAATAGAGTTATGCAAATGTGTTCTATACATAGAACAATATCACGATCCAGCCGATTTTGGCTATGCAAGATCGCTATAACAAATACCAAACTACCTGATTGCAGTTTGTATCTTTTGGGTCAGGAAAGAGGTTGTTTGGGGGCATTGATGCCACTGCCGGTTCTGATCAGCCGGCACTCTCTCTGAGTGTTGCCCAGCGTACAGCATCCAGATAATGTCGGGTGACTTTGTCGATATTGACTCCCATCCTGTTGCACTGTTTTTTTGCGCTTTGCCAGCTGGCCTGCTCAAAAGCCTCAATCAGCAACAGGTATTCGGCAAGCCTGCCCTCACCCTTAATCAGCGCGTCTTTGATAACCTGAGAGATGGGCAGGTTATCGAGTAACTCCGCCAGGGGGGCATCCAACATTCCCTCCAGCAAAGACAACAACCCGGTCAGAAAAGCCGCATTCTCGGTGGCTTGCTCACCGGGCATCGTCGAGATTAACTCACAAAAACGGGCCCGCACCAGAGACATCACTGTGAGTGCCGGGGGCTTCCTGTCCACAAACTGGGCGGTAAAAAGCACAGATACAAAACGACGAAGTTCCTGTAAACCCAGCAGCACAATGGCTTGCTTGATATTGGAAATTTCATTGCGGCGTTTAAAAATTGGTGACTGGGCGTACCGGAGCAACTTAACGGACAGGTGAACATCACCCTGGAATACCTCAGTGATGGCGGGGATATCCGGTTCAGGTTCGGCCAGTGCACTCATCAGCTGTGCGACGGTCATCTGTGAGGGATCCAGTGTGCGGCTCCTCATTACCTCCGGCTTGCTGAAGAAGTAGCCCTGAAAGTATTCAAAACCCAGCTCCATGGCCTGATGGTACTCATTGTGAGTTTCGACTTTTTCTGCCAGAAGCTTGATGTGGGGGAAGTCTTTGATGGCATCTTTAATCAGGCGAATCTCGTCAACCTGCGTGACCTGATAATCAATTTTTATGATGTCAGTGTAGGGATAAAAATGTTTCCATACGCCTTTGTGCTCATAGTCATCCAGTGCAATGGTATAACCATGTTGCTTCAGCTCTTTGCACGCTTCCAGCAGCTTTCTGCTCGGTGTTACTGTTTCCAGTATTTCCACTACCACAAATTCTTTGGGCAGCAGCATGGGGTAGCCGTTTAACAGGGTGTCCTGAGTGAAGTTTATAAAGGCCAGTTTATCTTCGGTTAGCTTATCCATGCCGAGATTAAACTGCAGGCCTTCAATCATTTTCGATGTGGCTTGTTCATCGCAGACATCGGGGAAAACATTTTCAAGACTGTCTCTGAATAGCAGTTCATAGGCCACTAACTGCTTTTCCCTGTTGAGTATGGGCTGACGAGCTGCGAAAAACGCCATGATAGATTTTATCCCCGAAGATAACGCTTAGACTATGCTAATAGATTGCCGCAAAGGATACCAGAGAGGATTAATCTGTCTGTAACATTCTGATACTAATAAAAAATACCGGCGATTGTCGCCGGTATCTGAGTTCTGAAGTACTTATTACAGAGTTTTTCAGCTTAATTCTGCTTTAAGCCTGGCTTCCATTTCTTCGTGTTTACTCTGCAACGCATCACTGGGTGGTGCGGTCAGATTACTGACAATGAAAATGGTCAGTGTACACAGAATAAAGCCGGGTACGATTTCATAGATCACACTGCTTAAACTTTCGCCCCCTATGGTAACCGGCGCATAAATCCAGAACAGTACTGTGGCCGCACCGACCAGCATACCCGACAGCGCACCTGTGCGGTTCATGCGTTTCCAGAACAGGCTGACGATAATGACAGGGCCAAATGCCGCGCCAAAACCTGCCCAGGCATTGCTGACCAGATTCAGCACGCTGTTCTGTGGGTTCCAGGCCAGCGCAATGGCCACCAGTGCCACTACCAGTACTGAGATTCTGCCTACCAGCACCAGTTCTTTGTCACCGGCGTCACGGCGTAAAAAGGCCTTGTAAAAATCCTCAGTCAGCGAGCTGGAGGTGACCAATAGCTGAGATGAAATGGTACTCATAATGGCGGCCAGAATTGCGGCCAGCAGGAATCCACCGATCATCGGATGAAACAGGAACTGGGAGAAAATAATAAAAATGGTTTCAGCATCATCCAGTTGCATTTTGGTTTCTGCCACATAAGCCACGCCCACAAAGCCGGTGGCCAGCGCACCAATAATGGACACGATCATCCAGCTCATGCCGATACGACGTGCTGTTTTGATGGATTTAACCGAACGGATTGCCATAAATCGCACAATAATATGAGGTTGACCAAAATAACCAAGACCCCAGGCCAGCAGGGATATCACGCCCAGTATGGAAAGGGCTTCTCCGGTGGCGCCGTTTACAAAAAGCTTAAGCATATCGGGATTAATGTCGCTGACCGCAGCGCTGACCTCACCGACACCGCCTAAGTGGTTGAAGGCAACAATAGGTACCAGTACCAGCGACACAAACATAATACAGCCCTGTACAAAGTCGGTCATACTGACAGCCAGAAATCCTCCGAACAGGGTATAGGCAGCTACCACACCGGCAGTAACAAACAGCCCTGTGCTGTAATCCATACCAAAAGAGCTGTCGAACAATTTACCGCCAGCGACCAGGCTGGCAGAGGTATAGAGGGTGAAGAAGATAATGATGACTAAGGACGAGAAGATACGCAGGTAGCGGCCCTTATCATCGAAGCGGTTAGCGAAGTAATCAGGGATGGTTATAGAGTCATTGGCCACTTCCGTGTATACCCGCAGACGAGGAGCCACGATCAGATAGTTCATAAAGGCGCCAATCACCAGTCCCACGGCGATCCAGCTCTGAGAAATGCCGGCCAGATACATGGCACCCGGCAAACCCATCAGCATCCAGCCACTCATATCTGAGGCGCCGGCAGATAATGCGGTGACGCCGGGACCCAACTTTCTGCCACCGAGCATATAGCCGGAAACATCGGAAGTGGATGTGCGATAAGCATATAAGCCGATGCCAAGCATGGCGATAAAATATAATGCGAGCGAGATTAACGTACCCGTTTCAATATACGTACCAGTTTCCACAAAGCTCTCCTGTGATTGTTTTGACTGAACAAAAACACGACGAAAGGTAAAAATTAGAAAATTCAGTCAATTAGCGTACCATGCTATCAAGTTGTTAACCCATTCTCCAGAGTACCTATGAATCTGCAAACACGCTGGTGTAAATTTGAACAATTAAGCAGCCTGACGCTTCAGGCCATCTGGGCTTTGCGTCAGCAGGTTTTTATTATCGAACAACAAAGTATCTATGCTGATATTGATGGTTTGGATCCTCATGCCTGGCATGTGTTACTGGAACAGCAAGGGCAACTGGTCGGTTATGCCAGGCTGCTTGGCGATTCTGCTTTTGATTGTTATCGGTTGCAGCGTATTGTGCTGGCAAACGAAGTGCGGGGACAGGGGCTGGGAAATCGATTAATGGCGCAGCTGATTGCAAAAGCGCAAGCCTTAAACGAGCATTGCCAACTGCGACTCAGCGCTCAGGTTCATCTGCAGCATTTCTACCAAAACTTGGGATTTCAGTCTCAGGGCTCAGAATATGATGATGGCGGTATTATGCATATTGATATGCAGCGTGCGCTGTATAAGGAGTAAATAATTATGATCAGGTTCTTTGCCATTACTACTATGGCGGTGCTGTTAAGTCATGCCGCGCAGGCGCAGTATTTCCCGGAGCAGGGGCAATGGCAAAGCCGGCCAGCAGGACAACTGGGCTTCGCGCCGCAGAAGCTGGAAAAGGCAGTCAGCTTTGCCAAAGATAATGAATACTCAGGCAGCCGGGATCTGCGCATTGCCATTCTCAAAGGATTTGAGCGAGAGCCTTTTCATACCCTGCTGGGGCCGGTAAAAGACCGCGGCGGTCCTGCGGGAATGATTGTAAAAGACGGCTATATTGCCGCACAGTGGGGTGATCTGGGCCGGGTCGATATGACGTTCAGTGTAACCAAAAGCTATTTATCGTCGGTGGCCGGTATCGCTGTTGATCGGGGTTTGATCGCCAGTGTTGAGGAAAAGGTAGAGGATTATGTATGGGATGGCACTTTTGCCGGCGCCCATAACAGCCAGATTCGCTGGCGGCATTTGCTTGACCAGTCATCTGACTGGTCCGGCAGCTTGTTTGGAATCAAAGACTGGGCTGACAGGCCGCCGCAGGAAGGTGGCCTGGATGACTGGAAGTATCGTGCTCTGAATCAGCCGGGTACCGTGATGGAATACAATGACGTGCGGGTAAATCTGTTGGCCTATTCGCTATTGCAGGTATTCCGTAAGCCACTGCCGCAAGTCCTTAAACAACATATTATGGATCCCATCGGTGCTTCCACAACCTGGCGCTGGTTTGGCTATGACGATGCCTGGGTGACATTAGACGGCCTGCAGATGAAATCTGTCACCGGCGGCGGTCATTCGGGCGGGGGGATTTTTGTTTCCACCCTGGACCAGGCCCGTTTTGGACTAATGGTGCTTCGGGATGGACGTTGGCAGGATAAACAGGTTTTATCCAAGGCCTGGCTTGAACAGGCGACAGCGCCTTCCCCGGCGAATGACAGTTACGGATTTATGTGGTGGCTGAATCAGGGCCAGCGGAAATGGCAGCAGGTGGATGACAGCAGCCTGTTTTATGCCGCAGGATTTGGCGGTAACTTTATTGTAGTGGATAAAAAGCAGGATCTGATGATTGTCACCCGCTGGCTGGAACCGTCTCAGATTGGCGAAATGGTAAGGCTGGTAACAGAAAGCCTGCAACACTGACGGGCCGTGTTACAGGCGGCTTCTTTTGGTTGTTTAGTTGTTGTCGATGAGGGCCAACAACTCGGTGGTCTTTTGCTGCAACAATGTCTTATCGGCTTTCGTTTCCACATTCAGGCGGATCACCGGCTCGGTATTCGACTTTCTTAAATTAAACCGCCAGTTGTCAAATTCCAGCCCGATACCATCAGTATTGTCCCGGCGTTTTGCCAGAGGCTGATATGTTGCCAGAATCCTTTCCAGAGTGGCATCTGCATCATCTACTGTGCGATTGATTTCCCCCGAAGAAGGGAAGGCCGCAATACGCTCAGCCACCAGTTCAGACAAGGGCTTGCCGGTATTGGACAATAACTCGGTCACCAGCAGCCAGGGGATCATGCCGGAATCACAATAGGCAAAGTCGCGGAAGTAATGATGGGCGCTCATTTCACCGCCATATACGGCATCTTCCTTGCGCATTCTTTCCTTGATAAAGGCATGACCGGTTTTGCTCATCACCGGACGGCCACCGGCATTGAGGATAATATCCTGGGTATTCCAGTAGACCCTGGGATCAAAGATAATGGCAGCGCCGGGATCTTTGCTTAAAAAGGCCTGTGCAAGCAGGCCAACGATATAATATCCCTCGACAAAGTCGCCGTTTTCATCAAACAAAAAGCAACGATCAAAATCGCCGTCCCAGGCAATGCCCATATCCGCCTGGTGTTCAATCACGGCCTGGCGGGTCTGGTGCCTGCACTCCGGTAACAGCGGGTTAGGGATACCATTGGGAAAGGTACCGTCACCCTGATGATTAATTTTAATAAATTCAATCATTACGCCTATGTGTTGCAGCGCTTTCTCGATGGCGTCAACAGCGTGGCCGGCGGCGCCATTACCGGCATTAACCACCAGCTTAAGCGGTTTTAACTGCCCGGGATCAATATAGCTGAGCATATGTTCGGTATAGGCTGGCAGTACCGATTGCTTCTGATACTGACCAGTGGTCTTTAGTGCTTTTGCATCAACCAGACCTTCACCTTTTGCAAATTCGCCTTGCATTTGCTTTTTTGCATATTCAGCGAGACGCACAGCCACATCCTGCTCATCATAGCTTTCTGCCAGCGTTTTTACCTTATCCAGGCCGGTATCACCGCTGATGGGGCGAGAGCCCTCCCGCACCAGTTTCAGGCCGTTGTAGTCGATGGGATTATGACTGGCAGTGACCTGGATGCCGCCACTTTGATTAAGATAACTGGTGGCAAAGTAGATCTCTTCGGTACCTGTCATGCCAATATCTGTGACCCTGGCGCCACCATCTATTAGACCCGCACTCAGGGCCAGTTTCAGTGGTTCAGAGGTCAGGCGGATATCGGCACCCACTACCACCTCTTTGGCGTCCAGATGTTCGGCAAAGGCTCGTCCGATACGATAAGCAACAGTTTCGTTGAGCTGCTCACCGAGCTGACCACGGATATCATAGGCTTTAAAACAACTTAAATTCATGCTCGTTTTGCCTCAGCTTTTAACCCGGCCATAGCGATCTGAAAAACGCACAATATCGTCTTCACCCAGATAGGCGCCCGATTGCACCTCAATCAGTTCCAGCGGTATTTTGCCAGGGTTTTCCAGGCTATGGGTTGTGCCAATGGGAATATAAGTGGATTCATTCTCGGTCATCAGAAAGGTTTTATCATCACAAGTGACTTTGGCTGTGCCTGTCACCACAATCCAGTGTTCGGCGCGATGATGATGCATCTGTATAGACAGCTTTTCGCCGGGTTTGACTTTGATACGTTTGACCTGGAAACGCTCGGCCTGATCAAGCGAATCGTAGCTGCCCCAGGGGCGGAATACTTCGCGGTGAAATTCGTACTCAGGGCGTTTAGCCGCTTTGAGTTTATCCACCACTTTTTTAATCTCCTGAACCTTGTCTTTATGTGCCACCAGCATCGCATCTTTGGTCTCAATCACGATCACATCGTCCAGACCAATAACCGACACCAGTCGCTGTTCGGCGTTGATATAACTATTGTTGACCTGCTCAAGGATGACATCTCCCCGTACCACGTTACCCTGTTCATCTTTGGGTAATACCTCCCACAATGACGACCAGCTGCCCACATCACTCCAGCCCGCATCCAGCGGAACCACAGCGGCGGCATCCGTTTTTTCCATTACAGCATAGTCGATAGAATCAGAGGGGCACTGAGCAAAAGTCTCAGCGTTGACCCGGACAAAATCCAGATCCTGTTGTTCAGACTCGATGGCGGCTTTACAGCTCTGGTAAATGTCCGGTACGAACTTTTGCAGCTCCTGCAGGTAACGGCTGGCTTTAAACATAAACATGCCGCTGTTCCACAAATAGCCGCCGTCCTGTAAATATTGCTGAGCCGTATCCAGATCCGGCTTTTCCACAAATTCCGATACACTAAAGCCATTTTCGTCGCCGGGGATGGCATCACCCTGGCGAATATAGCCATATCCGGTATGGGCACTGGTGGGCACAATACCGAACGTCACCAGCTTGTCCTGCAATGCCAGTTGCTCTGCGTTGGCAATAGCCTGGTGGAAAGCGGCAATATCCTCAATCAGATGATCAGCGGCCAGTACCAGCAATACCGGATCCTGACCCTGTTGCATTGCATGCAGTGCGGCAAGGGCAATAGCCGGAGCGGTATTTTTACCCATGGGTTCGAGCAGAATACCATCGTGTTCTATACCTGATTGCAACAGTTGTTCGGCGACAATAAAGCGATGGGCTTCGTTGCACACAAATATCGGCGCTTCATTGTTAAGGCCCTCGAGCCGGTGCAGGGTTTCCTGCAGCATGCTGTGCTCATTGGTCAGAGGCAGAAACTGTTTAGGAAAGGCGGCACGGGATTTGGGCCAAAGGCGACTGCCAACGCCGCCGGCCATAATGATTGGCTTCATAAGGATCATCCTGACTGATATTTTATTATCTGCCAAGCATATCACTTCAAACTGCGCTGAGGTATAGGGTAAATGCACCCAATATCATGCCGGAGGGGTGTGATTGTCTGGTGTCAATAAATTGCGGCGCCAGCGTTGCCGTGGTGATTGCGGTACGTCCCTGTACCGTTACTTCAGGCTGTACTCAGTTGACGCTGATCTTGCCGCGCAGGGCATCCATGGACTTTTTGCCCACTCCCTGGACTTTGATCAGATCATCAATGGAATGAAAACCGCCATTTTCATCCCGATACTGGATGATGGCCTCGGCCTTTTTCTTACCTATCCCGGGTAAGGACATCAGTTCTTTGGCTGAAGCTGTGTTGAGGTTGATTACAGCTTGTGTTGCTGCCACTTTATCCTTGCTTACATCCTTACTCAATGCCACGGACTGTAAAGGGGCAACCAGACCGAGCATAACAACACCCCATATTAACCATTTCATAGATCTCTCCTTTTTCCTTTGATTTCCTTTAGGGTGTGACGACTTGCGTCAATGCTACCTCGACACGGTATTCAATGAACATCGATTGCCGAAGTAAAGATTAGTGTAGAAGAAAAATATTGAGTTTGAAGTTTCGGACATAAAAAAGGCCGGTAAAAACCGGCCTGAAAGATTCGCGAATGTGGTTGTTGTTTACAATCTTTCCAGTACCGCCTGGGTAAAGTCTGTGGTGCCATGGTTGCCGCCGAGATCCCGGGTGGTGCGATCGCCGGACTCGATCACATCTTTTATGGCGTGGCGAATCTTCTCTGCCTTATCAGCCATACCCAGGTGCTCGAGCATCTGGATTGCTGCCAGGATGACCGAAGTGGGGTTCGCCAGGTTCTTGCCGGCAATATCCGGTGCAGAACCATGCACAGCTTCAAAAATAGCGCAGTTTTCGCCGATATTGGCGCCGGGAGCCATACCCAGCCCGCCAACCAGACCGGCACAAAGGTCAGAGATAATATCGCCAAACAGATTGGTTGTAACAATGACATCGAACTGATGAGGATTCATCACCAGCTGCATACAGGTGTTATCGACGATCATCTCTGTGGACTCAATTTGTGGGTAGCGTTGTGCCACTTCTCTGGCAACTTTGAGAAACAGCCCTGAAGTTGATTTAAGGATATTGGCCTTATGCACGGCAGTGACTTTTTTACGCCCTTCCTTAAGCGCCATCTCATAGGCGAAAGTGAGGATGCGCTCAGCACCTTCACGGGTGATTTTACTCATCGCTTCGGCTTCGTTGCCATCTTCGGAAACTTTCTGGCCCAAACCGGAGTACATGCCTTCCGTATTTTCCCGCACGGTAATGATGTCGATATCTTCGTAACGGGCCTTGGTGCCCTTGAAGGAAAGTACCGGGCGCACATTGGCAAAAAGCTTGAACTGTTTACGCAGACTGACGTTGATAGAAGTGAAGCCTTCACCCACAGGAGTGGTCAGTGGCCCTTTCAGGGTAATACGGTTTTTGGCAATCAGATCCAGTGTTTGCTGGGGAAGTAACTCTCCATGGTTTTCCAGCGCCATCAGACCGGCATCGGCGAAATCATAGGCAAAATCGCAGCCCGCTTTATCAAGGATTTGCAGGGTGGCATTGACTATGTCAGGTCCGATACCATCGCCACGGATAACCGTTATACGCTGTTGAGTCATGGAGAGTTCCTCTGTCTGTCGTCTTATATTGGGGAGACCCCTGTATTTTGGGGTAATTTACGGGCGCGATTTATAGCATTAAATGCGCTGATCTTCCAGTAAAAACGGCAGTTCTGCGGGGAATTCCGGTGACTGCTGATTATCCGGTTGGCCAATAACACTGGCTGTTTTCCATGGCCTGTAAAACCACGTCCTGCATCTCGTCAGGCTGAAGCTGCAACACTTGCATTGCCTGCTGCAGGTAGATGCTGTTGCGACCCTGAGTTGGCTGATCGCCAAAGTAGATCTGGCGACTCATCATGAGCCCAACACCTAACATAGTTGCCAGGGTTTTGGCCATCCCTTTCAGTTCCGACTCTGAGGGTAGCTGGTGATGACAACGTATGGCATCGAGGCTGGATTTTTCCTGCTGCCACGCCCTTGCCAGCGTCAGACTCTGTTGGGTGCAGGATACGCTGGCTGGCAAGGAAAAAAGCTGATCCAGCGAGAAAAGTTCCTCTGCCCGTGCGGGCAGTCTGACTCTGCGCTTGAATGCGGCATTGATAAACAACCCGGAGCAAAAAAAATAGCCCAGCGTAACCAGAGACTCAGTCTGCAGCTTCGATTGTCTGTCACCCAGCGCTTCGAGCACATGACCAAGCAATACGCAAAATTGCAGTGCATGTTGTTGCAACGGAAAATACTGTTGATTTAACCGGTTGAGAAGGGCCTGCTGCACCAGTATGCTGCTGGTGCGCTCAAATCCCTGAAACAGTAATGCATGCTTTACCTCTTCCAGTTGCAGCTTCATACGGGAGCGTTGGCTGGCGGTATACTTCAGTTGCCGGGCCAGGAAACCTTCGGTGGCGATATGGTTGCTGATCATATCCACATCGGGTTCATCCTGCTTGAGCAGATCCTGGATGGCCAGTAATTTAGCCGGTGGTTTACTAAGAGGTTGAGTGTGTGGCAGCCAGCCATCTGACTCCTCAGTGTCCTGATGGGAGGACAGCCAGTCTTTATCCCACAACCTGTCTGTCAGTGACAGGCTTTTTATCCCATAGGCAGCTCGTGGCCGAATGGCCTCGGTGATTGCAATGACCTCAACCTCTTCACTGAAACTTTTACTACGGGAATGATAGCGCTTTATCAGGCGGGCGTTGGGTGTCTGTGACAAGAGTATCGCGATACCCTTATCCTGCAGTTGAATCATCGCTCCAGGGGGCACAAGGCCAAATGCGAGGAGCAGCGGTTCGAGCAGATTATAACAGTTACATGGCAGCTGTCTGGCGAGCGCACGCAGCAACTGATGCCAGTGTTTTTGGGGCGGTTTATCACGGTCTTCAGTACTGATCAGGCCTACCAGCATTAGCAGCAATTGTGGATGACTAAGGCGGGCAAAGCGCTGGTAGAAACCGTTTTTTTGGCGAAGGGGCAGTAACCGCGCCACAGGGATAAGGCTGCTGGCCCAGATCTGCTGTTCAAGGCGTTTAATTTGTTTCAGGAAATCATCGCCCGTTGTGGGCCAGCTATATAGATCGAGCGTCATCGCGGCGCACATCAGGCCAATGCTGCTCTGTGGGTGCCAGCGATGACAATGGCTGAATAACATGGCCAGTAGTGTGCGTTTAAAACGTAAGTTCTGACTGTCTGAGTAGTCAGGGAAATTCAGCTGAGCCATTGCCAGCCATGAGTCTGGTGCTTGTGCAAAACTATCCTGCAGCTGGTGGGCCTGATTAAAACAATGAGAGATAATCTGTCCGGCAGGCGCACCGTCCCGGAGCCTGTTTTCCAGTTCGATAAACCCGGCCAACTGCTCGCCGAGCGCTACAGATAAGGGCTCGGTCACTGCCAGTCAGTATACTGCTGATAGGTACCGTCACCCCAGGCGATAAGAATGTCATTTTCAAACAACAGGGGCGTACACTCATTCATGGTGGTGATGCCATCGGACTCCATATGCTGGGTACGGTAGAACATGATCTGAATTCGTTGATCTTTAACCTGCTTGGCTTCACTGATATCCGGTGCGCCCATAAGAGCGATAATCTCTTCGCGGCTGGTGCCCAGGTCCAGCTTGGCCACCTGTACTTTGTTGTATTGTTCTCTGTCCCGCCAGTCCATAGCGTCGGGATCATCGGGATAAAAAAACAATACCAGCGCAGCGAAAATCAGATAGATCAGAAAGCCAATAGCGGCACGGCGTATAATTTTATTATTCATTGTTATGTCATACTCTTGTGCCTGAAAACCATTAATGATCGTTCTGCAGAATCAGTTCTGCGAATCACCCGTTATCAGACTGAATGTTACAAAATAATGCTTTCATTTTAGCATTGATAGTCTTCCATTTACCTTATTATTTGACCAGCTTGTAGCACGGATAGTAATGATTGCCGGGTAACTTCATGCGGTTCTGGGCAACAAAAGACTCCAGCATGGTATCCAACATATCCATCAGTCTGGCGTCACCGTGGATGCTGAAGGGACCCTTTTGTTTTATCTGTTCAATGCCTTCAGCCTTGACATTACCGGCGACAATGCCGGAGAACGCCCTTCGCAATGCTGCGGCAAGATCGGCCTTTGGCTGCTCAAGATGCAGATTGAGCTGAGACATGTTGTCATGGCTGGGGGAGAAGGGCGACTGAAAATCCTGATCGATTTTCAAAGACCAGTTAAACTGATACGAGTCGCCTTTCTGACGCCGGTACTCGGTTACCTCCGGTTGATTCTCGCGAACCGTTCTGGCCACCTCAGAAGCGTCATCAACGATGATGGTGTACAGGTTTTGCGCTGCCTTGCCCAGGGTAGCACCGACAAATTCATCAATACTGTTAAAGTAATCTTCACTTTCTTTCGGACCGGTAAGAATAACGGGCAGCACCTGTTCACAGTTCTGTTCACTGAGCATAATGCCAAGCAAATACAGCAACTCCTCTGCAGTGCCGACACCACCAGGGAAAATGACGATAGCGTGGGCCGTGCGCACGAAAGCCTCAAGCCGCTTTTCAATATCCGGCATGATCACTAATTCGTTGACAATCGGGTTAGGGGGCTCGGCGGCAATGATACTGGGTTCAGATATGCCCAGATAACGGCCATGGCGATAACGCTGTTTGGCATGACCAATCGTCGCTCCTTTCATGGGGCCCTTCATCGCGCCTGGTCCGCAGCCGGTGCAGATGTTCATCTCCCTTAAGCCAAGCTGATAGCCCACTTCCTTGGTATATTTGTATTCCGTCTCACCGATGGAATGACCACCCCAGCACACCACCATATTCGGATCGCCGGTAGCCTGAATGGCGTTGGCATTGCGCAGCATATCAAACACCATATGGGTGATATGGGTCGACTCAGACTGATCGACAAAGAGGTTGCCCTCATATCTGGCCCCCATGTGCAGCAAGTCTCGTAATACGGCGAACAGATGTTCATGAACCCCTTTAATCAGCTTGTTATCCACAAAGGCCAGTTCAGGAGGATTGATCAGTTCAATCTTGACACCGCGTTCCCGCCTTAGCAGATTGATTTCAAAATCCTCATAGGGTGAGAAAATATTTTCATAATTATCTTCCTGGGCACCGCTGTTGAGTACTGCCAGGCTGCAGTTGCGAAACAGCCGGTAAAGCTCACTTGATGTGGATTTCTTAAGGCGATCAACTTCCAGTTGGGAAAGCAGGCTCATGGAGCCGATTGGGTTTAACTGTACTGTTCTTTTCATTCTGGTCCTTTGTCGATAACACAGCGGTTCCGCCCCTGAGTTTTGGCGCTGAAAAGGGCTTTATCTGCCCGCTCGAATACGCGATGAATATCATCTCCCTCTGCAAAGCTGGTGGCGCCGATGGAAACCGTAATCTTGACACTCTGTTGTTTAAACTTGAAGGGGATTTTTGCAATCTGGTCGCGCAGCTTTTCCAGTGGCGCCTCGAGTTCTTCCTTTGAGGTTTGTGGAAGCAACAGAATGAACTCTTCGCCTCCCCAGCGAGCCAGGAAGTCAGTTGAGCGTAAACTCTTACTCATTTGCTGCGCTATCACCTGCAAGGTCTTATCACCTGCAGCATGACCATAACTATCGTTAATGTTTTTAAAGTGATCCACATCCACCAGCGCCAGGCTTAAATCCGTGCCATAGCGACGCCATCGGCGGTATTCCAGTTCTGCTCTGTCGTTGTAGGCGCTGCGATTAGGAACCTGAGTGAGTTCATCATGATGACTGCGATATTTCTGTTGCAGCAATCGCTGCTTGTATTCTGACGTTTCCTGTTCAAGATGACTCAACTGGTCCTTCATATCATTCAGCAACTTCATTAGTGCACGTTGCTCATCCTGATCTGTTTTTTCCCGTGATTCCAGAGTGGCAGCCATTTTGGTCAGATATTCATTGGCTTGTTTTCGCAACAGCTTGAGATTTTCAGCTTCTTCGATGGCCACTTCAATCTGCAGAACCTGCTGCTTTAGCTGCGCAGTGTTATTGGTTTTCAGTTGAAAAGTGGATTCGCTCTCTTTGATTGAAT
Source organism: Lacimicrobium alkaliphilum (assembly GCF_001466725.1). Lineage (NCBI taxonomy): Bacteria > Pseudomonadati > Pseudomonadota > Gammaproteobacteria > Alteromonadales > Alteromonadaceae > Lacimicrobium > Lacimicrobium alkaliphilum. The sequence continues at coordinate 1,176,897 of NZ_CP013650.1, forward strand.
GGCTGACAGATTGGCTGACTTTATCCAGTGTACTGTGCAGGCTTGAGACAAAGCGTTCGGCGTGCTTACGTTCCTGAATGACTTCCCGCAGTATGGTACGGATGATAATCAGGCAACATTCCAGCAGTTCTTCATGGTCCAGGCCTTTAGCCAGTTGGTCACGAACTTTTTTCAGTTCCTGATCTTCCTTGGCGCTGGTGCTGAGCTGTGAAATCAGCTCCCTCAGTTCATTGGTAATCTCTTTGTGTAGTATCAGTGTCGCGTCCTTGAGCGGTGGCTGCTCTTCAGAGTGACAAACTTTGTTATGTTCCTGAAGATTGGTCAGGGCTTTCTGGAATAAGTCCAGGGCTTTTTCAAAATGAGGCAGAGAAGTAAATACAGAGGCCTGACTCTGGCGGACCTGGCGTAAAAATGCATGGGCATCATTTTTAAGGGGCTCGGGCAGTCCGCTGTTCTCGCGCAGCGCCTGAATAGCATTTTCAATCAGACTGTGTGACTTCTGATTCTGCAGTCTGACCTGATCGCTGTTTTCCATCAGCAGTGCCGTCAGTTTGCCGATACTCACCTCGGCCAGGGTGAAATTGATCTTACCGCCAAGGTGCCCTCTGAGGGTTTGCAGCTCTTTATCCAATGCCGGTATGGCACCTTCGTAAAACTTACTCAGTCTGAGAATGAATTGAGACAGGGTATCTATCTGATGCTTAAAGCTGCGCAACACTTTCTGTTGGTTTTGAGAAGACAAATCCAGTTTGGTGTTTGTGACCTGTGACCCATTATCCATTCTCTGCTTCACCCGGGGAGTCGCTCGTAGTTCTTTCCATTATAATGGCTAATACAAGTGTTAAGAATATTTTTTTATAACAAGATGTTAGCGAGCTTTTAGCGGCTAATGCAAACGGGCCGCCCAGGGTGGCTGTTGCTAAGGGGTTTTGGGAAAAAACAAAAAGGCGGGAACCCCGCCTTTTATTATGACTTTCTATACCAATACTCTGGGACTAAGACGCTAGTCGTCGTTTAAGGGACGTTTGACCAGATAGTAAGGCAGTCTTTCCTGTGCAGGTTGTAACATGTTTTGTCCGTCAGTTGAAAAACTGAGGCTATTTTATTTATCTGACAAAAAAATGAAAGTTGTTTTGTAATCTTTCTTTTTGTGTTTCAGTTTTTTTTGGTTTTTTATTGTCTTATCAGGCGCTCAAACTGTGGGTTAGCCTCAAAGTTACTGCGAAAAGGGCTGATATCAAGCCCGCCTCTTCTGGTGTAGCGGGCATAAACGCTGAGTTTTTCCGGTTGGCATTGACGCAGGATGTCACAGAAGATGCGCTCGACACATTGCTCATGAAATTCGTTGTGCTGCCTGAATGTAATCAGGTATCTCAACAGGCTGTCGGCAAAAATTTCTCTGCCCTGGTAATGAATGCTGACGCTTCCCCAGTCTGGCTGTTGGGTAATCAGACAATTGGATTTGAGCAGATGACTGATATGCTGGCGTTGCACCACACTATCGCCACATTGCAGTATACCGGGTTCCGGGTGATACTGGTCGACTTCAATATCGAGATTGTCCAGTAACTCGCCTTCACCGGCATGGATCTGGAATGCCTGTATATCATCCAGCGAATACAATTTCACCTCAACATCAGCTCCAGCGCATTGGCTTAAATCCTGAATCAGAATCTGTTGCAGCTCTTCTGAGTCGCGGACTTTCCATTGGTTAAAACTGTTCAGATAGAGTTTGAAAGACTTGGACTCAATCAGGTTCGGGCTGCTTGCTGGAACGTAGGCCTGAAGCACGGCGACACAGGGTTTTCCTTTGGGGTTGAGCCAGGAAAGCTCATAACCATTCCAGATATCTACCCCGGTGAAAGGTTGCCGTTGAACAATTCCTAACTCTTCCCGGTTAAGACTCCTCGGCACCGGCTGCAGCAGTTGTGGGCTGTACTGGTCAATATATTCCGAAGTCTTACCCAGGCTCAGATGAGTCAGTGAAGCCGGTGTGTGTGCGTCAGTCATAAATTACCCTGAGATCTGGAAATGATACAATGGATGTTAGCAGTGCATTATATCGCTTAAATGGATAACAGATGAATAACAGTGTTACACAAAGCCTGGACGATTTTATTCAGCGCTATATTGAGGCTCATCAGCAACAGAACCATGGCCTGAAAACGCAGTGGGATGAGCAATGGCCATCACCCTGCGAATTGGGGCAGCCGGATCCACAGGGGCTGATCCGATGGCAACCGGTGAAACGACATCAACAAGCTGACTTCAGCGCAACCGAGCAAGCGCTGGAGATGGTTTTTCATGCTGATATCAAAACGTATTACTCCAGTTACTGGAGTGAGGGCCTTAATGCCAGTACGGCACGAGGAGGCTTACAGTTGCTTCAGGCCTGGAACGAGGATGATTTCGAACGCTTGCTGCAAAATCTGGTCGGCCATGTATTGATGAAACGGCGGCTGAAGCAGCCTGAGACGCTGTTTTTTGCTGTTACCGATGATGATGATTTTATCATCAGTCTGGACAACGCATCGGGTAAGGTGATGCTCGAACAGGTTGGTCTGGAACCAAAAGAAGTGCTGGCTGAGAGACTGAGTGAATTTCTGACAAAAATCGAACCGCAGGTTCAGTCAGTGTGATCTGTCCGCATTTTCTTATCTAACAGTTTTTCCAACAGCGTTTCCAGCCTGTCCATGCGGACCTCCAGCTTGTCCAGTCGCTGCTCCGTTGATATCGGCGTGACAGCCGCTTGCCGGGGTTTGGGTAACTCAATATTCGGATTCTTTTTCCATTTTTGCAGCACTGCCAGAATTTCCGGTAGTGGTAACGGGTGACTGGCGTGGCGTTTAATCAGGGCTACAGAGGGCGTTTTTCCGGATTGGCTCAGCGACTGACACAGCGACAGAATGTAGTGGTGATGTTGCATGGTGGTGTTGGTCTCTTTGTTGGTATTGCTAAAAACTGGTCAGATTCGCTATTTTATCATGGGGTACCGAGATGGGTATTTTAATAAACTCATATTTTTCAGTTAGTTATCTTTTGGCCTTGATGTTGCAGAGCTAAAACTCCAATCCCGAGCAGAGACGGGTGAGTTCAGGGTTGTGCGATCTTGCAGACAGCCCTCATTTTTCAAAAAGAGGTAACAATGAAAACAACAATAGCGGCACTCTCACTGATATCTGTCTTTACCCTTAGCGGTTGTGTAATTTCTGTAGATGGTAATGGCGATGGATACAGTGACAGTGGTTGGCAAAAACGAGAAGCTCAGAATCGACAATTGATTGCGAGACTGGAGCCGGGCCGGGACTTTAATCAGATTTCAGCTGAATTTGGTTCGCCTGATTTCAGTGAATTTCATCAGAATGAGCAGGGCAGTTATCAGGTGCTATTTTATCGTACCCACAAGAACAAAGGTGATGGTGTGACCACTATTGATGAGTGTACGCCACTGGTATTTAAGGATGGCGAGCTTGTTGGTTGGGGAACCAGCGCTTATGCTGCGGTAAACTAGCCTGATACCGCTATTTATCTGGTAACAGGCTGAGGTATTATCTCAGCCTGTTATTGAGTTGGTCTATCACTTCTGCCCAATCCGCATCTTCCTGCAAGGCACCACGAAGCAGGCTGGATTGTGAAGAACTCCAGAACGGTGCGTCTTCCAATCTGGTTTTGCTGTCCAGCCCTTTATGCGTGTCAATAAAGTGATTAATAGCTGCTTCGTCATCTGCCAGCCCCAACTGGCCAAACAAATCCTTTAGTGTAGGGTTACCGATATTCATATTTTGACTCTGCCTCTTAACAAGGGTTTAACAAACCGTGCGGCTTGAGTTATTGTAACTATAGTCAACCCTCTCGGATTTTTGCATGAATACAGCTCCCCTGAACCCGGATGATATTAAAGCCGTTTATCTGACAGAAGAAGATCTGGTAGTGGCCTCATCGATTTTGTATCAGGCATATCATGATGACCCGCTGTTTATGGAGATTTTCAAGGCAGAGGATGATGAATATGAGTCCAGATTACGGGGCGCAATCCGCGAAGAGCTGAATACGTTCTGGCGGGCCCGCCAGCCGATGATTGGCATTTTTGAAGGTCAGCGATTATTGGCTGTGGCCTGCGTGTTGAGACCGGACGCAGGTTTTGGTCCCGGACGTTTCTGGCACTGGCGTCTGAAAATGTTGCTCACTGCCGGCCTTTTCGGAACCCGGCAGATGGTGGAAAAGGAGCAGAAGGTCAAAGACAATGTGCCGGCCAGACACTACCACCTGCTGTCTTTTATCGGAGTACATCCTGATCATCAGCACCGTGGTCTGGGACACCTGCTGATGGGGGCCGTAGACACCCTGGTCAGAGAAGATCCGCAGAGTCAGGGCGTGGCGGTACTGGTAACGTTGCCAAAATGCCTGAGTTTTTTTGAGCATGGTCAGTATCATCATTTGAGCGAACTTCAGGTTGGACGTATTCGTGGTCAACTGATGTTCCGGGACCGCTCTGAAAAGTCGTAAGAAGAGTGCCTCTCCTTTTGTACGAAATATCTTACATTTTTGTAGGAAAATCTGACTTTCTGCATCAGTAGAAAGACCTACAAAATTTCTTAACATATTGAAAATAAATAATAATTTAAAAGTCTTTCCGGTTTGCGATATTTCTGTGCCCAGAAACTTTTTTACCTGCCCATGGCAAACTTCTGCCGTTGCTATATCTTTACTCCTGTCACAAGGAAACACGATGGGTCACGGACGCATTCCAGGGACAACTTCAGGATGAAGAATACCGGTATTGAGGATGGCCGGTAATGATGGAAAACGGAAAGGGATAGGTTCAGGATGAACCTCTCAGTCAGGATGATTGAGTAATAAGGAGAGGATGACAAAAGGATTTGGAACAAGGACTGATACAGCAAAGGCATGCATTATAGGGAAGTAGTCATCGGTAGGGGCGCGGCTTTTTAGCCGCGCCTTTATTTATTTGCGGTCGCTGAAACCTGCTATCGGCTCCATCCGCTATCTCCGTATTGGTTCTTTGTCGCTCTGATAATAGCTATATCTCAACATCATCGAGATAACTTGCCGTTGAGTCTGGTATTTTTATTCAGATTCTATAGGGTGGCAATGTGGTCTGGGTCACATGTCGGCCACGCATTACCAGCACGCCCTGATAGGCATCTTCGCCATTACCGGAAAACTCGAAGTTGAACTCTGTATGCCAGTCCAGTTTGCCCCGGTAACTGCCAATCCGGGTTTTACGCCGCGACAGAGAAATTAATTGCAGGCCCTGTTGGTTACAGTAACGGGTCAAATATTCACTGGCACTCTCACTGATGGCACGAATACGCCAGAACTGCCAGCCAACCCCAACCAGCACAAAGATAAGAACCAGTTCAAACAGTGTCATCGTCCCTGCTCACTAAAAAGGGTGCCGATAGCCCTGAGCAGTGTCTGGCTCTTATGAGGACTGCGCAGCATACCAAGCATCTGCTGTCGTAAGGTCGGGATTCTGACTAAATCGGCAAAAATGGCGCTGAATAACTCCGGCGCCTGTGTCGCCACAGTGTCCATATAGCGATTAAACAATTCATGCTCAGTCAGACGATGCCAGTGCCGGCCGCTGATGGTGATCAGAATATCCGTGGCCAGCGCCGGCTGACTAAGTAACTGACGAATAAAATCTGACACACGGCGATTCTCTTTACTTCGGGATAGCGCCCGCAGCGACGCTATCTGCACTTGATCCTCGGTTGATGAATTTGCCCACTCCAATATCAGATCAGTAAAGGCCACATCGGGATGATGATTTTCCATGGCTTCACAGAGATGAAGCCTGACTTCGGCAGCCAGCTGGGAAAACTTTTCCAGCACAATGTCGCGGACGCCGGGATCGTCCATGGCCGCAGCAATATCATTGATGCCTTGTAAGGGTAATTCTGTCCAGTCCTTGTCCTGTGGCGCCTGCATATAGGCCAGGGCCTGTTCAAAGTACTGACTGCGCGGTAGCGCCAGCTGTTTCCTGATCAGACTATTAAAACCTGCCATCTGCTGTTGTGGGGGGGCAAAGCTGTAAGGATGATCTGGCACATCCTGTACAGATTCTCCCTGGGCCTGTCTGGCCAGGGCCTCGAGCAGAATACGCAGGAAGTGATCCCTGGGTCCCGGAACCAGCTTGCTCTGCTCATCAAGGGGAAGCTTTAAAAACCAGATAAAATATTCTGGCGCAGGGCTGTGGGCAACGGCATGTTGTCCTGGAGTAGCTTGCCAGAACAGCACAGCGATCCACGCAGCGCCAAGCCTGGGTGAAGGGTGGGGGATAAGGCCATTTTCAATATCCACAAACTCTTGTGCAGTTAACGTCCGGATCCCCCGGGACATATCAAAAACCTGATATTGGCTATTGGCGTGTAGCAGAAATTCACTAATAGTACTGATGTTCGACATGTTATCCTTGGCGGTTTTAAACAGGCAATCTGAACCCGGGCAATTATCCAGGCGGATTGGTATTATACCCTGAGAAGCAGTAACAGGCATCCTATGTCAGCAGTCAGTAGTAAGCACAAACAGACTCTCCGGTTACTCGGGCGATTGCGCCTGAGTCTGGAACAGCAGGCCTTATGGCAATCAGTGCCGCCATCGTCGGCCGAACTTGCCAGTGAGCAGCCATTTTGCTGCGATACACTGATGTTTGAGCAGTGGTTACAGTTTGTGTTTATTCCGAAGATGGAGGCGCTGTGTCAGCATCAGTTGCCTTTACCGGGCCACATGAGCTTACTGCCAATGGCAGAACAGGCCTGGCCGGAACATGTCAGAGGCAGTGAATTGATGCAAACATTGCATGCTTTCGATCAGTTATACCGGCAGGAGCCATAAATGCTGCCGGTTCTCTATCAGGATGACTATATGATTGCGGTGCACAAGCCAGCCGGGTTGCTGGTTCATCGTAGTCTTATTGATAAATATGAAACCCGTTTTGCCATGCAGATGGTGCGTGATCAATTAAATCAGCATGTGTTTACCGTGCATCGGCTGGATAAACCTACCTCCGGCGTGCTGTTGTTTGCTCTGAATCGCGATGTGGCAAGACTGCTCAACCCGATGTTCGCAGAGGGTAAGGTAGAGAAAACCTATCGTGCTATTGTCAGGGGTTTCAGCCCACCGGGAGGGCGCATCGAGCATGCACTGAAAGAAAAGCTTGATGCCATTGCAGATAAAAAGGTCCGTACTGACAAAGAGCCACAGTCTGCAATCAGTGAGTATAAGACAAGGGCACGTTTTGAATTGCCTTTTGCTGTGCGGCCATACAAAACGGCCCGCTATTCACTGGTGGAGCTTCATCCTCATACCGGCCGCAAGCATCAGTTACGCCGCCATATGGCGCATATTAATCACCCTATCCTGGGGGATGCCAATCATGGTGACGGCAAGCACAATGCCATGCTCAGAACCGAATTTGATTTTCAGGGACTGGCATTAAACGCATCTGAGATAGCGCTTAACCATCCGGTAAGCGGGCAAAAATTAGTGATCAAATCTGAGTCTGAACCACGTATGCAAAGACTCCTGACCCTTTGGCGAGACAATAACTGGGAGAGAGAATGTCCAGAGTAAGTATTTTTTACGGCAGTGTGTATGGCAATGCCCAGCAATTAGCAGAAGATGTACAAACGGAGCTGGAACAACATGGCGTGAAGGCCGAGCTGCTGGATGAGCCAAAACTGGACGATGTGCAGATGGCCGATGAGCTGTTGTTTATCAGCTCTACTACCGGGCAGGGCGATGTACCACCTAATCTTGAAGGCCTGATTCTGGATATGGAGTCCCGCTTTCCACTGCTCGACGGACGCCCCTTTGCGGTGGTGGCGCTGGGCGACAGCAGCTATGGTGATACTTACTGTGGCGCGGGCCGGCATATTTATGCGTTGCTTGAGGAGTTGCAGGGCAGCGCCAAAGCACCGCTTCTTAAGGTGGATGCCTGTGAGACGCTGGAGCCTCAGGACGAGGTGTTACCCTGGATTAAACAGCTTTATACGAACTAAGTCTCTCTCTGAGAATGTTGTTTTTACAGCAGAGAATGACAAATGGAACACCCTGGCAATTCTTTTTCAGGGTGTTCCGGTGCACAGTTGCTATTATTCCGCGGCTCTGAGCAAAGCGTTAATACCGACTTTGGCGCGGGTTTTTGCATCGACTTTTTTCACAATAATGGCGGCATACAGGTTGCACTTGCCATCTTTTGAGGGCAGGGTGCCGGAGACCACTACAGAGCCTGCCGGTACCCGGCCATAATGGATCTGGCCGGTTTCTCTGTCATAGATACGGGTGCTCTGGCTGATATATACGCCCATGGAAATCACCGCACCTTCTTCTACAATCACCCCTTCGACGATCTCTGAACGGGCGCCGATAAAGCAGTTGTCTTCAATAATAGTGGGGTTGGCCTGCAGGGGCTCCAGTACTCCGCCAATACCTACGCCACCGGATAAATGTACGTTTTTACCAATTTGTGCGCAGGAGCCAACCGTAGCCCAGGTGTCTACCATAGTGCCTTCGTCAATATAGGCGCCGATATTGGTGTAAGAGGGCATCAGCACCACATTTTTCGCCACATATGAGCCGGTACGTACCGTTGCCGGTGGCACCACCCTTACCCCCTCATCGGCAAACTGACGGGCAGTATAATCGGCATATTTCAGCGGTACCTTGTCGTAGAAGCGACTTTCAGCCCCGTCTATTAACTGGTTGTCATGCAGACGGAAATACAACAGCACGGCTTTTTTCAGCCACTGGTGGACGACCCATTCTCCGGCAATTTTTTCGGCCACGCGAGCCTCACCCGTGTTAAGCATGGCAATGGCCTGTGACACGGCATCGGCCACTTGCATATCTGCGCTGTCCAGCTCGTTACGCTGTTCAAAGGCCTGTTCTATGATGGATTTCAGTTCTGACATGTTTCACTCTGTGTTTGTTGATTCAAAATGGACATTAGTTGCTTTTTCAGTGTGACCTGTTGTTCATTGGTCAGGGCTTCGCCCTGACTGTTGGTGAGAATAAACAAGTCCTCCGCCCGCTCACCTATGGTGGTGATCTTGGCCATATGCAGAGACAAGTCGCAGATCACAAATTGTTGCGAGATGGTGGCCAGCAGCCCCGGTGCATCAAGCGCTTCCAGCTCAAGCAGCGTCATATTGGCCTGATTGGTAAAAAAGCGCATTTTCACCGGAACATTGAGTTGTTTCATCCGTCTGGGCATCTTTCGGTTGTTCTGGTGGGCACTGCCCGGTCGTTCCAGTTGGGCAAGAATGGCATCTTTGAGGCTCTGACGACGGGAGCCAGAGGTGATGCGGCTGCCATCATCCTCAAGAATTACAAAGCTGTCGAACACGTAGCCATCCTGTGTGCTCATAATCTGTGCGTCATGGATTGAACAGTTACGGCTGTCCAGTACCGAGGCAATCTGTGCAAACAGGCTGGCCCGGTCGCGACCATAAAGAATAAGCTCGGTACCGGCCTTTGAGGTATCATCGCTGACTTCAACAATGACCTGATTCTCTGCCAGGCTTTCATTGCCGAGGATGACACTGGCATGCCAGACCAGCTGGCTGGGCTTAAACCGCACAAAATAGTCCCAGTCCAGGCGATCCCAGAACTGTTGTACCTGATGGTCGTCTTTGCCCATAGAGGCCAACAGGTTAAGGGCTTCCTGCTGGTGTTCTTCCACTTTGGCTTTAAGATCAATCTGACATTCCAGGCCGCTTTCAAGGGCCTTTTTGGTCATCAGATACAGCTCTCTTAACAACGACGCTTTCCAGTCATTCCAGAGGTTATCATTGGTGGCGCGGATATCTGCCAGAGTCAGCGCGTACAGATGCTCCAGATAATTGACATTACGTATCTTGCCGGCAAATTCATTAATGACATCAGGATCATAGATATCCCGGCGCTGCGCGGTAACGGACATCAGCAGATGATTCTCTACCAGCCATACCACCAGTTCCTTGTCTTTTTTGCCAACGCCATGAGTGTCGCAAAAAGCACGCAGATCTTCTGCGCCGAGCTTGGAATGGTCACCACCGCGACCTTTGCCAATATCATGGAAAATGGCGGCGATATACAACAACTCAGGCTTGTCCAGATTCTGGAAGATCCTGTGGCAACGGGGGAAGTCCCTGGCGCCTTCACTCTGACTGTAATGATAGATATGTTTGATTAATCTGTGGGTGTGTTCATCTACCGTGTAGGCATGGAAGAGATCAAACTGCATCATGCCCACAATCTGGTTCCACTCGGGCAGATAGGCCTGCATGATGCCGTGCTTGTGGGCCACTTCCCAGGCAAAGGAGAAGAAATTCGGGTGTTTGAGCAGTCGCATAAAGAGTTCACGGCAACCAGGGCGTTCACATAAAAACGCCGAACGGAAATTACGCCGGGCGTTACGCAGCAGTCTGAGTGTGGCCGAATGTAACCCCTGTGCCTGAGGTGTATCTGAAAGCAGTACTAAAAAACTCAGCAGCTTTTCCGGGGTGTCAAATACCTGGTCATGGCGGGCCTGTAACAAGCCATCGGCAAGGGCAAAATCCTGATTAATCGGCTCAAACCGGCGCACTTTTGCTGCCAGTATATCCTGGCGAAAATGCTGCAACAGCATCTCATTGAGCTCTGAAATCCGGCGCACCGTGCGAAAGAACGCTTTCATCATGGTTTCTACCGAGGCTTTGCCCTCATCACCATATCCCAGGCGTTTCGCCACCTCGGGCTGAAAATCAAACAACAGACGGTTCTCGCTGCGCCCGGCTTCCAGGTGCAGGGCAAAGCGAATGCGCCATAAATGATTACGACACTCGATCAGCTCTTCAAATTCTCTGGCAGTAAAGTAATTGTGCTCCACCAGTTCCTGACCTTTGAGCACCTTAAAATGTTTTTTAGCCACCCAGCCAATGGTCTGAATATCCCGCAGACAGCCGGGGTTCTCTTTGACATTAGGCTCGAGGTTATAGGCGGTGCCGTTAAACTTGGCGTGGCGTTGACGTTGTTCATCGTATTTGGCTAGAAAGAAATCTTTACTGCTCCAGAACCCTTTGCCCTGAACTTTTTGCTGCAAGCGATTAAAAGTCTCTTTGCTGCCACTGAGCAGGCGCGCTTCGATAAGATTAGTCGCGATGCTGACATCGTCTTTTGCCAGCTTGATTGTCTGTGACAGGGTTCTGACAGAATGGCCCACATCCAGACCAATATCCCACAGCAGCGTCACGAAACGACCAAGCTTTTCATTGATCTCTTCGCTGGGCTTTTTGTGATTCAGCAGCAGCAAATCAATATCTGAATAGGGTTGCAATTGCCCGCGGCCGTAGCCGCCAACGGCCACCAGCGCCAGTTCAGGATAGCTGTGTAATTCCAGTAGCTGCCAGATATGGCGCAACAGCGCATCCACAAAGGTTGCCCGGCCGCGCACCAGATTATCCACCTCTGTAAGTGAGGCATTGTCTTCCAGCCATTGATGGTTATTTTCGATACAGGCCTTGAACGCAGCGATATTATCCACCGTGCTGATGCGTTTTATCTGGCCGAGCAGGCTCTGCAGCGACAAGGGCAACTCCTTAGTGGTTGATTACCCGCGCAATTGTTTCATCACTGCGCAGGGTCAGAATTTCACAACCCGTGGCGGTAACCAGCAGGGTATGCTCCCACTGGGCACTGAGACTGCGATCTTTAGTGACCACTGTCCAGCCGTCTTTGAGTAGCTTGGAATGACGCTTACCGGCATTGATCATAGGCTCAATGGTCAGGCACATGCCTTCCTGCAACACCTCACCGGTACCGGGTTTGCCATAGTGCAGCACCTGAGGATCTTCATGGAATTCGGCGCCAATGCCGTGACCACAATACTCTCTTACCACTGAGTAGTGATGCTGCTCAGCATGTTGGGCAATCGCATGGCCGATATCACCAAGCTGTACACCCGGGCGTACCAGTTCAATACCTTTATACATACATTCCTGGGTGACTCTGATCAGACGCTCCGCAAGAATACTGGGCTGACCTACCACAAACATCTTAGAGGTATCACCGTGATAACCATCTTTGATCACTGTGACATCAATATTGATGATATCCCCGTCCTTGAGTTTCTTATCTGAGGGGATACCATGACAGATCACGTGGTTGACAGAGGTACAAATGGATTTGGGAAATCCATGGTAATTCAGCGGTGCCGGAATAGCACCCTGCTGATTGACAATGTAGTCATGGCAGCGCTGGTTAAGTTCATCGGTGGTGACCCCTTTTTGTACATAGGGACCGATCATCTCCAGTACTTGTGATGCCAGCTTTCCGGCGATGCGCATCTTGTCTATTTCGTCTTTTGTTTTGATAATGGCGGTCAATGTTTTTCCACTTTCCTGATTCCAACATTCAGAGGCGCATTCTAGCCTCTGCGCCGCCGTCTGTATAGGCAGGGAGACAGCATTGAGGCTAACTTCGACATAACAATCAGTTGTATCTTATAGCCTGACTATGGTATAAAGCCGCCCGCAAATTAAGCCTGTTCCAACAGAGCCGGTGTAATTTGCATTAACATTATTTAATCACACACATATATCGACACAGTTTTCGGGGTGTCTGGGAGTGCTTCAGGTACTGTTCAGATCGAGAACTGGGATATATGGAGGCCTAACCCCATAAGGAAAAATTATGGCAAACGTATCTATGCGCGACATGCTGCAAGCCGGCGTGCACTTCGGTCACCAGACCCGTTACTGGAATCCGAAAATGAAACCTTACATTTTCGGCGCCCGTAATAAAGTACATATCATCAATCTTGAAAAAACGGTTCCATTGTTCAATTCCGCACTGAACTACCTGTCCGGCGTATCTGCCAAAAAAGGTAAAGTGCTGTTTGTCGGTACCAAACGTGCTGCCAGCGATGCAGTTAAAGATGCCGCGATCCGTTGCGATCAGTTCTACGTGAACAAGCGCTGGCTCGGCGGTATGCTGACCAACTGGAAAACCGTTCGCCAGTCCATCAAGCGTCTGAAAGATCTTGAGCAACAGGCTCAGGACGGCACTTTTGAAAAGCTGACCAAAAAAGAAGCCCTGATGCTGACCCGCGAAATGAATAAGCTGGAGTCCAGTCTCGGTGGTATCAAGAACATGGGCGGTCTGCCTGATTGTTTGTTTGTTATTGACGCGGTACATGAGCACATTGCTATTACCGAAGCCAGAAACCTGGGTATCCCGGTTGTTTCCGTAGTGGATACTAACTCAGATCCTGACGGTGTGGATTATGTTATCCCTGGTAACGACGATGCCATTCGTGCCGTTCAGCTTTACCTGAACGCCGCCGCCGATGCCATCGGTGAAGGCCGTGAACAGAACCTGGAAGCCCAGGCTGAACACGACGATTTCGTCGAAACTGAATAAGCGTCATGCAGTTGTCACAGCGGCCTGAAACACTGAGCCGCTGTGACACTGTGTCTCACAAGGGTTCCCTTGTGGTCCAACGAACAACTCTACAGAGGAAAGAGAAATGGCAGTAACTGCAGCTCTAGTAAAAGAACTTCGTGAACGTACCGGTGCCGGTATGCTGGATTGTAAAAAGGCGCTGGAAGAAACCAATGGCGATGTTGAGCAGGCCATTGAAAATATGCGTAAATCCGGTCAGGCCAAAGCCGCCAAGAAAGCCGGTCGTATCGCCGCAGAGGGTGTGATCCTGACTAAAGTCGAGGGTAACCATGCGGTGATGGTTGAACTGAATTGTGAAACCGACTTTGTTGCCCGTGATGAAAGCTTCCTGGCCTTTGGTGATAAGATTGTTGACCTGGCCCTGGCTAACAGACTGAACGACGCAGAAGCGCTGAACAATCTGGAACTGGACGGTATCAAAGTTTCTGAAGCCCGTGAAAACCTGGTTGCAAAAATCGGTGAGAACATTACTGTTCGCCGTGTGGTCAGCATCGAAGGTGATAACCTGGGTGCCTATGTGCATGGTGGCCGTATCGGCGTATTAACCATCCTTGAAGGCGGTGATAGCGAGCTGGCTAAAGATGTGGCCATGCACGTTGCTGCGTCTAATCCGCAGTTTGTTAAGCCTGAACAGGTTCCGGCTGATGTGGTGGAAAAAGAAAAAGCCATTCAGATCGATATCGCCATGCAAAGCGGTAAGCCTGCAGAAATTGCTGAGAAGATGGTTGCTGGTCGTATGAGCAAGTTTACCGGTGAAATCAGCCTTACCGGCCAGCCGTTCGTCAAAGATCCTTCTCAGAGTGTTGGTGCCTTGCTTAAAGCCAGCAATGCTGATGTGGTCAACTTCGTACGTTTCGAAGTGGGTGAAGGTATTGAGAAGAAATCTGAAGACTTCGCCGCCGAAGTACAGGCACAAATGGCCGCAGCCAAGAAATAAACTGGCCTGCGACTTTTGCCCGGTGGCAATGTCATAGATACCCAAGTCACTCGCAATGTGAGGTTTCTTGGGTATAATACGAGCACCTCTTTAAGGGGTGCTTTTTTATGTCCAGGGACGGACGGTATGCCGGAGTCGCAGGGAGCACCTCTTCGGCGATGTTTGCTCTGGCGACATCCTTAGATACCGGTGGTAACCTGAACTGGAATGCAATCAGAGTGCGCCGGTGTTGTCAGGTTGAAAAATGGCGTTGGTTCACCGCAATTTATACAGGAACAACTGATCAATGAGTATTAATCCCAAATCCGCCTACAGACGCATATTACTCAAACTCAGTGGTGAGGCCCTGATGGGGCAGGAAGGTTTTGGTATCGATCCTAAAGTGTTGGATCGCATGGCTCAGGAAATTAAAGAGCTGGTAGAGTTGGGTGTGCAGGTCGGCCTGGTTATCGGAGGTGGCAATTTATTTCGCGGTGAAGGTCTGGCTAAAGCCGGTATGAACAGGGTTGTCGGAGACCACATGGGTATGCTGGCTACGGTGATGAACGGTCTGGCCATGCGTGATGCCCTGCACCGGGCTTTTGTTAATGCCCGTCTGATGTCCGCTATTCCCTTAAACGGAGTCTGTGATGCCTATAACTGGGCCGAGGCTATCAGTCTGTTAAAGTCAGGCCGGGTGGTCATCTTTGCTGCCGGCACAGGCAATCCCTTTTTCACGACAGATTCGGCAGCTTGCTTACGAGGTATCGAAATTGAAGCCGATGCGGTGCTTAAAGCGACCAAGGTCGATGGCGTTTTCGACTCGGATCCGGCCAAGAACCCGGATGCGGTAATGTATCAGCAACTCACCTATCAGGAAGTGCTGGAAAAAGAACTCAAAGTCATGGACCTGGCCGCCTTTACCCTGGCGCGGGATCATAATTTACCTATCAGGGTGTTTAACATGAACAAACCCGGTTGCCTCAAAGATGTGGTGATGGGCGAAGATGTCGGCACCTTGATCGATCATCAGAAGAATCTGGCTTAGAAAAGTAAAACAGGATTACAACAATGCTAAATGAAATTAATAAAGACGCCCAAGAGCGTATGAATAAATGTATCAGTGCCCTGAAGAGTCAACTGGGTAAAATTCGTACCGGCCGTGCTCACCCCAGTCTGCTCGACTCTATCACGGTGTCTTACTACGGCGCTGATACACCACTGAATCAGGTGGCGAATGTGGTGGCCGAAGATGCCCGTACGCTGGCCCTGACCGTATTTGACAAGAGTGCCACACAAGCTGTGGAGAAGGCCATTATGCAATCAGACCTTGGCCTCAATCCCATGAGTGCCGGTACCGTGATTCGTATTCCCATGCCAGCACTGACAGAAGAACGTCGTAAGGATTTTATCAAGGTTGTGCGGGCCGAAGCCGAGCAAAGCCGTGTTGCCATTCGTAATATCCGTCGTGATGCCAACAGTGATATCAAAGAATTGGTAAAAGAAAAAGAAATTGGCGAAGATGAGGGTCACAGCGCCGAGGAAGGGATCCAGAAACTGACCGACGAGTTCGTAGGTAAAATCGATCAGTTGTTGGCCGACAAGGA
This sequence comes from Lacimicrobium alkaliphilum, assembly GCF_001466725.1. Lineage (NCBI taxonomy): Bacteria > Pseudomonadati > Pseudomonadota > Gammaproteobacteria > Alteromonadales > Alteromonadaceae > Lacimicrobium > Lacimicrobium alkaliphilum. The sequence continues at coordinate 1,192,869 of NZ_CP013650.1, forward strand.
AAAAGAGCTGATGGAAATCTGAGCGGCGCTCGGTTCAAAGGATTTTCATGACAGCCAATTCTGCGATACCCAGACATGTTGCCATCATTATGGATGGCAACGGGCGCTGGGCCAAACAACGGGGCAAGATCAGAACCTTCGGGCATAAGGCCGGGGTCGAGTCTGTGCGCAACGCCGTTACTTTTGCCCGAAAGCAGGGTATCGAGGCCCTGACCCTGTTTGCCTTTAGCAGCGAGAACTGGAATCGCCCGGCAGAGGAAGTCGGGGTGTTGATGGAGTTGTTCAATCTGGTATTGAAAAGTGAAGTCAAGAGGCTGCACAAGAATGATGTCCGGCTAAAGGTGGTGGGTGATACCAGTCGCTTTGATGGAAAATTGATTGAGCGGATACATGCCGCTGAAGCCCTGACCGCTGATAACCAGTCACTGGTACTGAATATTGCCGCCAACTACGGTGGTCGATGGGATATTATCCAGGCGACCAGAGATTGCGCCGAAAAAGTCCGCGACGGGCAACTGGAGATCAGTGATATAGATGAAGAACTCTTTTCCCGTCATATCTGTCTGGCTGCTCTGCCACAGCTGGATTTGCTTATCCGCACCGGTGGCGAGAGCAGGGTGAGTAATTTTCTGCTCTGGCAACTGGCCTATTCTGAGTTGTATTTTACCCCTACTCTGTGGCCTGATTTTGACGAAGAGGCATTCGGTCAGGCGTTATCCGATTTTGCTGCACGCCAACGGCGCTTTGGCATGACCTCTGAGCAGGTGGAAGTATGAGCCTCAATTCTGTGCGCTACAGGAGTCATCCCGAATGTTAAAGCAACGGGTAATAACAGCGCTGGTGCTGGCTCCGCTGGCCCTGATTGCGATTTTGTTTCTGCCTTTACGTGGCTTCGAACTCTGCATTGGTCTGATTGTGGTACTCGGTGCCTGGGAATGGGCTAACCTGATGGGGCTTAAGAATCGTCCTGCCAAAGCTCTCTATACCTTGCTGGTAGCGGCAATTTGTACCCTGCTGGCTTATCTGGTGCCGGTAAAGCAGATATGGGTACAGGGGCAACTCACGGAGTTATATCTCTTTATACTGGTGATAGCAGCGCTGTGGTGGGTAGTTGTGCTGCTGATGATACTGGCCTATCCAAAATACACTGCGTTGTGGCGTAACAGTCGCTCTTTGCGGGGACTTTTCGGTATTCTGACTCTGGTACCCACCTGGGTAGCTATCGTGACACTGCGCACTCAGCTCTATGATGTTGACACCCTGTATGGCGCGTCACTGATTTTTTATGTGCTGGGCATCGTGTGGGCGGCCGATATTGGTGCCTTTTTTATCGGCGTTAAATTTGGCCGGCATAAGCTCAGGCCTAATGTATCCCCGGGCAAGACGCTGGAAGGGCTGCTCGGTGGTATTGCCGCGTCTTTTGCGATTATCGGTTTTGCTGCTCTGCATTATCAGGTTAATGCCAGCATGATCTGGACGCACCTGATCATAGGTGGATTGACTGTAGCCGTATCGGCACTGGGGGACCTTAATGAGAGTATGTTCAAACGTTGTGTGGGCTGTAAGGACAGCGGCACGCTGCTGCCGGGCCATGGCGGTATTCTGGATCGTATTGACAGTCTGACCGCAGCCTTTCCGGTTTTTGCTCTGTGCTATGTGTTGTGGATGACCTGATGCAACGACTTACTCTGCTCGGCTCAACCGGTTCAATCGGCGAAAGTACGCTGGATGTTATCCGTTTGCATCCCGGACACTATCAGGTTTTTGCCCTGACCGCCCATACGCGCCTGGACAGACTGATGCAGCAGGCCCGCGAGTTTAAACCTCAATATCTGGTGGTGGCCGATAAGGCTGATTACCGCCAAGCCTGCGAGCTGGCATCACAATATCAGGTCAGTAGTGAGGTTCTCGCCGGTGCCGAGGCGCTGGCCTTTGTCAGCGAACACCAGCAAACAGATTCTGTGATGGCGGCCATTGTTGGCGCTGCAGGTTTGTTACCTACCATGGCTGCGGCCAGAGCCGGGAAAAAGGTACTGCTGGCGAACAAGGAAGCGTTGGTGATGTCCGGCCAGCTTTTTATGGATGAGGTCAGCAAAGGCAAAGCACAACTGTTGCCTATAGACAGTGAACATAATGCCATTTTTCAGTGTTTGCCGACAGATTATGTCTATGGGGATCCGCAGGCAAAAGGCATTGCCAGAATCCTGCTGACAGGCTCGGGTGGTCCGTTTCTGCACACAGATAACAGCAAACTGGATACGGTGACACCCGCCCAGGCCTGTGCCCACCCTAACTGGAGTATGGGCCAGAAAATTTCAGTCGACTCTGCCACCATGATGAACAAAGGCCTGGAGTTTATCGAAGCCTGCTGGCTTTTCGGTCTTAAGCCTGAGCAAATTGAGGTGGTATTGCACCCACAAAGTGTGATCCATTCGATGGTGCAATACAATGATGGTTCAGTACTGGCTCAGTTGGGGCACCCGGATATGCGCACTCCCATTGCTCATGCCCTGGCTTATCCTGAGCGGATTGCATCTGGTGTTGCACCGCTGGATTTCGCGCGGATGGCAGATTTTTCTTTCCGGGCTCCGGATTTCGACAAGTATCCGAACCTGGCGTTAGCGATAGAAAGTTGTGCCGCTGGTCAATATGCCACCACCGCGCTCAACGCAGCCAATGAAATCGCGGTGAAGGCATTTCTGGATGGTGAACTCCCATTTACAGGTATCGCAGAGGTAAACCGCAGCGTGTTGGATCGGCTCAAGCCCTGTGAACTTAACAGTATTGATGACATCATAGGCTTTGATAACGAAGTCAGGGTATTGGCCAGTGAGTGGATTGGTCAGATGTCACAGCGGGCACTGGGGTTGTAAATGTTAAGTTTCCTGTGGAGTTTATTGTTTTTTATTCTCGCCCTGGGGGTGCTGGTGGCAGTCCACGAATGGGGACATTTCTTTATAGCCAGGCGCTGTGGTGTTAAAGTACTGCGTTTTTCGATTGGCTTTGGCAAGCCACTATGGCGTCGCACCGATAAAACCGGCACTGAGTTTGTGATTGCGGCGATCCCACTCGGCGGCTATGTAAAAATGCTGGACGAGCGGGTTGAACCGGTTCGCGATGAGGATTTACCCCGGGCCTTTAATCGCCAGAGCGTGGGGCGGCGTATTGCCATAGTGGCGGCGGGACCGATGGTGAACTTTATCTTTGCCGTATTTGCGCTGATGTGTATGTATATGCTTGGCGTCGAGACCGTCAAACCTGTTGTGGGTAATGTACCAGCGCAGAGTATTGCGGCAGAGGCCGGTACCCGCAGTGGTATGCAGATTCTGCAGATCGGTAGCCGGGAAACACCGGATTGGGAAGCGGTTAACCTGGAGCTGGTATCACATATCGGAAAATCTCGGCTGGAGATGATGGTCAGTGATCAGCAGCAGGGCAGACAACGGCTGGTTCTGGATATCAGCAACTGGCAGTTTGATCCTGACAAGGAGTCAGCCCTGCTCAGTCTGGGTCTGGAACCCTACAGGCCGGATGCCACTACGGAGCTGGCATTTGTCGCTGAAGACTCGCCTGCACAGCAGGGAGGTTTGCAGGCAGGAGATAAAATACGGCAACTGAATGGAACTCCTGTGCAGAATTGGGTACAAATAGTGGATTTTATCAGTGCACGGCCTGATGAAAGCCTGACGTTGCAGGTAGAGCGACAAGGTGGTCTAAGTGACATACAGGTTCAGGCCGGGCGTCGGGAGATAAATGGTGAATCTCAGGGATATCTGGGGATCGTGCCCCGTTCTGAGCCCTGGCCGGATAGCTACCGGATAACCAGACAGTTTGGCCCGGTGGGCGCCCTGGTGGAAGGTGCCGATAAAACCTGGCGCTTAATGGTGCTCAGTGTTGAGATGATAGGCAAGCTGATTAGCGGAGATGTGTCAGTAAAAAATTTGAGTGGCCCTATCTCCATAGCTCAGGGAGCAGGTGTCAGTGCTGGTTATGGGTTGGTGTATTTTTTAAGCTTTCTGGCTTTGATCAGCGTTAACCTCGGTATTATTAATCTTTTACCCTTGCCGGTACTTGATGGTGGACACCTGCTTTACTATTTTATTGAACTTTTGACGGGCCGTCCTGTGCCTGAAGGGGTGCAGGAAGTCGGGTTTCGTATAGGTGGCGCACTGTTGTTGCTGTTAATGTCAGTAGCAATTTTTAATGATATCGCTCGCTTGTAGACTAATAACAATATGGGCTTTTCGCGAATCCCAGCAGTTTGGATGAATATTTTTTGATGAAGTTGAAACAGTTAGTTGTTGCCGGATTGATGCTATCCGGAGCCTTTTTTGCGTCGGCAGAAAACGCCAGCGAATTCGTGGTGGAAGATATAAAAATTGAAGGTCTGCAGCGGGTAGCACTTGGTGCAGCCCTGACCTACCTGCCGGTTAATGTGGGTGATAAACTGAACTCCTTCCGGATATCTCAGTTGATTCGATCTCTTTATGATTCGACTCATTTCGAGAGTATCAAAGTGCTCAGAGATGGTGGCACTCTGGTTATACAGGTGCGTGAGCGGGCCACTATCAGCCGGATTAATTTTGAAGGTAATAAAGACATCAAGGACGAGCAGCTTCAGCAAAGTCTTGAAGAGAGCGATATCCGTGTCGGTGAGCCGCTGGACAAGACGGTACTGACCTCGATTGAGAATGGTCTGAAAGATTTCTATTACAGCATCGGTAAATACAACGCCGATGTCAGCGCTATCGTGACGCCGTTGCCCCGTAACCGGGTTGACCTCAAATTGTTATTTGAAGAGGGTGATGCGGCCGATATCAAGCAGATCAACATTGTCGGTAATGAAGTATTCAGCGATGCGGAACTGCTGGAACAAATCGAACTGCGCTTTGACACGCCCTGGTGGGACTTTTTATCAGAAACCCGTTATCAGAAACAAAAGCTGACGGGTGATATGGAAACGCTCGAGAGTTACTATAAAGACCGGGGGTATCTGCGCTATAGCCTGGACTCCACACAGGTGTCTATGACGCCGGATAAATCTGGTATCTATATCACTCTGAATATGGATGAGGGCGAGCAATATACTATCTCAGAGGTGGAGCTTATCGGTGATTTGCTTGGCCAGGAAGAAGCCATCAGCCGGATTCTGCCTCTCTCCGAAGGCAAAATGTATAACCTGGCGGAAGTCACTTACACAGAAGAGTTTCTCAGTAAGTACCTTGGGCGTTTCGGTTATGCTTTTCCCGAAGTGACCACCATCCCTGAAATTAATGATGAAGATAAGACCGTTAAGCTGACCTTGTCTGTGGATCCGGGTAAACGTATTTATGTCAGACGCATCAATTTCAGTGGCAATGATGTCACTGCCGATGAAGTACTGCGCCGTGAAGTGAGACAGATGGAAGGTGCCTGGTTGTCGAATACGGCGCTCGAGACTTCCAAAGCCCGTATGTCAAGACTGACTTACATGGAAGAGGTCGACTTTGAAACGGTGCGCCTGCCCGGTGAAGAAGACAAGGTGGATGTGAACTTCAAGGTCAAGGAGCAGCCGTCCGGTTCCTTCAATGCCGGTATCGGTTACGGCGATCGCACTAAACTCAGTCTGCAGGCCGGTATTCAGCAGGATAACTTCCTCGGCACAGGCAAAAGACTGGGTCTTAATCTGAATACGGTTTCTTACCAGCAAAGCGCGACCATTTCCTACACGGATCCCTACTTTACCATTGATGGTATCAGCCTCGGTGGCACCCTGTTTTATTCAGAATTCGATGCCGGTAACGCCAACCTGGTGCAGTACAATAATAAATCCTGGGGTTTAGGCGCTAATTTCGGTTATCCGGTGGATGAATATAACCGTCTGAATTTCGGCGTAACCTACAAATATAACAAGATCTCGCAACTGCAAACCTATGATCAAATCAGAAATTTTTATGACATGTTTGCCGACCCTAACGATCCGGATGCCGGCATCCAGTTTAATACCTATGAATTCAGTGCAGGATGGAGCCGCAGTACACTGAACCGTGGTGTGTTCCCGACAGCAGGTTCATCTCAGCGGGCAACGGCAAAGATTACTGCCCCCTTTTCTGATGTGGACTACTTCAAGATTAATTTTGATACCAAGTTCTACTTCCCATTGTCGAGAGACCAGCGCTGGTCGTTCCTGGCAAGATTGGAAGCGGGCTACGGTAACGGCTACGGTGACCTGGACGGCAACGATCAGATTTTGCCATTCTGGGATAATTTCAGGGCTGGCGGTAGTGATTCACTGCGTGGTTTCGAAAATAATACGGTAGGACCAAGACCCATTTATCGCCGCCCCAGTACTATTACCGCCCCTGATGGCAGTCAGATTCCGCTTGGCCCTAATGCTGATACCATAACCGATACCACCAGACTGCGTGCCATTGGTGGTAATGCCATGGTGCTCGGAGGCGTGGAATTAATTGTACCCACACCATTTCTGGATGAAGAGCTGGATAATTCTGTGCGTACCAGTCTGTTTGTGGACGTAGGGAATGTATGGGACACTGAATTCAGAGTAGAAAATTATGATGGACTGGCGGAATCGGAACGCAACAAGATTGCCGATTATTCCGATATCGGTCGTTTCCGCGCCTCTGCGGGCCTGTCGGTGCAGTGGCTGTCTCCCATGGGGCCGATGATTTTCAGCTTTTCCCGTATCCTCAAAGAAGAAGATGGTGATGAAAGTCGCTTCTTCTCCTTTAATATCGGGCAGACATTCTAATAAAATAGGCCTGCTTACAGGCTCAGTATAAATAAGGAGAGTATTTTGAATAAATTCAACAAAGGTGTTTTAGCTGCAGCGGTACTTGGTAGCTCTATGCTCAGTTCAGCAGCCATGGCGGCGCAGAAAATCGGTGTGGTGAATGTTCAGGGCATTTTTCAGTCTTTGCCTCAGGCGGCAGTGATCCAGGAAAACATCCGTAATGAATTCAAGGACCAGATCGAAGAGATCGGTCGCATGGAAAAAGACATCAAGTACTACATGGAAAAACGCGAGCGTGATGCCGCCACGATGAGTGATGCCGAGCGCAAAGAGCTGGAAGACAAGCTGATTTCACTGCGTGATGAATACGCCGGCAAGACGCAGCCCCTGCAACAGCAGATCCAGACCCGTCAGGGTGAAGAGCGCGACAAATTGCTTGGCCTGATCAAACAAGCGATCGATGGTATTGCTGAGAAAGAAAACTATGATCTGGTACTGAACTCTAATGCCGTTGCTTATATGGCTGAAGCCAACAATCTGTCACAGCAAGTGGTGGATCAGGTCAGTAAAATCAAATAACAGGCCGATTTGGTAGATGAAAACCTACAGCCTCAGTCAACTGGCTGAGTACCTTGGCGCCGAAGTCCGGGGCGATGGCGATGTGAAGATTCACGCCGTCTCAACCCTGGCCAGGGCGGGCAAAGGTCAGATTTCCTTTTTATCCAATAGCAAGTATCGTAGCCAGCTCAGAGACACGAAGGCTGATGCTGTGATCGTGCAGCCAGACGACCTGGAGTTCTGTCCTGTTAATGCGCTGGTGATGAAAAACCCCTACGTGGGCTTTGCCAGACTGGCGCAATTGATGGACACAACACCGGCGGCGGCAGAGCTGGTATCACCTCACGCGGTGATGGCGGCAGATGTCGAGCTGGGCCGGGGAGTCGGGATTGGCGCCAATGCAGTGATTGAATCCGGGGTCAAGCTTGGTGACGGTGTGCAAATTGGCGCAGGTTGTGTCATTGGTAAAAACGTGACCATTGGTGCCGGTACTAAACTCTGGGCTAATGTGACCCTTTATCACGATGTACAGATCGGTCGTGATTGCCTGATCCAGTCCGCTGCGGTGATTGGTGCAGATGGCTTCGGGTATGCCAATGATAATGGCCAGTGGGTTAAGATCCCCCAGCTTGGCCGTGTCATTATCGGTGACCGGGTCGAGATTGGTGCCAGTACCACAATAGACAGAGGCGCACTGGATGATACCTGCCTGGCTGATGGTGTGATCATCGATAACCAGTGCCAGATAGCGCACAATGTGGTTATAGGTGAAAACACGGCGATAGCCGGTTGCACTGTAGTGGGAGGCAGCACCCGTATTGGTCGCAACTGTACCATAGGGGGGCTGAGCGCCATTACCGGCCATGTTGAAATAGCCGATAATGTGCACTTTACCGGTATGAGCATGGTGACTAAGGGGGTCAGTCAGGCCGGGGCCTACTCATCGGGCTTACCGTCCCAGCCAAGCCGCGAGTGGCGTAAAGCCGTGGCGAATGTGCGCAGTCTTGAGCGGCTCAGCCAACGTGTCAGAAAACTGGAAAAACATTATTCAGAGCACGACAGTGCTGACAAAGGAGACAGGTAGTTGGCTAACGAGTTAAAGCGCATCGACATCGAAGAGATCATGGAGCTATTGCCCCATCGTTATCCTTTCTTGCTGATAGACAGGGTGACAGATTATGAGCTGGGTGTTTCCATCAAGGCCTATAAGAATATTTCATTTAATGAACCCTGTTTTACCGGGCATTTCCCGGGTAAGCCTATTTTCCCCGGCGTGATGATTCTGGAAGCCATGGCACAGGCAGCGGGGATACTCGGCTTTAAAACTGCGGGAAATACCGATGAGCTGTATCTGTATGCCGGCATTGATAAGGCTCGTTTCAAGCGTCCGGTGGTGCCCGGTGACAGACTTGAGTTCGATGTGGTGCTGATCAAAGAAAAACGGGGAATCTGGAAGTTTTCCGGTGTTGCCAGTGTGGATGGTGAGGAGGCCTGTAGTGCCGAATTCATGTGTGCAATGAGGAAGATGTAATAAGGTGATTCACCAGACAGCCCTAATAGATCCTGCCGCCACCCTGGGCAGCAACGTAAAAGTTGGTGCTTATACCGTGATTGGTGCAGATGTAGAGATTGGTGACAACACGGTGATCGAGTCCCATGTGGTGCTCAAGGGGCCGAGCCGTATTGGCAAAGACAATCATTTTTATCAGTTCTGTTCCATCGGTGAAGACTGCCAGGATCTCAAATATGCCGGTGAGCCGACAAGGCTGGAAATTGGTGATGGCAATACCTTCAGAGAATGTGTCACGGTGCACCGGGGCACGGTTCAGGACAATTCATTAACCCGCATAGGTAACAACAATCTGCTGATGGCCTATGTGCATCTTGCCCATGATTGCATGGTAGGTAGCAATAATATCTTTGCTAACAATGCCAGCGTTGCCGGCCATGTACATGTTGGTGACTGGGCCATCTTAGGTGGCATGTCAGGAGTGCACCAGTTTTGTCATGTGGGATCTCATAGCTTCTGTGCCGCAGGGACCATACTGCTGCGTGATTTACCCCCTTATGTAATGGTTGGTGGTAAAGGGGCCAGTCCTCATGGTATTAACGCCGAAGGCCTGCGTCGTCGTGGCTATTCAAAAGAAGCCATATTGCAGATCCGCCGTGCTTATAAGGTGCTTTATCGCAGTGGTAAAACCACCGAAGAGGCATTGCGTGAACTGCGTGAGATGGCAAAACGGGCACCAGAACTGGAAATGTTGGTGGACTTTATCGCTAACTCATCCAGAGGCATCGTCCGCTAGTTTCTATGACAACCTCAGTAACCCGAATTGGTCTTGTCGCCGGAGAAGCCTCCGGCGATATTTTAGGTGCCGGCCTGATTCAGGCCCTTAAAAAAAGGCTGCCTGAAGCCGAGTTTGTTGGTATTGCGGGACCACAGATGCAGCAGCAAGGCTGCCGGACGCTTTTCGATATGGAAGAGTTATCGGTAATGGGCCTGATCGAAGTACTTTCGAGAATACGTCGGTTGCTGGCCGTGCGACGTTCCCTGGTTGAACATTTTACTGTTAACCCGCCCGATGTATTTGTGGGCATTGATGCTCCGGACTTTAATCTGGGCCTGGAAGAAAAGCTCAAGCAGCAGGGCATACCCACAGTGCACTACGTCAGCCCCACAGTGTGGGCCTGGCGGGAAAAACGTATTGTGAAAATAGCCCGGGCCACCAACATGGTGCTCAGCCTGCTGCCGTTTGAAAAGATCTTTTATGATCGCCATCAGGTGCCCTGTACTTTTGTCGGCCATACCCTTGCCGATGCTATTCCGCTGAAGCCGGATCAGCGGGCGGCCAGGCATGAGCTGGGACTGGACGATAATGATAAAGTACTGGCAGTGTTACCGGGCAGTCGTGGTGGTGAAGTACAACGCTTGCTGCCGCCCTTCTTGCAGACGGTTTCATTATTACAACAAAAAATACCCGGGCTAAAGGTGCTGATCCCCGCCGCCAATGACAGACGCAGGGAGCAGATTCTAGCCGGTCTTGAGGACTGTTCTGCAAAGCCGGATGTCAGGGTGCTGGATGGTCAGTCCCGCCAGGTTATGATAGCTGCAGATGCGGTTTTACTGGCTTCCGGGACGGCCTCATTAGAAGCCATGTTGTGCAAAAAGCCGATGCTGGTGGCGTATAAATTTAACTGGCTGACTTACCAGATGGGTAAACGTATGTATAAACCGGAGTGGTTTTCACTGCCAAATCTGCTGGCCAATGAAGAGTTGGTACCTGAGCTGGTTCAGCATCAGGTGGTGCCACAGACCATGGCTGAGAAATTACAACCTATGCTGGAAAATGGCTCCCCGGAACTGATTTGCCGCTTTGAACAATTGCATCAGCAGTTGAAGATTGGCGCCGATGAGCGGGCTGCCGAGGCCATTATAAGGTTGTTAAATGCGAACGAACATGCAGCAATATAAACTTATTGCCGGTGTGGATGAAGTGGGCCGGGGCCCTCTGGTGGGCGATGTGGTGACGGCTGCGGTTATTCTCGATCCCAGACACCCCATTCAGGGGCTGACAGATTCCAAGGCCCTGAGCGAGAAGAAGCGTCAGCATTTTTATGCACTTATCAAAGAAAAAGCACTGTGTTGGGCCATCGGCAGAGCGAGCCCGGCAGAGATCGACAGCCTGAATATACTGCATGCCACTATGCTGGCCATGGAGCGGGCGGTAGAGGGGCTGTTTATTCAGCCTGAACACGTGATGGTAGATGGCAACCGCTGCCCCAACTGGCGCTACTCCAGTGAAGCGGTGGTAAAAGGTGACGGTCTTATTCCAGCCATATCGGCGGCGTCAATTCTTGCCAAAGTCACCAGAGATACGGAGATGGCCGAGCTGGCCAGGCGTTATCCTGAATATGGATTCGAACGTCACAAGGGCTACCCCACCCCGGCGCATCTTCAGAGTCTGACCGAACTCGGCCCGATTTCACAGCACCGACTCAGTTTTAAACCCGTGCAGCGTGCTCTGCAACAACAGCAGGACAGTACCGATGGCTGAACCGGATTTCGTACACCTGCGGGTGCACAGCGACTTTTCGATGATGGATGGCCTGAATAAAACCGGGCCGATTCTGGATAAGGTCAGGGCGCTTAACATGCCGGCGGTAGCGATAACCGATCAGATGAATCTCTGCGGCCTGGTACGTTTTTATGACAAGGCCCATAGTCTGGGCATTAAACCCATTATCGGTGCCGATTTCTGGATTCAGAGTGACGCACTGGGCGAACAGATTTATCGTCTTACCCTGCTGGCGAAGAATAATCAGGGCTATCAGAATATTACCCAGCTTATTTCCCGGGCTTATTTGCGCGGGCATATTCAGGAACGCCCGGTTATTGATCAGAGCTGGCTGGCAGAACATGCTGAGGGCATTATTCTGCTCAGTGGCGCCATGCAGGGCGATCTGGGCATCGCCCTGAGCAAAGGCAATGGGGAGTTGGCAGAGGACATAGTGGCTTTTTACCAGCGCCATTTTGCCGGACATTATTATCTGGAGCTGATGCGCACCGGCCGCCCCGGTGAAGAAGATTATCTGCATCGGGCGGTGGACATTGCCAGGCAACATCAGTTACCTGTGGTGGCGACCAATGAAGTGTGTTTTCTGGAGGCCCGGCACTTCGATGCCCATGAGATTCGGGTGGCTATTCATGATGGTTACACCCTGGACGATAAACGCCGGCCAAAACGTTATAGCGCGGAGCAGTATCTTCGCAGCAGTGAAGAGATGGCTCAGCTGTTTGCCGATATTCCCGAAGCCCTGCAAAACAGCGTAGAGATCGCCAGGCGCTGCAATGTGACGGTGCGTCTGGGCGAATACTTTCTGCCCAAATTTCCTACCGGTGACATGACCGATGAAGACTTCCTGGTGATGAAGTCTGAGCAGGGGCTGGAAGAGCGGCTGGCATTTTTATTTCCCGATTCGCAGGAGCGTCAGGCCAAACGTGGCGAATATGATGAGCGGCTGAAGATAGAACTGCAGGTCATCAACCAGATGGGTTTTCCCGGTTACTTTCTGATCGTGATGGAATTTATTCAATGGAGTAAAGATAACGGTATTCCGGTGGGACCGGGGAGAGGCTCAGGTGCCGGTTCTCTGGTGGCCTATGCGCTGAAAATTACCGACCTTGACCCGCTGGAGTTTGACCTGCTGTTCGAACGTTTTCTTAATCCTGAACGGGTATCCATGCCGGATTTTGATGTGGATTTCTGCATGGACCGGCGGGATGAAGTGATCGATCACGTGGCGGATCTTTATGGTCGCGAAGCGGTCTCTCAGATTATCACCTTCGGCACCATGGCGGCCAAGGCCGTGGTGCGCGATGTGGGCAGGGTGCTTGGACACCCCTATGGGTTTGTCGACAGGATTTCCAAGCTGATCCCCGGCGACCCCGGTATGACCCTGTCCAAAGCCTTTGAGGTAGAACCCCGTCTGCCGGAAACCTATGCTCAGGACGAAGAGGTTCGGGATCTTATCGATATGGCCCGCATCCTTGAGGGGGTCACCCGTAATGCCGGTAAACACGCCGGTGGCGTGGTGATTGCGCCGACTAAAATCACTGACTTTTCACCTTTATATTGTGACGAGCATGGTCAGTATCCGGTTACCCAGTTTGACAAAAACGATGTGGAAACGGCCGGGCTGGTTAAGTTCGACTTTCTGGGACTGCGCACCCTGACCATTATCCAGTGGGCGCTGGATATGATCAAAAGCGGTCAGGGCAAAGACATTGATATCACCGCTATTCCTCTTATAGATTCCCCCAGTTTCAAACTGTTGCAGAATGCCGAGACCACGGCGGTGTTTCAGCTTGAATCCAGGGGCATGAAGGATCTGATCAAGCGCCTGCGCCCGGACAGTTTTGAAGACATTATCGCCCTGGTGGCGCTATTTCGGCCCGGGCCGCTGCAATCTGGCATGGTGGACAACTTTATCGACCGTAAACATGGTCGCGAAGAAATTTCCTATCCCGATGCGCAGTATCAGCATGAATGCCTGCAGGAAATTCTTGAACCCACCTACGGTATTATTCTGTACCAGGAGCAGGTGATGCAGATCGCTCAGGTGATGGCCGGTTATAGCCTTGGCGAAGCCGACCTGCTGCGCCGGGCAATGGGTAAGAAAAAGCCCGAGGAGATGGCCAAACAACGGGAAGTGTTCAGAACCGGAGCGGCGAAAAACAATATTGATCCTGATCTGGCGATGAAGATCTTCGATCTGGTGGAGAAATTTGCCGGCTATGGATTCAACAAGTCCCATTCGGCCGCCTATGCACTGGTGTCTTACCAGACGCTGTGGCTGAAAACCCATTATCCGGCCGAGTTTATGGCGGCGGTGATGTCGGCGGACATGGACAATACCGATAAAATCGTCACCCTGGTGGATGAATGTCAGCGTATGGGGCTGACAGTATTGCCCCCGGATGTGAATACCGGTCAGTATAAATTTTCGGTTAACGGCCAGGGGCAGATTGTTTACGGTATTGGCGCTATCAAGGGAGTGGGTGAAGGCCCCATTGATGCCATTATCGAAGCCAGAGCCAAAGACGGCGGCTTCAGTGACCTGTTTGACTTCTGTGCGCGGCTGAACCTTAAACGCATCAATAAAAGGGTACTGGAAAAGCTGGTGCTGGCCGGTGCCATGGATAACCTTGGCCCCCACCGCGCCTCTTTGATGGCCAGTTTACCGGAGGCTATCGCCGCCGCCGATCAGCATGCCAGGGCTCAGTCCTTTGGTCAGGAAGACATGTTTGGTCTGCTGAATACCGAGCCTGAGCAGGTACAACAAGCCTTTGCCGATGTACCTCAGTGGCAGGAAAAAGTCTGGCTGGATGGCGAGCGCGAGACGCTGGGGCTGTATCTTACCGGCCACCCCATCAATCAGTATCAGCAGGAAATCCGTCACTACAGCCATGGCCGTCTGGTGGATATCAAGCCCACCGGCAGGGAGGGCAGTGCCACTGTCGTGGGGCTGGTGATCGACATGCGGGTGTTAGTGAATAAGAAGGGGCGGCGCTGGGCGATTGTGACACTGGATGATAAAAGTGCCAGAATGGACGTACGTTTCTTCCCTGATATGCTGGAAGAATATGAAGCTGTGCTGCAAAAAGATAAAATTTTGGTAATATCAGGACAGGTCAGCTTTGATGACTATTCCGGGGGCAATACAATGTCGGCCCGTGAAGTGATGGACATTATTCAGGCCAGGGAAAAAAATGCCAGAGCGGTTATACTGCAAATTCAGCAGCAACAGTGCAGCATGGCGCAGGTGGCACAGTTAAAAGGGTTATTGAGTCAGTTTCAGGGGGGAACCTGTCCGGTTCATTTCGATTATTATCACCCTCATGCGCAGGCCGTATTGGCGGTTTCCGCCAACTGGTATGTCACCCCGGATGATGATTTACTGCATCAGTTACAACAGGTATTGGGAGAAGAGCAGGTCAGGCTGGAATTTCATTAACCAGTACCGCACTTTTTACCAGAGCGCCGCCCGGCGGTATGCATAGCAGACAAAGGGCTGGCAACAGAATTTTTATTATTTTCCCTGATACAGGGGAAATTTCAGACGTGTTAAGGTTGTGGGATGAGTTTGAACTATCTGAGTTTTGAGCAGCCGATTGCTGATTTGGAAGCCAAGATCGAAGAATTACGCCTGGTGAATCAGGGCGGCGAATTCGATGTGGGGCTGGAAGAAGAAATTACCAAGCTCAGGGAAAAAAGTGCTGAGCTGACCCATAAGATCTTCAGTGATTTGGGTGCCTGGCAGGTTTCTCAACTGGCCCGCCATCCTCTGCGTCCTTATACGCTGGATTATTTACCACGTATTTTCACCGAGTTTGATGAGCTGGCAGGTGACCGGGCCTTTGCTGACGATAAAGCTATTATCGGTGGTCTGGCCAGGCTGGATGAGCAGCCAGTAATGGTTATCGGCCATCAGAAGGGCCGCGATACCCAGGAGAAGATCAAGCGCAATTTTGGTATGCCCAAGCCAGAAGGTTATCGCAAAGCGCTCAGGCTGATGAAGATGGCGGAGCGATTTAATCTGCCTATTATCACCTTTATTGACACTCCCGGCGCTTATCCCGGGGTGGGTGCTGAAGAGCGGGGGCAGAGCGAGGCCATCGCCCACAATCTCAAAGTGATGGCCGGGCTCAAGGTTCCGGTTATCTGCACTGTGATTGGTGAGGGTGGTTCAGGCGGCGCACTGGCCATAGGTGTCGGGGACAGGGTCAATATGCTCAAGTACTGCACCTATTCGGTGATTTCTCCCGAGGGTTGTGCCTCGATTCTGTGGAAAAGCGCAGAAAAAGCCCCGCTGGCCGCTGAAGCCATGGGTGTCAGCGCCGAGCAGATCAAGAAGCTGGGCCTGATCAACAGCATAGTGGATGAGCCCTTAGGAGGCGCTCATCGAGATTATGATGGTACCGCAGCCAGCCTCAAAGCCTGTCTGAAACAACAACTGTCGCAGCTACAGAAACTGGCCATACCGGAATTGCTGGAAGAGCGGTATCAGCGGTTAATGTCTTTCGGATATTGTTAGAGCCGCACCCGCGGCTCTTTTTTTTTGTGTTGATGGCCGATGCTTTACAATGAGTTTGAACAACGCCTGCTCATCAGTCTGCAACCTTCGCAGCCGGTTTATGTGGCCTACAGCGGGGGGATGGACTCCCATGTGGTGCTGCACCTGCTGGCGCGTTTTGGCGCCAGCCATCCGGGGCATTCCTATGGCGCTGTGCATATACATCACGGTTTAAGTGACAATGCCGATAGCTGGCTGGAGCACTGTGCGGCGATCTGCAAAACCATGGGTATCGACTTTGTCAGCCAGCGCCTGACATTCAGCCAACAGAAACGCCAGAGTCTTGAAGCCCAGGCCAGAACCGCCCGATATCAGGCGCTGGCCACTGTTATACCCCAGGGATCCCTGGTATTGCTGGGACAGCATCAACAGGACCAACTGGAAACCATGCTGTTACAGTTAAAGCGTGGTGCCGGCCCTAAGGGACTGAGCGCCATGGCGGAGCTGTCTGAACGGGACGGACTCCGTTATTTGCGTCCGCTGTTGGCATGTAGCCGTCAGCAGTTGAGTCAGTATGCCCGCCAGCATGGTTTGCAATGGATCGAGGATGAATCTAATCAGGATTCAGGCTTTGACCGGAATTTTCTGCGCCATCAGATTATCCCGCTGTTAGAACAGCGCTGGCCAGGTATTCAAAAAGCCGTTGCCCGCAGCGCGACACTGTGCGCCGAGCAGCAGCAGCTACTGGATCAGCAAAGCCATATTAGCCTGGAGCAAGTGAGGGCTGAGGATAACACCCTGTGCCTGGCTGCTCTGAGTCAGTTCAGCAGCGCCTGGCGCAGCCAGATAATCCGGACCTGGCTGTCTGAGCAGGGAGCGCCCATGCCGCCACAGACCGTCATAAGCAGACTCCACCAGGAACTGATTGAGGCCAGAGCGGATGCCTCGCCATGCATCAGTTGGGGAGCCTGGCATTTCAGACGTTTTGATCAACGCTTATATTTACTCAAAGGTCAGCCTGCCGCGACGGCAAAAAACCTAATATGGCAGGGAGAGACCGAGCTGAATCTGAACCATGGCGGTTGTCTTTATTTGCAGCGGAGCGAGAATCCGCCAGAACAGGGTGATTGGCTGGGGATGCAGGTGGATGGCAGGATCAGTATCGAATTTGACGGTTGGTCAGAGCGTTTTCGTCCTTCTGGTGCTGATGTCAGTAAGCCCCTGAAGCAATGGCTGAGGTTATGGAAAATACCGCCCTGGCAAAGAGCGCAACAGCCTTTACTCAGAAGTGATGGCCGCCTGGTGGCCGTGCCAGGCTATGCTGTGGCTGAAGGGTACCAGCCCAAGAAGGGGGATAAGCGCAATCTTTGGGTGGCAATTGTATGACTTCAGCGACATTTAAGCGGCAAACCATTGCCGCTTAAGCGGATTCCACTTCCTGGAAATTACCTTCTTTGAGCTGATAAAGAGCCATATCGGCCCGTTCAAACAGGCTGTCGCTGCTGTCACCCTGGCGGTACAGGCTGACCCCTATGCTGCAACTGACATTGTGCTGACGCAGTAAGGGGTAGCCATTCATAGCCCGGCGAATGCGTTGGGCAATACAGAGCATGGCCTTCTGATCGGCATCTTCGATCAGACAGCAAAATTCGTCGCCACCGAAGCGAAATGCAAAGTCGGTGTCCCGCAGACAATCGTTTATGGCTTTGGCCACGTTGATCAACACCTTGTCACCTTCCTGATGACCGTATTCATCATTGATCGCTTTGAACTTATCCATATCGATCACCACCAGTCCAAACAGGCTTCCGTTGCGTCGGGCATGACTGATCAGACGTTGCAGCGCTTCATCAAAGCAGGCCCGGTTACCCAGTCCGGTGAGATGGTCTTTGGTCGCCATTCTGGATAACTGAGCGTGTCGCATAGCATGAGCCAGTGGCACGACAATACAATCATGCAATTCGTATAACAGCCTTTCTTCATGGCTGCCGGGTTTTCGTGCAAAGCGATAGCTGATGTTGATCTGAGGCTCGGTATGGTGAGGTGCCTCAAGCTGACGGTGATAGACGCCTGCCAAACCTGTGGCATAACCCAGCTCCGGCGTGTGAATCTCCAGCCCGGTTACGGTCAGTCGCTCTCCCAGCAAAGTCAGAGCAATATCTGCCAGCTTATCCAGCTCCGGTGTTGACAACATACGCTGTAATATTGCCAGCATTTCGCTATCAGATAGCAAACGGCCGGAGTCGCCAAAATGGAAGAATCTGTTTTTATCAGTACTGCTGTATAAGGGGGCTAATTGGTCCAAAACTCACTCCTGCCGGGTTTTTGACGTCAGGTCAATGGCATCACACTTGGTAAATGCATGAGCAAATTTTGTGCCAGATAAGGTACTTCCGATTAGTGTTATATTTCCAGAAACGCACCAATCTCTTCGAGGCGTTGTACACCATCCTCATAACCTTGCTGGATAAGTGCCTGGCAAAAGGGACCATCAAACAGCAGATAGCTGAGCAAGCTGGATTCTGAATCCGGGCGAATACCAATCAGTCGCATCAATGTGCGCACGCCTCTGGGCAGACGTTGGTAATAGCGGGCGGCAATCTCATTAAAATTGACGTTGGGATTGATGACCAGGCAATCAATAGGCTTAAGGTGGGTGGCTTTACGCTGTTTGTCACTGAGTAATGACAGAGTATGGTTAATACGGTACAGACGCTCCAAATCAGCATGCAGCGTATCTGCAAAAATCGTATCCAGCAAATGGCCGGCAATCATGGCGCTGCTGGGATGGTGCTGAAGCTGATGCTTTTTGTCTGGTTTCGGTTGTTCCACCCCTATCACCAGAATTTTTTCTGCGCCTAAATGTATGGGGGTACTTAAGGGCGATAGCTGATGGATTGAGCCATCCCCATAATATTGCTCTGCGATGCGAACACTGGGGAACACCAGAGGAATGGCGGAGGACGCCATCAGATGCTCGACATTAAGTTGGCTGATAGTGCCCTGGCGCTTAGCCCGCCGCCAGGGTTGCAGGTCCGAAGCGCCCTGAAAGAAGCTGATAGAATCATTGGTACTGTAGCTCGAAGCGGTAACACTGATGGCTTTAAGGTAACCGCGCTGGATATTGCGATCGAGGCGGTTAAACTCCATATTTTGTCTGAGCAGATGGTTGAGCGGACTGTTGTCCAGCAGGCTGGTAGGGCGGCGGGGATGATCTTTTGTCTGTAACCCCTGCAACTGATTTTTGAGTAAGTAACCAAATACTGATGTCAGATCGCTCTTGTACACCTGTTCACTGCGAAAGTTTTTCCATACCCATTCCATCTTTCTGACACCAAGATGATAACAGGAAGCATAGCAAGCCAGCGAGGTGGCATTAATAGCGCCGGCTGAGGTACCGCAGATAATCGGAAAGGGCAGGCTGTGGCTGCGTGGCAGCAGATGAGTAATGGCTTTGAGTACGCCAACCTGATAGGCGGCTCTGGCACCACCACCACTGAGCAGCAGGGAAAATCTGTGTCGTTCGAGCATTATAGGTTCACGCAAATCCCTTCAGCTGCGGCGAACAGCTTAAGATCCATCTGGCCGATTTCAATCACTTCCTGGCAGTGCTGTTCAACGGATTCGATCTCCGCATCGGTGCGCATTTCATCATGGCTGTAAAGAGCCAGTTGTCTGGCCCGGCAGGCCATAGCCAACTTTACAGCTTCTTCGGCTACAGAGTGACCCCAGCCCGATTTTTTTGGCATATCGGATAACATATACTGGGCATCATGGATAATCAGGTCAGCCTCTTTGGCAAAGTTGACCCAGTCGAGAAAATCCGTGGCTTTTTTATACGGAGGATAGAGCTCGTTATCGGTGATATAGGCAACCCTGGCATTATCAGCCTCGATTAAAAAGGCACTGCCATTACCGGGATGATTCATTTTATTACGTGTGATGGTGGCGCTGTTAACAGACCAGCTTGAAACATTGTCAGGTATCGGCTCAATACAGATGTTCGAAGGTAATGTCTTATAATCCACCGGAAAATAACTGCCACTCATTTGCTCAAGAATGGCATATGGCGTATCGGGTGTGGTCTGCCCTGGGGTGATATAAATATTTCTTCCCGCCTGATAAATAGGCGCGAAGAAAGGAAAACCCTGAATATGATCCCAGTGATTATGGGTCAACAGCAGATGGATATCATCCTGTTTCCGGAGTAGCTTTTTCCCCAGATTGCGGATGCCGGTGCCGGCATCCAGGATAATATCGGTGCCATCATTCAGTTCGATATGCACACAGGCGGTATTGCCGCCGTAGCGGACATACTCGGGACCCGGTGTGGGCACTGAGCCTCTGACACCATAAAAGGTTAATTTCATATTCTTATCTGACCTGTTTCTGATCTCAACGTCGGCTCCATCCGAAGCGCAATATAAATCAATAACAGTATAAGCTACAGGAACATCAAAGTTCGATCAGCTTTTGTCAGGTATATTCGCGGGAATATCTGTATAGATAAAAAATGCCGGTTATTAACCGGCATTTTCAATACTCAGCAAAACCTGTTACAAACCGCTGACAAAGCCGGCAATCTGGTCCAGCACCATCAGTTGTTTTTCGCCGCTGCGGCGATTTTTATATTCCACCTTGTTTTCATCCAGATTACGTTCACCGATGATGATCTGATGAGGTACCCCAATCAGTTCCATATCCGCAAACATCACACCGGGGCGCTCTTTGCGATCATCGATAAGCACATCCACTCCCGCTTCAATCAGCTGATTGTACAGCTGGTTGGCAGCCTCCTGAATACGATGGGATTTATGCATATTCATGGGAATGATGGCGACTTTAAAGGGCGCAATAGCATCCGGCCAGGTGATGCCGAATTTGTCATGATTCTGCTCAATAGCGGCCGCCACAATGCGGGTCACGCCGATACCATAACAGCCCATAGACAGCGGCTGGTGTTTGCCTGACTCGGTCAGTACACCGCAGTTCATTGACTGTGAGTATTTATCGCCAAGCTGGAAAATATGGCCCACTTCGATACCGCGCTTAATCTCCAGTACACCCTTACCGTCAGGAGACGGGTCACCCGCCTGAACATTGCGGATATCCGCGCTTTCAGCAGGTTCAACGTCGCGTTGCCAGTTGATATTGAAAAAGTGCTTACCGTCGATATTGGCGCCGGCAGCAAAATCACTGATACAGGCGACGCTGTGATCGATGATAAAAGGGATAGGCAGATTGACCGGGCCCAGTGAGCCCGGACCTGCGCCTATACTGCGGCGGATTTCTTCTTCCGTGGCAAAAGTCAGCGGGCTGGCCACCTGAGGCAGTTTTTCGGCTTTTACTTCGTTTAATTCATGATCACCACGTACCAGCAAGGCAACCAGCTCGCTGTCGCATTGATCACTGGCTTTGACGATCAGGGTTTTCACGGTCTTTTCTATGGGTACCGGGAATTGTTCAACCAATTCCGCGATAGTAGTGGCTTTGGGGGTTTCGACCAGTTCCATTTCCCCTTGTGGGGCAACCGGGGATTGCTGAGGCCCTTTGAGTTCAGCCATTTCCACATTCGCGGCAAAATCAGACTCAGTACTGAAGGCAATGGCATCTTCCCCCGAGTCCGCCAATACATGAAATTCGTGCGACATACTGCCGCCAATCGAGCCGTTGTCGGCGATAACCGGGCGATAACTCAGGCCAATGCGCTCAAAAATGTTGCAGTAGGCACGGAACATCTGCTGATAAGATTGTTCCAGGGACTCCTGAGTCAGGTGAAAAGAATAAGCATCCTTCATGATAAACTCGCGGCTGCGCATCACACCGAAACGGGGGCGCACTTCATCACGGAATTTAGTCTGGATCTGAAACAGATTCAGTGGCAGTTGCTTGTAACTGCTGACTTCACGCTTGACCAGGTTAGTGATGACTTCTTCATGAGTGGGGCCTAATACAAAGTCACGCTTATGTCTGTCATTCAGCCGCAGTAATTCCGGGCCATACTCATCCCAGCGTCCGGACTCCTGCCACAGATCGGCAGGTTGCACCATGGGCATTAAGATTTCCAGCGCGCCCGCTCTGACCATTTCTTCGCGCACAATATTGGTGACCTTGTTCAGCACCCTGAGTCCGGTTGGAAGCCAGGTATACATACCGGAAGCCAGTTTGCGGATCATACCGGCACGAATCATCAGCTGATGACTGATGATTTCCGCGCTGGCAGGCGTTTCTTTCTTGGTTGATAGTAAATACTGACTGCTTCGCATAGGCATCACTCAATAGTAGGCACCTGATTCTGAGGGTACCTTGACCAAAAATCGGGCGCCATTCTAACAGCCCCCCCGTCAGGGCAGAAGTGTAGTCAGCAGATTTTTATGCTTTTTCGGCACAAATGTTCTCAATGCCCACCACTTCGATGCGATTCTGCTCACTTTGCCAGTGAATATTCAGATTATCCAGACGTATGGCAAAAGATTGTGGCCGGGATTGGCTGGATTTGTAGGCAGGGCGGGGGTCCTGGGCCAGTACAGCCTGGATCAGGCGCTGCATTTTGTCCGGTTCCGGGCTCAGTTGCTCAAGCTGGATCATAGCATCTGCTGAGAACCTTACCGGTACAGGCTGCGGGGCTTGACTGGCAAAACCACCGGCGGCCCCGGGATGCGCATCGGCATAAGGCAGATATGGTTTGATGTCGACAATGGGGGTGCCATCGAGCAGATCCATGCCTCTGACCTGCAGGCTCACCTGACCCTTATCTGTCTTCAGACTGACAAATTCCACCACGGATAAACCCAGCCCGTTGGGTCTGTGGGTACTGCGACTGGCAAAGACGCCAACACGCTGATTGCCTCCCAGTCTTGGCGGGCGGACTGTCGGTTTCCAGCCGCGCTCCTGAACCTGATGAAAGCGGAACAGCAGCCACAGATGAGAAAACTGCTCAATACCGCGGAAACAATTGATGTCATTAAAAGGTGAAAAAAAACGGATTTCACCTATGGCCTCACTGACCAGACCGGGCTGGCGGGGGATGGCGAACTTTTGCTTGTAAGGAGTGTGGATAATCCCCAATGGTTGCAGAGATATGGGTGCCGGCTCAGTTGTTGTCATTCGCCTGTCCCTGCGGTTCCTGTTCACAGAGCGGCCAGCCCCCCAGGTGGTGCCAGCGATTGATGATAGTGCAGAACAGATCGGCGGTTTTCGAGGCGTCATATAAGGCCGAGTGGGCCTCATTCTGATCAAAGGAGACTCCGGCCGCCTGACAGGCTTTCACCAGTACGGTCTGACCGAATGCCAGGGCCGCAAGGCTGGTGGTATCAAAGGAGACGAATGGATGAAATGGGGTGCGTTTGATCCCACAGCGCTCAATGGCAGCATTGACAAAATTCTGATCAAAGGCGGCATTATGGGCCACGATCACCGAGCGCTGGCAGTCCGCCTGTTTTTGCTGCTTGCGGATCTGCTTGCACAAATCTTTCATCGCGTCACTCTCGTCAATGGCGCCGCGCAAAGCGCAATATGGGTCGATACCATTAAACTCCAGTGCCGCTTTTTCCAGATTGGCGCCGGCAAAAGGCTGAATATGGTGATGAAAAGTCTGATCTTTGTGTAACAGCCCCTGTTCATCCATCTTCAGTGTTACGGCGGCTATCTCCAGCAGGGCGTCGGTTTGATGATTAAAGCCAGCGGTTTCCACATCAATAACCACCGGAAAATAGCCTCTGAATCTTTGCTTGAGTTGTGGTGTTGGCGCTGTCATTGTGACCTTTTTGCAACTTGGGGGCGCGGCATTATGCCAATTCCGGGGCAATTTTGCCATCAAGTGACGGTCCCTGTTGCCGATAAGATGAGTATATTGACTATAGTGTAATGAGTATAATCAGGTCTGTGGGTCATCACAGGCCGGGTTCGTCTGCAGATAACAGGATAAAGCATGAAAAAGTGTATTGTGGCGCTGATGGCAATATTGGTATTGCCCGCCTCTGCCAGTATCCGGCACTATGCGGCCAAAGTGGAGGATTCGCAATGGCAATTACTCAATCAATCCCGCCTGCAATGTACCCTGAGCCACACTATACCAGGGTATGGTGATGCCCTGTTCACCAGCCAGGCCAGTAAGGAACTGAATCTGGAGTTTGAGCTGGCCATGCAGAGGCTGCCCAAGCAGTATGGCGTGGCCGCGGTCTATTCCATTCCGCCCTCGTGGATGCCCGGTGCGATGCAAAAAGAAATTGCCGATATGTCCATTCGCAAACAGTTTAATGGCGATTTGCCGGAACAGGCGGCCTGGACTATTTTATCGGAGCTGGAGAAAGGATACTGGCCTACCATTTACTATCAGGACTGGCACAATCCCTATGACAAAGTGGCGGTGGGGCTTAATGCCAGTAATTTTGTCCGTCAGTATTATGCCTTTTCCCAATGCGTTGCCAATTTGTTGCCCTTCAGCTTTGAGGATATTGCATACTCGGTATTGACCTATGAAAAAAATTCCGATGAATTTACCCGTCAGTCAAAGAAAAAACTGAACATGATCGGTGAGTATCTCAAAGAAGATCCTGAGCTTGAACTGGTGCTGTTGGATGCCTATACCGACAGCTATGGCGGTAGCTGGCACAATGAGCAGCTCTCTGTCCGCCGGGCAGAAAAAGTTAAAAATTACTTTACCGGAATGGGCGTGCCGGAGGGCAGAATCGAAGTGACCGGACATGGTGAGCGGCGCCATATTGCCCCGAACACGAATGAGCTGTCGCGGGCCAAAAACCGGCGGGTTGTGATCCGGATGGACAGACTTTAATCCAGAGTCTGTTCGTCCGTTTATTGCTGTGCTTTGAAGGCTGGCGATCAGCGTATGCGGTCAGGGAAGTCGGTAAAAATCCCGTCTATCTGCAGATCCTTTAGTACCTTAAGCCATTGGGACCAGCTCATCTCGCCGTGCAAGTCATCAACTCTGAGGGTATAAGGATGAATCACCAGTCCGGCGGCTCTGGCCTGTTTAACCAGCGACAATGGTTTTCCACTGTTAATATCTATCAGCTGAGGCAGCCATGGGCCGATTCCCTGGGCATAGCGGGCCACCTCAGCCAATCCTTCTGAGCTTTGCAGATAAGCATAATCAGTAGTGCTCTCCCGCCAGGCGTTTTCACCGATCAGCTGAATAATTGGCAGCCTGGCATTAAGTTCAGTGCGCAGACGCTTTATTTCATCAAAATCAAAGCACTGTAAAAAGATTCTGGCATCGCTGCGGTCCAGATCATGCTCACGTAACAGGCTCATCACTATCTGGCTGATATCCTGACCTTCCTGGCGGTGAAAGGCTGGCGCCTTGATTTCCGGATACAAACCCACCTGCTTGTTTGTGGTGCGGTTAAGTTCCTGAATCAGCTCCAGCTGTTCGGTGAAAGTGGCAATACGAAAGTGGCCGTTGCCCCGATACCGTGTCGGGTACACCTGGTGGCCCTCAGGATCCCGGCGTTCATTAACCCAAAGGGTTTTCAGCTCGGCCAGAGTGAAATCTATGACATAAAAGCGGCCATCCTCTCTGGCTCGGTCGGGATAGTGCTCAGCCACATCGGTAACGGTATCCAGATGGATATCATGCAATACAACCGGCACCGCGTCTTTACTCAGTACCAGATCCTGCTCGATATAATCGGCACCCTGAGCATAAGCAAGTATGGCAGCCTCAAGCGTGTGTTCCGGCAGGTAGCCGGAGGCGCCTCGGTGGGCAATGATGAGGGGTGTGGCTATGGCAGTGACACTGAAAAAGGCGAGTACCAGCGAGCCCAGCCAGATTTGGAGCTGTGCGTGTTTCACTGCCGCTGGATCAGCTCTATGGCATAACCATCGGGGTCACGGACAAAGGCAATTTCGGTGCTGCCACCTTTGACCGGCCCAGGCTCCCGATAGACATCAGCCCCTTTGGCATTGAGGGTTTTACACAGGCTGTAAATATCTTCACAGCCTATGGCGATATGCCCGAAAGCCTCACCCATTTCATAGCTGTGCTGGTCCCAGTTGTACGTCAGCTCTAATACAGTGTGATCCGTTTCCTCACCATATCCGACGAAAGCGAGGGTATAGCGATATTGCGGATTATCAGACTGGCGCAGCAGTTTCATTCCCAGCAATCCGGTATAAAAATCGATGGAGCGCTGTAAGTCGCCGACTCTGAGCATGGTATGTAATAAGCGCATGACGCTAATCCTCCGTTTTGTCTTTAAACTCACATAAATCTTCGATCAGGCA
Source organism: Lacimicrobium alkaliphilum (assembly GCF_001466725.1). NCBI lineage: Bacteria > Pseudomonadati > Pseudomonadota > Gammaproteobacteria > Alteromonadales > Alteromonadaceae > Lacimicrobium > Lacimicrobium alkaliphilum. The sequence goes on from NZ_CP013650.1 coordinate 1,218,979, forward strand.
GGCGCCACAGCGCGGCTTTCTGGCCACACAGATATAGCGTCCATGCAGGATCAGCCAGTGATGCACATCCACTTTAAATTCTTTGGGTACCACTTTGAGCAGTTTCTGCTCCACCTCGTTGACGTTTTTTCCTTTAGCCAGGCCGGTGCGGTTACTGACTCTGAAGATATGCGTATCCACGGCGATGGTTGGCCAGCCAAAAGATAATTAAAACAGATGTTGTGTATATTTTGGTATAAAATCAACGATGGAATCATCTCTGGCAACGTTGGGAAAGGAGCTCTTGCAATGCCGAACGCCCTCAAACCACTATTATACAGTTACATCCGTTTTTCAACCGCGGAACAGGCCAAAGGTCATTCTCTCTCTCGCCAAATGAGCTATGCAAAGAAAATAGCTGATGAAAGGGGGTTAAGGCTTGATGATTCGCTAACCATGCGGGATCTTGGCCTTAGTGCGTTCCATGGAACGAATATTACGAAAGGTGCATTGGGCACCTTTTTGAGTGCTATACAGCAAGGAAAAGTTCCAGTTGGTTCTATCTTATTAATTGAGAGTCTAGACAGGATATCCAGGAGAGGGGTAACTGATTGTAACAGCATTATCACCCAGATTATAAATGCTGGTATCACTGTGATAACAGCAATGGACAACAAGGAGTATAACAAGCAGCTTATTGATGAAAATCCGTTTGAGCTATTTGCTATGTTGATGATTTTTATTCGGGCAAATGAGGAAAGTGCAACGAAGTCTAAACGTGTTCGTGATGTTCTTACTGCGCAGTGTGAAGACTGGTTGGCTGGTAAGCGTGAATTCCGGGTTAAATGTGGTAAGGCACCTAAATGGGTGAAGTGGGATGAGAATATTAAAGGCTTTGTTTTCGAGCCGCGAGAACGTGACATTGTCCTGCGAAAAATTGAACTATATAAGCGTGGATATGGTGGTTTGAAAATTGCCGAAGTGCTTAATTTTGAATTCGGTGCTGGGACAGTACACCACACAGGAGCAAATGTGTATAAAGAGGTTAAGCGCCGCTCTTTAGTTGGTGAACTTCAGGTCAAAGTGGGGGAAATTGATTACATTTTGGATGGTTACTTCCCGGCATTGATCACTCACAGCGAGTTCAATTCATTAGTCGCTGATTCATCAAAGCGTGGCGCGATCAAGCACTCGCAAAAGTTTGTTGGGATTCTTGCCGGGATTGATGTATTCAAGTGCGGGAGGTGTGGCAGGTCCGTCGGTTCTCACGTTATATATAGAAAAAAAGAAATTGATGATGTAAAAAGCAGTCACAAGCGGTATGGCTGCATAGAAGCTAGACGAAATAACAACTGTTCTATGAAGTCGACTATCCAGATAGATATCGTCGAGAAGGCCCTTGTGCGCTTTTGTCAGGATAAAGTCAACTTACAGCGGATCTTGCTCAATGGCAGTGACCGCGATGACATTAATGCTGAAGAAGTACAACTTAAAACTCGGTTAGAAAAAGTCGAACGAAACATTGATTCACTGCTAGAAACTTTACTTATTCTTACTGAAGAGCCCCCACAGGCAATTGCTAATAAAATTAGAACTCTTGAATCTGAAGTTATTGATATCCGGGAAAAAATTACTGTTAACAAAAATAAACTGGCTAGGATCGACAATTCATACAGGGATGAAGTGACAGAGCGTTGGCTATCTCTGACCGAGAACCTGAACAGGCTGGATAGTGAAAGGCGTTTGCAGCTACGTCAGCTGGTTAAAGACACGTTCAAGTCAGTCACTCTACAAGTTGATGTAAAAGAAAAGCTGGATTTAAAAGGATTGGAAAGCTTGATTGACGCTCAATTAACTGGGGGTCAAACGGATAAGTGCTTTGACCTAACATTAGAGTTTCATAATGGAAAGAAGCGAATGCTTAGACTAGACAAGTACTCAGGAGAACTCATGGCTGGTTTTGATCTTGCCTGATGGATAAGTGGGCGATTAAGTGGATTAATTATTAACAATTCGAAGCCTAATGTTAGTGGAAGGCTGAAAATATGAGTTAGTAGATAATATCTATCCTAGATGAAATTAGGTTATTCACATTCACTCTTTCCCAGAGCTAATGATGTTGCGAATTTATAACCAGTTAATAAAGTTTGATAAAACTAAAAAATCAATGCTATTATTAATGTGTGATAATTTTCTATTTAAATGGATCTGCATAATTTAAATAAAAAGTGGCGATTTGTACAAAACAAAATGAGGGTGGAATGTCAGAATTGGAACTCAACCTATTTATAAAAATATTTAAACAAGGTTCAAATAAGGACTTGGTAAGTAAGCTGTTTGAAGAATTAAGCGATGTAGACAGTATTTCTGCTCTAGAGGGTTTTGTTGAGAGCTGTCTTGTCGAAGAAAAAAATGTAGATGGATTTAGAGACTGTGTCATCCGTAAAATAAAAAGTGAAAAAAATCAAAAAAATAAAATAGTATTGAACTCTATTTCATCAGTTATGGACTTGAAAAGAAGACGAAATCGGTAGGTCGCTCGACTCTTTACTGTACTGAAAAGGACGTAAAACACATGGTTTGTGCTCCATTCTTCTCAGGGGGGATTTTATGACCAGCGTTAACGTCGTCCTCTGCAACTCAGTCCACTAACTCAAAAGATTTTACAGTCTCATAGAGGAAAGTTAAGGCCAAATTTTTTCCTTCAGCTTTCCTATCAGTGAATGAAGAATAATTCTTTCTTTATCAGTGATTGCGTCTACTCCATAGTCATGTATCTTGAGAGCAACACATGCTTCTTCCTTGTTTAATTTGATATTGTAAGTTCCGCCCGATGTCAGAAATGTGTAAGATGAAGCTGGTTTGGTCTTAAAAAAATTTTCAATTTTCATTCGTTTTCTCTTATAAATCTGAAAGGTTAATTCAATTATCTCTAAAATTAATGTCAGCGGTTAGTATGTCATTGAAAAACTCTATAAAAGTAAAGCTCTACAGTTATGGGGGTTTATGATGAACATTTATACTTATTATTGCAGGATCATCATATCTGCTTTCTATTTGAAATCAGCATCGGTAAAACCTTTGAATCTGGCGCAGAAACTTTTTATGACTTGTGCTGACAATTCTTCGAAGATTTGATTTCCTATACTGATACCTTTTTTCACGATCTTTCCTCGTTTGTCAATGACAGCCAATTCGTATCCTTGCGCAACAAGTAGTCCACTGTTTGATGCTTTAATCAGACGGCTATTTTGGTCTTGGTGGGAAATGTCAGCAGAATTTTCTGTTTGGGAAATTCGTTTGTTTAATGAGGTCTTTGTGTGTTCTGTCGTCCTAGACATGTTGATTCCTTTTTTTTGCTTTCCAGATTCCAGTTGATTTTATTTTAGCTGATTTTTATTGGAGCAGGCCAGAAAATCCAAGTTTTTTTGAGACTATTTTGTCTTTTAAATCAATGTGTTGGTTGGCTGTGTTTAAAGTTTTATTATATTACTGTCAATAATGTTAAATATTTGGGGTTGCAAGTGCCTTTTTTGTTTCCCGGTTTTGGGTTAATTGGTTAATGGTGATCTATCGTGTAGATAAAATCATGAAAACTTCTTATGTGACATTTGTTAATGTTCTAGATCTTATTAACCATTTAACCATTTAACCATTTTGTTAGGTTCGCTCTATTAGTTTATGGGGTTGTTCTGTTAATGTTATAGTTGTTTTACAATAAAGTTGTTTTTGCTAAAAAAATACCCACGATATCGTGAGTACTTGTAATAAAGGGTGGAGTTTAGTAAAAACCATTCTTATCGCGTGATCTAGAAAGTTTCAACTCATAATAAGTTGCATTGGCTCTTCCTTTCTGGCTTTGTATTTTTCCTTCAGCGACTAGACGTGTCAATGCTTGTCCTACCTGCCTTACGAATCGCTTATCAATCTTCTCAAGATCGCAAATATCTGTTGCTTTAAACAAGCGTTTAGTGCATGCCTCATCGTCTACAAGCACATAACGATCAAGCAGTATTTCATACCAGCCACCTTTGTCAGCATGTTTGTCGTTGTTCAGCGCAAATTGTGCCACTTGGTCAGGAGTTAGGTTCCAACTTTTGCCTGACTCATAGCAATGTTTTACTTCTAGCCAAAATTGCTTAAGTTTATTCGGTTCTTGAAGCTGGATGCGACCTTGTTCATAACTCCACCCCAACAGGTAGTTAAGCTGCTTTATATCTACGGCTTCTTTGAGTTCAATCACTACATAACGACTATTACCGCTATCATCCTTTAGAAAATTGGTTCCGTTGACGGACGCAATTAAGTGAGTTTGTCGAGGTTTCTGCACGTCGATGCGCGCATACGGTGGGCGCACTGTATCTATTTGTCGCGTGATAAAAGCCTTTAAGCTACCCTGTGAGTTTCTGCTCGTTCGCTCTAATTCACCAAGTTCAACTACCCAACTTTTAATAACACTCAACACAGAATCTTTTACGTCAGGGTTCAATTCAGCACCCTCCAAAAAGGCACCTGAAACAACGCTGCAAATACGTTTTATTGCGGTTGTTTTCATGAAGCTTTGATCGCCTTGTATTATCGGCACAAGCTTTGAGCTAAAGTCAGCTTCGTAAAGGGATGCAACGCAGCCTATTAGCCAGTGTTGAAGAACCACTTTAGCATCGCCAGGGTTCTTTGCGTTGAGGCATGAGATCACCTTTTCTACTCTATTAGTTCCATCCCAGTTTCCGTCTTCCAGCCACTTTGCTACGGGGTGAACGCAGTTTTCTTCCGCAATGGCGGAAAGATGGTCGTCGATAGCTATCTTCGGCAATCCAAAACGGCCACACCAGCCAACCAAGTTACTACGTAAGGCATCAAATGACGTAAAAATCACTTCGTTATTTTTGGTTACCTCCAGTTCTAGGTTCATTGCGTTTCGTTGTACCCGATAACCCAAATGTTCGATCATTGCTTCAAGGTTTTCAGCCGTATTTAAAAGAGTTGTTTTGCCCTTACAGCTCGTAGAAAAATCTGGGAAGTCAGGTTTTGTACATGACCGTACGGTGCTAGATCCCCATGAGTGGATGTTTTGGATAGGATTGATTGAATTAAACATAGAAACTCCATTTGATTACCAGCATAACATCGCTCTGTTCATTCGAGATAAGATGCTAGCTTCTTCCTGTTGAACTTAACCTTAGGCAATTGGGGCACCCGCTTGCCTCATTTCACATTCATGATAGTAGCTGATTTTTTTTAAAAGCATCGCGATTGAATTATTTAATCTTAATAGTTTGAATTTAAAGGACTTATCTCTCTTAGGAAGTTGATGCCAGTTAGAAATGTTTTTTTTGCCTCGCAGAGCTTACGGTATTTCGAAGAAATGCGGAGTAAGTCCTTCGTTTACTTATAAATCATATTTTGTCTATACATTCACACCTTCATAAATATCATGAATGTAAATCTAAAATGAATTCATTTGATATATAATAAAAAGCAAGGAGGAGCATGATGAACGAACAATTAAAGAGCTATGGAATATTTCGATTGGAGAAGCTTAAGTCAATTGGTGAAGTGCGACGTTCACTCATGCATGTTTTTCGTGAGCAAGAGACACCCAATGCTGACTCCAGTAAGTATCATCTTAATCAAAATTTGATCGCCAAGTACGTAAAGGATAGCGACAGTGCTTTGGCTCGTTTGCGAGCCCGACTTGAACGCATGTCAAAGTCCCCCCGAAAAAACGCTGTCTTAGCTGTTGAGGCGGTTTTTACCGCCTCACCTGAGGCGATGTTGCAGCTGGCAGTAGAACAGCGCATACGATATTTTAGAGACTGTGTTCGATGGGTTGGCAAGTTCGTGGGGGCGGAAAGCATCATTACAGCACAAGTGCACAGATGCGAAACGACAGATCACCTCCATGTCATTTTTTCTCCGATTCCTCAAGGCGATAACTCGCTGAACTTCAGAAAGCTCTTCGGTGGAAATAAACATCGGCTGTCACAGATCCAAGATCAGTTTCATCAGGAAGTCGCGGGAAAGTACGGACTTGACAGGGGGGTAAAGGGGTCTCGAGCCACCCACCAATCCCTAACTGAATACAATTCGTTGGTTAATCATTCATTACCAGAGCTTCGAGCAGAGAAGCATGAGCTTGAGCGTCAGTGCAACGACCTAAACAAAAAAATACTACGAGGACGTCAGTTGTTAGACGCCATTACTTCTGACATTAAAAAAGCAGTGGTGGAACATTCAAATACTGTCCGATATTGCTTAACTGCTCTAAAAGAACGACTGATGGACCGTTGGGGCATGATCTATGAGGGCAATAACCAGTTTAAGCGTGAAGCAGATGAGTTTATAGAGGAAGTCGAGGATAAGCCTAAAAGGGAGCACCCCGTGCCAAGACGGCGTATGTAAAATAAGGGTACAGATAAGTCTATTTAGTAATCTCTCGAATGTGGGTGTTGATTGCGTCAAAACTCATAAAGTGGCCTTCGATAAACTGAGTAGCTAGTTGTCTGATTAGGATATTTAACTTTGGTATGTGTCGTAAATGCTCCATAACAGCGCATAGTAACAACGCAAGTTTTTGCTCAGCTTCTTTACCATCAGCTTGGTGGATTGCAAGCTGACAGCAGGAATTGAAGACATGCTCTGTATACTCAAAGTTTCCGGGGTTTGTCATCCAATTTTTCCGTGAGGTCTCTCCGTTAAAAATAGTTTGAGCGAGAGTAATCACCAAGATTTTATGAAGGTGTGCTATTGCCTCTTCAGTGTTCTGATAGGCGTTAGGATACATTTGTAGCAGCTTCGCCAAAAAGTAGTTTGAGTACTCATCCTTGGATCTGGCTAGTTGTAATAGCTCTTCGTAAGTGAGCGGATAAGGGATTCCACAAGTGACATGGCGATAGAGCCCTACAAGTTTTTGCTCAATATCTAAATTTACACTGATGGACATACAAAATTGCAAGGAATTCGCTATTGGATAGCTTGCTTGCTTTGATAATTGGGCAAACGTTGGATCAATGCATAGCCATGGTATATCGTTCGAAATAGAAAGGCTGAGGCTTGAATACACCGATTCATCTACTGAGGCGTGGATCTGCACAATGTCTGGCGGCATATCCACTAAACGCGGGGTTATTATTTCCGCTGTTTCAAGTGCGTGCTTTATCGCGTTTTGAACATCGGCGGTATACGCCTTTACATGTGCAGACGTCGTTATTCTTATTTTTCTTGTGTCTTTCTCAATGCCCATCCTCATATAGTCTTCCCTGTTAATATTTTCAAGGAATGCTTCAAGTAAGGCCTTGGTTTCCATGGTGATCGCCAAGGTGGTAGTGCTCTGAATCAGGCCATGAATCAACCCGGTTAAACCAAGGTAGACAATTGCATAAACATCTAAGATGATTTGACTTGGTTGACTTTCCCCAAAGTTCGGCAGCGGGTGTTTGATAGAAGAAGTTGAGCAGTACTGATTAAGTGCTGCGTGCACAGGACACTGCTTTTCAAATCGGTGTCCTTTTAGAAATAGAGGGATTGCTGGGTTAGAGCATATGGCTTCTTCGGTACCGTCCGTGCTGAGCAGCAGTTTTCTTTCTACGCTGCTGATCATTTCTTCCGGGTCCTCAGGTAGCGACAACTGATAAAAGCAATCACTGCCATCATTGTTGGTTTGTCTCAGATCGCATGCCATCCTCAGTATTGCAACGTAGGGTGGTAAAACCTCCACAAGTTTGACTTCCTGCATCCCATGGTTGGCGCTCTCTCCCACCTGCATATTAAGCAAAATCTCACCCAATGGGGAGTCACTTTTCAGCAACGAGGAGTGACTTGGTTCGATATTCTGTACTATCAGTTTGGAGACTGCTTTTCCTTCGAGAAGGAAATTGAAGCCCCCTAGACATACATCTGTTGTTTTTGATGGCTCGAGGTGCAAATCCTCTTTTTTAAGTGCTGCCTTGGAAAAATGGAAATTGGTTATATCTTTAGCACAGTCGTTCGGGTTTTCTACAAACCAGTTGACAAGAATATTCTCAGCCCGAAAAAAACCATCGTTGCAGGATATTTCAATGAGTAATGGCAATGCCAGCTTGGATGGACGTATGAACAACTCGTTGGGAATATTTTTGAGTAGAGCCGCATACTTTGCTTTTGGTGTTTGATTTCTTTTGTGCAGATGAATTAAGTAATGCCATAGTGGGAGAGGATCAGCATCCAACTTCAGTGCTGACTCCATGGCCTCGATAGCACCGGATATATCATTGATCCTCTCAAGCTGTCTAGCTTTGACTTCCCACAAGAATCCGCACCAGTCTTCCGCTGGTATGTCATCTAATATAGCTTTGAGGGTGATCAGTTGGTGGCTGTTAAAAAGAGCGATGATGTAGATTCTAACAAGTGGTGATAGCCATAAATCTCCTTTGGGTACTACCGGATTCAAAAGAGTGCATACTTGTGAGGCTAGATCGGCATCAGTTAATTTGGTGGTTAAGTCCAGCATTCTGTGCGGGTTTAATTGTGATAACTCACTTGTGTGGGCTGATACTAACTTAGCAACTGCGTTTTTGATTTCCAGCTTGGATTTTGGGCTGCCATCGTCTTTAAGACAAAGTAATTCTATAGTGACAAAGTGTCGTTCTATATCGTTGGTTGTGTCAACCTTACCGCCTCGATTGAGCCACTGAGCAATGTCATTGGATTGGGCGATATGACTGAGTATGAAAAATTGCTCTCGTGAGATCTCCGCATTTTCTGTTAGACGCTTAATCAAGAATTTTCGATAAGAGAAGTCCCTCTCTGCCTTATCGATTTCAGCCTGAGGGCCTGTAAGGGTGTTCGAGCTACGTTCCTTTATACTCCGCAGAATCGAGGCTGCCTTAGAGTCCAGTTGCTCAATGGCGGAAATGTGCTTCCAGCAAGCATCGATCAAGCGGTCTTCGCTTCCGCCAAAATAGTTTAGAAAGCCAATTGATTGAATAATCAATCTTTTGTCTTTGCCCTGACATTCATTCAGCAGTGCTATGGCCTCGTCTACAAGTTCCATAACCAGCCTTTTTTCTGAGCGGGTTATGAGCCAATAATGCGTTGGAGAAATTAGACTGTTGAAATGATTACAGCGTGTAATCAAGCTTACAACTTTGCTATTGAAGGATGGGTAGATAGTTTTTAGGCGCTCGGCAGCCGCGACGGACTGCTCAAGACTCTCACATCGCAGTAGCCCTCGGGTCAATCCGCATAGTGTTATCTCTGTTAAGGCAGTTGCTTTGCTGGTGAAATGACTCTCAAGATAGTTTTTTGTAGCAATAAACTCAAAATACACTTCCTGGCAATATTCACCCTGCGGGCTAGTGACCTCATATCTGGAGATGGCATCTTTACTCCTTTCGTTGTGGAGATCTAGCCTCATCAAAATTGAAAGGGCAATGTCGTTAAAAAGGCCATCAGGAAAGGCTCTGATGCAGTTTTCTATTTGTGAATAGCTATTTTCTGGAGGCTGGCCGTATGCCAGTTCAACAAGCACAGAGGCTGCCGACAATATTGCTGTAGTAGAGGCATCGAGTTGATCTGTTGTTTGAAGTGTTGTGAGTTTTTCTTTGGCAGTGTCTATGTTGCGATGACGAAGGCTAGTGAGTATATCAACAATCGGTTTCTGGATTACTGATGGAGTTATTGCTTGGTGAACGTGCTTTTCTCTGACGTTATCTCCAAGTCCAGAATGGTTTTGAATAATCCGCCCAGTGGGGGGGCCATTGTCCTTTATCATTGGTGGTTAATTATCTTATTACCGGCTACATTGTCGCCTTTGCCTGAGTGTGTCTGAATTATTGTTGTGGATTTGTTGGGTTTAATCTGGCGGATGATCTCCAGAGTGTCGTTAGAGGCGAGCAGGCTCCTTTCAATTGCAGATTCACTCATATCACTATTGAGTTCCATGCGGGAAATCTGGTTTTCTAACGCTCTCAGTGTTGAATCATCAACAAGCCAGTTTTTCAAACGGTCTTTGAGGTTTGCTCTTGAGAGGGCCAATGAGTGCTTCAGCATGTCGTAGATGGTGCTGGCTAATATTGATGTAGTGATAGCCTCAGAAATCATGGAGTACTCCGGTTTTTATTTCGCATGACTATCCATTTTTACAGATATTGGTTTTGCTGTTTAGTTATACTTTGCTTAACTGAAGAGTTTTTCAAGTGTAGTATTGAAAATAATTGTCTTTGGAGTAGCCAAAACAGGATTACTCGACGCCAAGACGGCATAGGAGAAGCGAGCAATTTGGATAAGGCTGAGAGAGAAGTTTATGCACAGTTAAAAGAAAAAAGCCGACTGACCAGTCGGCTTTTGGAAACTGTAAGAGTTAACAACCTTTGTTACTTGCTATTGACGCGTGTTACTTTGCGAGTACTGCCTTCTTTTAAGGCCTTTGTGAAGGCTGCACCTAAAGCTCGCATACCATCAATTTTGCGTTGGGAAAGTTCGCCTTGTCGGTTTGAAAGCATGATAATCCCCCTCTGAGTAACCATGATCTTTGTGGCTCAATAACCAGTGGTCAAATTCTACCCTTTTTTTAGTTACATTTGCAAGCCTAGCATAAAAGGCGTTGAGTTTCGAATATTGAGCCTGGGCTATGTACAACGATACGTCTATGGTGGCGCTGTGTGCGTTGATGAAGGCAATAATTATCTCCCCGAGAATGCGCATCTCTTTTAGTTGGAAATTGCTCTTAGGTCGTTGATATGGCGTACATTTTTCACGATTACTTACAAGGTCAAATTTTATTTCGTAAGTATGCTCATCAGTAATTACCCCTGTAACTTGTTCAATGTGAGCTAAAGTTTCAGCGGGCAAAGTAGAGGTTGTGTCAGTTTTGGGAGTAAAATAAATCTCGTACTGTTCGCCCAATAGCTCGAATTGAGCAACTTGCACTGGGATTTTCTCTCCAACGTCAAAATCCTCAAATGTCAGAGGGACGTATCGTAAAACTTCAGTACAAGACAGTATATCCAAGAGATCACCTTGGACTTGTTTACCGGTGAGATGAGGCTGTTTACTTAGATTGTAATGATACGGCGTCCCCCCTGCTGTAATGATCATGGATTCAATATGTGCCAGCGGCAAACCATCTTCACTTATACCCAGAAAGAAAACTATATCCCCCCTTTCCCAGATAAATGTAGATAGATCAACTGTAGGAAGGTCTCTCTGATCTAATAGTGATTGGATATTATTGATACAGCCGTAGACATGGGTAACCGTACCGCCTGATTGCTCGAGCAGATTGTCAATATTCAATGTGTAATGCATGAATTCAATATTCATGTATCTACAGATCTCTTCGAGTCTACTGCACTCTTTATGAACTGAGCTCGGACTATATTGCTCAAAGGCATTTCTGATTTCTTCTGAAGCAGCTAGTGCTTCACAGCTGGATTTTGACAAAAACTTTTGATACAGAGGATGTTCTGAAATCTCCTCATAAGTTGGCGCGCCAGATGTTGCGGATAAACCTGCACCGGAAATCAGTACTAACCTCATTGAGAACTCACTTTTGATATATTCAATATTCGGTCTTCTCTTTGAACTCACACAAGTCTTCAATGATACAGGCACCGCACTTCGGCTTGCGCGCCGTGCAGACATATCGGCCATGCAAGATAAACCAGTGGTGTAGGTTGAACATAAACTCTTTTTTGTTAGGAGTATTTTTTATAATCGCTTGCTCAGTCTGCTCAACCGTCTTGCCTTTGGCGTAGCCAGTACGGTTCGCCACGCGCTGAATGTGCGTATCAACGGCGAGGAAGTATCTACCTTCATTATCTTTTAGCCAGCCAAAGGCGGTATTGAGCACCACATTGGCTGTTTTACGGCCAACTCCCGGCAGGGCTTCCAGTGCGGCTCTGTCCTGGGGCACCTGTGAGCCATGTTGTTCCACCAGTATACGGCAGGTTTTGATTACATTTTCGGCTTTGGCGTTAAACAGGCCGATGGTTTTGATATAGTCTTTCAGGCCATCAACCCCCAGAGCCAGAATGGCTTCAGGGCTATTGGCTACCGGATAAAGTCTGGCTGTGGCCTTATTCACCCCCACATCAGTAGCCTGTGCGGATAAGATCACCGCGATCAGCAATTCAAACGGGCTGTTGTAGTTAAGCTCCGTAGTAGGGTGGGGGTTATCGTCGCGCAGACGGCTGAGGATTTCTCTGCGTTTAAGGTTATTCATAGCGGACCTTTAATTTTCAGCGGTGACTCTGGCACGCTGTACTACTTTATCAGGGGCCCGGGCCAGTTGCTCAAAGCGTTTGTCGAGCAGGTTTTTCAGCGCAATCAGAAGGCCCATACCAATAAAGGCGCCGGGCGGTAAAATGGCCAGTAGAAAGTTATTGTCACTGTGGAAAAAGGTGATCAATAAGGATTTGGCCCAGTCACCGAGTAAAAATTCAGCCCCGACAAACAGGGTGCCATAACCCAGCAACTCGCGCATGGCACCGAGTAACACCAGTACTATTGAGAACCCCAGTCCCATCATCAGACCGTCGAAGGCGGCGAACTTAACCGGATTTTTTGACGCATAAGCTTCCGCCCGGCCTATGATGGCGCAGTTTGTGACGATCAGCGGAATAAAAATACCCAGTGCCAGATAGAGGTTAAAGGTAAAGGCATTCATCAATAACTGCACTATGGTCACAAAGGCGGCGATAATCATCACGAAGATAGGAATACGGATCTCATTTGGCACCCAGTTACGTACCAGTGAGACGGTGGTATTGGAGCCGATTAACACTAAGGTGGTGGCCAGCCCCAGACCCAGCCCGTTGATCAGGGTGCCGGTCACGGCCAGCAACGGGCAAAGTCCCAGCAGTTGCACCAGAGCCGCATTGTTTTTCCACAGGCCCTGATGGGAAAGGGTTTTATACTCACTCATGCTGACTCTCCTGAGGATTCTGAGGCAGGCACTGATTCCCGGCCTGATAGAGCTCACTCTGGCGCTGTGTTACAAAAACCAATGCTTTTCTCACAGACTCCACCACGGCTCTGGGGGTGATAGTGGCACCGGTAAACTGATCAAAATCGCCACCATCTTTGCGTACGGCCCAGCTTTTCTGGTTGCTATCGGTCAGGGACTTGCCGTCAAAGCTTAATATCCAGTCAGAAATCCGCCTTTCTATTTTATCTCCCAGCCCCGGTGTTTCTCTGTGCTCCAGCACGCGCACGCCACTGATAATACCATCAGCACCGACACCGACAATCAGGCGAATATTGCCGCTGTAGCCATTTGGCGTCATGGTTTCAATGGCCAGTGCCTGTGGCTGGCCATCGAGTCTGGCCCGATAGACAGTCTTTGGCTCTGCATTACCCAGCAACTCTGAATTGACCACCAGGGTGCAGTCATGCTCCAGATCATTATCGTGCCAGTGGGGCGGAATAATGCTGTTAAGGGTTTTTTGCAGCTCGTTGCGCTGCTGTTGTTGAATAACCGGACTGGTAAAAAAATCTGTCAGTGCAATCAGGCCCGAGGTTACCAGCGCAAAGGCGGCCAGAATATAGCCATTTTTCTGCATACTTCTGGTCATGACTTTTTCACCTTTTGTCTGGCGCGACTGTGGCCATAAGTTCGCGGCCGGGTGTAATAATCGATCAACGGCACCGCCATATTCATCAGTACAACGGCAAAAGCGATGGCATCGGGATAACCGCCCCAGGTGCGGATGATAATAATCCAGACACCAATAAAGGCACCGAAAATCAAGCGGCCTTTATTTGTGGTGCTGGCTGACACCGGGTCCGTGGCAATAAAAAAAGCGCCGAGCATGGTGCCGCCACTGAGCAGATGAAACAATGGTGAGGCAAACAGATCGCTGTTACTGATATGCAGAATACCGGAAATCAGCGCCATGGCACCGAGCATACTCAGCGGGATATGCCATTTAATCGCCCGGACTTTGAGCAAAAACAGGCCACCGGCCAGATAGGCCAGATTAATCCAGTACCAGCCTGCGCCCAGCCCGTTGCTGAACTCAGGTTTGTCGAGGGCTTCGGTATAGGTCAGTCCCATGCCTAAATCGGTTTTTACACTGTCCAGCGGTGTCGCCATGGTGTAACCATCGGCCAGACTGCGCACCTGATTGAGACTGTAACCTTCGGCGGTAAAACCGGTAAAGATCAGGTAGCAGGCATCCAGAAAATCATAGCCCCTGGCAGCCAGTTCCTGCGGTGGCAGCCAGGCTGTCATGGCCACAGGGAAAGACACCAGCAGGGCGATATAAGCCGCCATGGCAGGATTAAACAGGTTAAATCCTAGCCCGCCATAGAGCTGTTTGACGATAGCGATGGCAAAGAAAGCGCCGATAGCCACCACCCACCACTCGGCCAGCGGCGGCAAACACAAGGCCAACAGCAAGGCGGTCAGTAGTGCACTGCAATCAGACAAGGCCTTCTCAAAGTCTTTTTTACGGATCTCCAGAATCAGCGCTTCGGTGCCCAGGGCAACGACGGCGGCGATAGCAAACTGAATCAGTGTGCCCCAGCCGAAAAACCATAACTGGGCGGCAAAACCCGGTAATGTGGCGTAACAAACCAGGCGCATTAACTGTGCCGTGCTGCGCTGATGATACTGGTGGGGCGAACTGGTTACAGCGGTGTTCATGATGAGTCTTTATCCTTCATGGCTTTTTTAGCCTTGGCTCTGGCAATGGCGGCAGCCACTTTCTGTTTCTTTTCTTTATCAGCGGATATTAATGGTGTATCGCCGTCGGAGCTTGTCTGCTCCGGCTCTTTTTGGGTCTGAGCCGCTTGCTTTTTCGCTTTGGCACGGGCCACCGCAGCGGCGACCCTGGCGGCTTTATCCTCTGCAGGGGGGCCTGAATCCTGACTCTGTTCAGCCGGTTGTTGTTTTGCCGCCTGTTTTTTGGCTTTGGCGCGGGCTACCGCAGCTGCAACCTTACTCGCTTTATCATCCGCAGGGGAGCCGGAATCCTGATTCTGTTCAGCCGGTTGCTGTGCTGCCGCCTGTTTTTTGGCTTTGGCGCGAGCTACTGCAGCAGCCACTTTACTGGCCTTATCATCCGCAGCCGGGCTGGCGCCCTGATCTCCCCGGGCAGTATTTTCCTGAGCCGCTTGCCTTCTGGCTTTTGCCCGTGCAATCGCGGCGGCCACTTTGTCTGAGGTCCCAGCGGCGGGTTGTTCAACGTCTTGTTTGGCTTTAGCTCTGGCCAGTGTCGCCTCTACCCGGGCCCGGTTGTCACCGCCATCTTTTTCCATGGCCGCTTTTCTGGCTTCACTGGCTCTTTGGTGACGGGCTTCCCGTTCGGCTTTTTCCTGCTCCAGTCGCTGTTTTCTGGCTTCAAACCGCTCCCGGGCCTTGTCGGCCTTTTGTTTTTCCTCTTCTTCGGTGCGTATTTCTGCCTTGGCAATACGGTAGTAATGTACCAGTGGGATTTTGCTCGGACAGACGTAGGCACAGGCCCCACATTCAATACAGTCAAACAGGTTATAGTCTTTGGCCTTATCCAGCTCTTTGGCCTGTGCATGCCAGAAAAGTTGTTGTGGCAGCAGCTCAGCGGGGCAGGCATCGGCGCAGGCACTGCAGCGAATACAGGGCTGTTCGTCAGCGGCTACCGGCATTTCCTGCTTATCGGGTGCCAGAATACAATTGGTTATTTTAACCACTGGCACCTGTGTTGAAACCAGTTCAAAGCCCATCATTGGCCCGCCCATAATCAGCTTTTGCCGTTCTGCCGCTTTGATGCCTGCATGCTCAAGCAAGTGGGCTACGGGGGTGCCGAGCAACGCCCAGACGTTTCCCGGATGTTGCAGTGCCCGGCCGGTAAGAGTGACAACCCTCTGTAGCAGGGGTTTACCGGTAAAAATGGCGTCGGCAATGGCATAGCAGGTGGCCACATTCTGCATCACCACACCGACATCCACGGGCAGACCGTTGTGCGGTACTTCCCGTTCAGTAAGCATCTGGATCAGCTGCTTCTCGCCACCGGCAGGGTACTTGGTGGGCACTGAGCAGATAATGTAATCAGGGTTTTCCTGACAGGCCACCTGCATCGCATTGATGGCCTGAGGCTTATTGTCCTCAATGGCAATCAGCACATACCTGGGGTTCAGAAGATGGCAGAGAATGTCAATGCCCTGGCGGATCTGCCAGCTATGTTCACGCATCAGGCGATCATCGGCGCTGATATAGGGCTCGCATTCCACTCCGTTAATGACCAGAAATTCGATGTCTTTTTTCGGAGATACCTTGATATGGGTCGGAAAACCGGCGCCACCCAGACCACTGATGCCAGCCTGGCAGATGCTTTCCAGCAGTTTAGCTTTAGATTGCTGGCGGTAATCCAGCATGGGTGTCAGTTCGACCCACCGTTCTTCACCGTCAGGGGTCAATTCGACAGTCAGTTCCGGTAATCCTGAGGGGTGAGCGGAAACATGTTCTGTGATGGCGGTGATTTCACCCGATGTGGAGGCATGTACCGGCACAGCAAAAGGGTTCATACTCTGAGTCAGGGCCTGACCTTTGTCGACCTTGTCCCCGACGGCCACTTTCAGTTGTCCCTCCACGCCAATATGCTGCTTTACCGGTATAAAGAGTTTATCTGGTAAGGGGATCCGTGCGATTGGCGTCTGATTGGACAGCTCTTTGAACTGCCCTGGATAGACTCCCCCCGGAAAGTCCGAGAAGCTGCCCTGGCGAATTTTTTCTATCAGTGACTGCAATGGAAATCCTATTAATCAGACCATGGTTATTCTACGTTTTTGACGGCAATACTGTTTAATTGCCAGCGCCAGGATGAAACTGTGGGTTTGAGCGGCACCATATCGATACAATCGACCGGGCAGGGATCCACACAGAGATCACAGCCGGTACATTCCTCAATCAGCACAGTGTGCATCTGTTTGGATGCTCCGACTATGGCATCAACCGGACAGGCCTGAATACACTTTGTGCAGCCAATACATTCATCTTCGCGGATGTAGGCGACCTTTTTGTTGTCTTCTTCACCATGAGCACTGTCCAGGGGCTTAGCTTCCACACCCATCAAATCGGCCAGATGTCTTATGGTCGCTTCACCACCGGGTGGACACTTGTTGATTTCATCCCCCTCGGCAATCGCCTGAGCATAGGGACGGCATCCGGGATAACCACATTGACCACACTGAGTTTGTGGTAAAATCGCATCGATCTGATCCACCAGTGGATCACTTTTAACTTTGAAACGGATTGCGGCATAGCCGAGAATCAGACCAAATATCAGTGCCATTGCACCGATAGCAATCAGGGCAAACAACACCGGCATCAGAGTTTAACCAAACCGGTGAAGCCCATAAAGGCCAGCGACATCAGGCCCGCGGTTATCATGGCAATGGAGGCGCCTTTAAATGGGGCCGGGACATTAGCGGCCGCCAGCCGTTCACGCATTGCGGCAAACAAAATCAGTACCAATGAGAAACCCAGCGCCGCCCCCAGACCATAGATGACGGATTCAATAAAATTGTGCTGTTCACGCACATTTAACAGGGCAACTCCGAGTACTGCGCAATTGGTGGTGATCAGAGGCAGAAAAATACCGAGCAGACGGTACAGGGTCGGGCTGGTCTTATGCACCACCATTTCAGTGAACTGCACAACCACGGCGATCACCAGAATAAAGCTCAGGGTGCGCAGGTAGCCGATATCCAGTGGTAACAGGATATAGTGCTCAATCAGATAACTGCTCAGAGACGCCAGTGTGAGTACAAAAGTGGTGGCCATGGACATGCCGATGGCAGTTTCCAGTTTATTGGATACCCCCATAAAAGGGCATAACCCGAGAAAATTCACCAATACAAAATTGTTTACCAGCACCGTGCCAATCAGCAACAGCAAGTATTCAGTCATGCCTCAGTACAGAGCCTTATCAGTGCGTTAAAAATCCGGCGCCCATTATCCGTATTTATGCGCTGTTTAACAACTTGATATTAAAACCAATTACATTAGATAACTGAACGACTCAGAGCGAGTCAGAAGGGCTTAGGTCAAGGCGACGTTTTACTCCGGGCATCCATGCCCTCCGCCTTACGGCCCTCCTTCGGATGTTCAAAGATTTTCCCGAAATCTTTGTGAAGGCATAGTGGTTCTACGTCAAGAAGCGGCAACGCAGAGATAAGCCCTTCTGGTCGCTCCCTGCGGGCGAAGCTAAAATGCCCCCTGGCTTCGTTATGGTCCTTTGATTTAGACCCACTAGACCTTCAGGACCATGCCTTGCCAGAGAACATTTTAGCGCTCGCTGAGTGATCAATTATCTAGTGAAATTGGTATCCGGGTTATTCTGATGGAAGTTGTGCATAAAAGTGCACACTTTGCCGACTCATCAATCGTTTTGAGAAAGATGGCTCCCCCTCCCCGACTCGAACGGGGGACCTGCGGATTAACAGTCCGTCGCTCTAACCAACTGAGCTAAGGGGGAAAAGCAGGATAGATATGCAAGGAATTTGGCTCCCCCTCCCCGACTCGAACGGGGGACCTGCGGATTAACAGTCCGTCGCTCTAACCAACTGAGCTAAGGGGGAGCAGAAAATTACCCTGATAGATTGAAATGTTTCAGCTTCGAACAGATTCGAGGCTGTTTTCAACGGATGCGAATATTAATGAGGCCCTCTGTGACTGTCAACAGCGGATGTCATTATTTTTCCGCCTTTCTGCGTTTCTGGCTGTTTGCTGAACAATAATATTAATTTTCGCTGAGCGGGGGGAGGTAATGGCAGTGAAAAGCGGCGTGAAATTTATAAAGTACGCATATATTAAGTGAGATAGTTATTCGATTTTAATATTATAATCTGCTTGTCATCTGTATGGATAAACAGGGTTTAACAAAACCGTAACATTGCTATCCGGGGCATAAGGTTAGTGTTGACTTACAAAATTTTGTCCACAGTAACGCACAGCGGGCGTGGTGATTGGCGAGTAAGAAGTTATCCACTAAATCTGTGGATAACTATGTTGATGAAATGGTCTGAAAACCTGCAGTGCCTATATCCTCGCTGTCAATAGGCTTGCCACAGAATCTGATAAAATAATATAAAGTTAATTTAAAACAATGAGTTATGTTTCTGTTGGGGTTTGCCGGAATAAATTGGTCAGCTAATGCACGATTATTCCATTGACTTGTTAGTTATTTACCTTGCCTCTGCATAAAATTCCAGCCAAAACAGCTTTTTATTGGTCGTAATCAGTAACTCTGTGTTGTTGCAGGAAATTTCTCCGACCTGTGCTTTTGGCTGTCTGTCGATCAAGCCATGGTTTTCTTACCGGCAGTCACCTATCATATCGCTCCCTCATCCATCTCAAGAGTGATCCAGTGAGTCAGACCAGTAAGCCCGATCTGCTAAACAGCTCTATCCCCGGCACGTTGCGTCGTATGACTGTGCCGATGATTCTGGGCATGATTATGCTGATGACATTTGGGCTGGTAGATACCTTTTTTGTCAGCTTATTGGGTACAGAAGAACTGGCCGCTATCAGTTTTACCTTTCCGGTTACTTTTACTCTGATCAGTCTGAACATAGGTCTGGGCATTGGCACCTCGGCCACTATTGCCCGATATCTGGGGTCGGGGAAATCCTATCTGGCCAGGGAGTTTGGCACCGGGGCACTGATGTTGTCGTTATTGTTGGTAGGCAGCCTGGCAGTGATTGGCTTTTTGACTGTTGATCCCATTTTCCGTCTGCTTGGGGCCAGCAGCGAACAGATGGTACATATCAAAGACTACATGTATGTCTGGTATCTGGCAGGCGTTTTCCTGGCGTTTCCTATGGTGGGTAATTCGATTCTGCGGGCCGCCGGTGATACCAAGACCCCCAGTATCATTATGGCCGCCGGTGGCTTGATTAATGCGGTGCTGGACCCTTTGCTGATATTTGGTTATGGCCCTGTTCCTGCGCTGGGAATTCAGGGCGCGGCCATTGCGACTATGATTGCCTGGGGCAGCGGCTGTGCTTATATTCTGTATTTACTGGTTCACAAGCGCCAGTTGATTCTGCCAAGGTTGCTGACGTTGCCGGAGTTTCGTCAGACCAGTAGCGAGATCCTTAAAATTGGTTTGCCCGCAGCAGGGGCTAATATGCTCACGCCCATTGCAAATGGTATTCTTACTGCTATTGTTGCCACCTATGGCGCTGAAGCGGTGGCCACCTGGGGGGTTGGCAATCGTCTTGAATCCATCGCTTCTATTGTGATCCTGGCGCTGTCGATGAGTTTACCTCCCTTTATCAGCCAGAATTATGGTGCCGGAAAGCTTCATCGGGTTAAACAGGCCTATATGTTGTGTATTGGTTTTGTACTGATATGGCAGTTACTGATATTCGTGCTGATGTGGCTTGCCTCACCTTATATTGCCATGGCCTTTGCCGAAGAAAAGAAAGTGGCCGAGCTAATCCAGCTGTTTCTGTTGATAGTGCCCCTGGGATATGGGCTTCAGGGAGTGATTATTCTGACAAATTCATCTTTTAACGCCTTGCACAGACCCATGAGCGCGCTGTGGCTGAGTATTTTACGCTTGTTTGTATTCTTTGTACCCATTTCCTATCTCGGCAGTCTTGTTTATGAGCTGGCCGGGATGTTCTGGGCAGGGGTGCTGGCAAACCTGATGACCGCTTGTGTGGCTTTTCTATGGTTCAGACACCGGTTAGAGTACGAGCAGAAACTCCATGATCAGAATGTCCGGGAAGTGATGTCATGAGCAGAGGATTTGAACTGGTATCGTCCTATAAACCGGCCGGCGATCAGCCCAAAGCCATAGAAGCACTGGTGGAAGGGCTGAATGACGGCCTTGCGAGCCAGACGTTGCTTGGTGTAACCGGCTCCGGCAAGACCTTTACCATGGCCAGCGTGATCAACCATGTGCAGCGCCCGACTCTGATCCTGGCGCACAATAAAACCCTGGCGGCACAGCTCTATGGAGAGATGAAAGAATTTTTCCCTAACAACGCTGTTGAGTATTTCGTTTCTTATTATGACTACTACCAGCCAGAAGCGTACGTGCCCACTACCGATACCTTTATTGAGAAAGACGCCTCCATTAATGATCATATTGAGCAGATGCGGCTGTCGGCCACCAAGGCGCTGATGGAGAGGCGGGATGTGGTGATCGTATCCAGTGTATCGGCTATCTATGGTCTGGGTGATCCCGAGTCTTATATGAAAATGCTGCTGCATTTGCGTCAGGGCGATCTGATGGATCAGCGCGATATTCTGCGCCGGTTGGCAGAACTACAATACACCCGCAATGATGTGAATTTCGAGCGCGGTACCTTCAGGGTACGTGGTGATGTGATTGATATTTTCCCGGCAGATTCTGATCGTGAAGGGATTCGGGTTGAACTGTTCGATGAAGAGATCGAGAAGATCAGTCTGTTTGACCCGCTCACCGGTGCGGTTGAGCGCTCTGTGGTCAGGGCCACGGTATTCCCCAAAACCCACTATGTCACGCCGCGGGAAAAGATCCTCGATGCCATAGAGAAAATTAAGGTGGAACTGGCAGAACGCCGTGAACAACTGAAATCGGTCAATAAGCTTATTGAAGAGCAGCGTATCAGCCAGCGTTGTCAGTTTGATATCGAGATGATGCTGGAACTGGGCTATTGCTCAGGCATTGAGAATTACTCCCGCTACTTGTCCGGCCGGGCGCCCGGCGAGCCACCACCGACTTTGATCGATTATTTTCCTGCCGATGGGTTGTTGTTCATTGATGAATCCCACGTCACGGTTTCGCAAATCGGTGCCATGTACAAAGGCGATCGCTCACGTAAGGAAACCCTGGTGGAATACGGCTTTCGTCTGCCCTCGGCGCTGGACAACCGGCCCCTGAAATTCGATGAGTTTGAGGCGCTGTCACCGCAGACGATTTATGTGTCGGCCACCCCCGGGAATTATGAGCTGGAAAAATCCGATGGGGATGTGGTGGAGCAGGTGGTAAGGCCCACAGGTCTTATCGATCCGGAAATTGAAGTGAGGCCGGTGGCGACTCAGGTGGATGATTTATTATCTGAGATCCGGTTGCGTAGTGAAGTTGATGAGCGGGTGCTCGTCACCACACTGACCAAACGCATGGCCGAAGATCTGAGTGATTATCTGGATGAACATGGGGTAAAGGTGCGCTATCTGCACTCGGATATCGATACGGTAGAGCGCATGGAGATCATTCGCGATCTGCGTCTGGGCAAGTTTGATGTATTGGTGGGTATTAACCTGCTGCGGGAAGGTCTGGATATGCCGGAAGTGTCGCTTGTGGCGATACTGGACGCGGATAAGGAAGGCTTTTTGCGCTCTGAGCGTTCATTGATCCAGACTATGGGCCGGGCGGCCAGGAACCTTAATGGCAAGGCCATTCTGTATGGCGATGTGATCACCGGCTCTATGCAGCGGGCCATTGATGAAACTCAGCGTCGTCGGGAAAAGCAGATTGCCCATAATCTGGCTCACGGGATCACGCCGACCAGCCTGAACAAGTCGGTGACCGATGTGATGGATCTGGGAGGCAGTTGGATTTCCAACAAGCGTCGCAAGGTGGCCGAATCTGAAAAGCAATATCAACTGCGCTCACCCGATGAAATCATGAAACAAATCAGTGATATAGAGTCAAGAATGTTTGAACATGCCAAGAATCTGGAATTTGAACAGGCGGCGGCATTGCGTGATGAAGTGGAAGCCTTGCGTCAGCGACTGGTGGCCCTGTCGTAAAAGATACGCGGCAAGCCGGCAGAACAGTTTGCATCTGTAGCAAAAACGGGTGTAGTATGTTTTGGCATACCTATAACAAGATCTGAAAATTATGCTGAACAGACTACAAGAATCCGACATCAAGCTGCTGCGCGTATTTTATGCCGTAGCCTCCTGCAACGGTTTTACCGCTGCCGAGCCGGTCTTGCGTATGCAGAGGCCGAATATCAGTGCGGCGATCAAAAAGCTGGAAGAGCGACTGGATCTGGTGCTTTGCCATCGTGGTCGGGGCGGGTTTCAGATGACCAAAGAAGGTGAGGTGGTCTTCCAGGAAACCAAGCGTATATTCAATGCCTTCGACAACTTCGTGTTTAATCTCAAGAGTCTGCATGATGACTATTCAGGACATATTACGCTGGTATTGATGTCCAGCCTGCCACTGAAATTGTCTCAGGCGGTGAGTAAAGCGGTCAAAAGCACCATGCAGAAATTTGACGATATTCACTTTAATATTCAGACCCGTCTGTACAATGAAATTGAGCATGTGGCGCTCTCAGGTGAATGTCACCTGGTGGTATCAAGCTATGATATGGTCAAGCCAGAGTCGCTGGTTTTCCATCCTCTGGGGGTGAGCAATACCGGCCACCTGTACTGTCATGAATCTCATCCGCTGGCCAAGTATACCGGTGATTTCCCCGACTCTGTGCGGCTGGAGGATTATGCCTCGGTGGGCATCACCGGCTTGTCCTCGTCTAATTATGTGAATGAGCAGCAACGCATGGCTATTCACACCTTCTCAGACTCCTTTGAAAGCTGCCTGTCAGCGGTGCTGACCGGAAATTACCTGGGGCTGCTGCCTGACTCGCTGGTACAAAGCAATGCCCAGGGACTTGGGCTGGTAGCCATAGGCGGGGAGGCGTTTCGGTTTAACCATGAGTTTTTCGCCATCAATGGCAAAAATACCATTCTCAACCCGGTACTCAAACACTGCATTCGCGAGCTGAACTATTTTGCTCAACAGGAGTGATGGCGACGGCAGGTCTGGCTTTAGCCCCACAAAAAGGTTGAAGAAGCAACGCCTGTGGGCATAGATAGACTCGTTCTCTGCTTTGTACTGGTATTACTTGCGTAGCCCATCAATTGGGCCTTCCATTTATTTCACCACGAAGAACACAAAGGGCACGAAGCTTAAAAATTCCATCCTTCGGTTCGCGAGACACTACATCCTTGTATTCGCTTTCCATCCTTCGTGGTTCTTCGTGACCTTTGTGGTGAAGTCGTCCTATTTAGTGCGGGCCAGATAAGTGTCCAGTTTATTGGCGAAGGCTTGTTTGTCGGCCTGACCTAAAGGCGGCGGGCCGCCTGTATGGGCGCCACTGGCGCGCATGGTATCCATAAAGTCGCGGATATTCAGACGTTGTCGCACATTGCTTTTATCCAGCCACTCTCCACGGGGACTCAGTACCAGGCAGTCCTTTTCAATCACCTCCGCTGCCAGCGGAATATCGCTGGTAATAATCAGATCCCCTGCTTCGGCCCGGCGCACGATTTCATCATCTGCAACATCGAAGCCGCTGGACACCTGTAGAGACCGCACATAACGACCATTAGGAGTGCGCATGGGTTGGTTGGCTACCAGTATGGTGTCGGTTCTGGTGCGCTCGGCGGCTCTGAACAGAATCTCTTTGATGGCGACCGGGCAGGCATCGGCATCGACCCAAATTGTCATTATTAGTCCTTACTTGTTATGAGTGGCGGCAGTATCAGGTATGCTCTTCACTGATACAAATACAATCACGCCCTTTCGCTTTGGCCTGGTACAAGGCTATGTCTGCACGTTCAAAACAGCTGATCATGGACTCCTGCTGTTTTAAGCAGGCAATACCAAAGCTGCAGGTAACCGCTTTGGCCACTGAAAAGCTGGTGCTGCGGATCCTTTCGGCGATGCGACTTGCCAGCACCTGAGCATCTTCAGGACAGTCTTGCTGGCTCATAATAACAAATTCTTCACCGCCCCAGCGGGCGACAATATCCTGTTCACGCACACATTGTTTCAACACAGCTGACAGCGTCTGCAGCACTTTGTCACCGGCGCTATGGCCATACTCGTCGTTTATCTCTTTAAAGTGGTCAATATCTATCAGAATAAGACTGCAGTGCTGATTCTCGTTGGTATTGCGATTGTCCGGCTGCATACGGGTATTGAAAAAATGCCGGTTGTAGAGTTTGGTCAAAGGATCATGGTTGGAAAGGAATTCCAGTTCAAGATTGGAATCCTGCAGTTCCGCTTTTAGCGCTTCCAGCTGATTACTCTTGGTTTCCAGCTTAAGACTATAGCGCCGGATCATCAGGTTCCAGGCGACCAGTATCAGGATAATAACTAAGGTGATAAGTGCCACCCGCCAGGTCAGGGTGTAGTTGTAGCTTTCAATCACCCTGACATTGTTCCATTGCTGTTGAATAGCAAGGTGGTCAGCTTCCGGTAATGACAGCAAGGCATCATTGATTACCGGCAGCAGGTTAGCATGTTTGGGAATGACCGCCATCCGCAGCTCATCCTGTGGCCAGGCCCAGCCATTTATTTTCAACTCCAGCAATGCCTGTTGTTGTACATAGGCATTGACTGAATACAGCGAGCCTACGAACACTTCTGCTCTGCCATCGGCCACAGCCATCAGGCCGTCCTTCTCACTTTCAACCTCAAGCACATCCAGGGCGGGAAAATGCCGCTGTACATATTCCAGTAGCCGGTAATCTTTAGGTATCGCCAGACGTCGCTCTCCGATGTGCTCAAGCCCTTGTAAAAAGGGTTCTTCCCTGCTGGAAACCAGTACATTAGGGGCATATAGATAGACATCGCTAAAGACTAAAAAGTCTTGTCTGTTCTCACTCTGGTTGAGCATAGGGGTGAGGTCACAGCTGCCTTCGCGCAGTAGTTGCAGGGTTTCACTCCAGGAATTTGTGGGCCTGAGTCTGAATTCCAGCCCGGTACGTTGTTTCAATCTCTGCAGATAGCCTGAAGACATGCCGATATGCTGACCTTTTTCTATGGCCTCATAGGGCAACCAGTCGGGGTCGATGCAATAGGTTAATACCGGCCAATCCGTGGCAATAACGGTATCTTTCTGGCTCTGAGCCAGACTTTGCTGAGTACAGGAAAGCAGGCCAGCAAAAAAGCAAAGCCGCATCAGCCAGTGACCTGGGTACTGCGCTGACAAGTTAAGCGCTTTCACAGCGATGCAAGCTCAAAACCGGGGATAAGGACATCAACGCACAGTTAATCTTGTCGGTATTTTTATTCAGTGTGTTACCTAAATTGCTATCAATCAAGTCTTTTGCGCTGGCACATCAATGCGCTTATAACACTTGACTGATATGTCGGGCATATTGCCGCATCAGATTAGAGCCTTTGTAGCTATCCGGTGGAAACACTAAAGGTGCAGATTGACTGAGTTTCCTGAGAGTATCCACGGCAGCTTTAGCCTCCGAAGCCGGGTCCTGTGGAATGCTGGTATACAGACACTCACCGGGAACATATTCAGGGTAAGCCAGGCGCTTGGGGGCCAGGGGAATACAGCCGGCGGCCATGGCTTCGAGCATGGCCAGGCCCTGAAAGTCATGAATGGCTGTGGACAGCACAATATCGGCCTGCTGCAACAATTGCCGGTAGTCTTGAGGGTGCTGTAAATAACCGAAATGAGCAAGCCGCTGCTTAAACTCAGTCTGGATGTACCTGAATTCTTGCGGTTGGCGCCGGAACTGTTCGCCCACCACACTTAGGGTGAACTCTCTGTCAGAGGCCTGAAGCTGCCTCAGGAACAACAGTAATCCTTGTGGGCCTTTGTCATATTCCCAGCGATGGTTCCACAGAATATGGGGGCATTGCAGATTGACCTGTCGTGGTGGGCAAAAATCATTGTCTTTAATGGCAACGGGCAGAATCGCAGACTTTTTACCGAGACTCTGAACCAGGCCCTCAGGCACCTCATCCGGCATCTTGTTCAGAAGATCCGCCACGCCAGTCATAAAGGTGTTTTTATTAAACTGGCTGTTAAAGAGTATTTTATCGGCACTGAGCCCGGCGTAGAGATTAACCATGGCCGGTTCCAGGCTGTTGTGCTGGCTGGCAGATTGAGGATAGGCGAACTGGTTTTCATGCATATATAAAATGGCGGGGAGACGTGCCAGGTTGGGATGTAAGCCTTTAATGCTGGCCAGATCGACCATGGAGGTCACGATAAGCAGATCCCAGTCTTGTTGCAACTCTGGAGCATTCAGCCAGCTCACCGGATTGCCGCGGATGCGCCAGCGAAAATACCGTGGTGGCAGGGTCAATACTGACCACTGATATTGTGGCAACCCCTGAATAAGCTGTTCCCGCCAGTGCTTGTGGCTACCGGTATCATAGGCAGAGAGTAACAAAATTCTGGGGCTGTCATCTTTCATCGGCACTATTTTGTCACAGATTGTCGGGGTTGTGGCAGTGACAGATGGACTATGGCAAACTTGCCGCATAATGCAGGGCTGCTTCTGTCCTGTGAGCATAAACGACCAATATAATAATAACTTAGGGAGATCCTCCGGTGAGTACTAATAACTGGACCAGTCGTGCGCTGGATAAGATTGAACGGGTAGGGAATAAGTTACCTGATCCGGCAGTAATATTTCTGATCAGTCTGATCATTGTTTGGGTGTTATCGGCGCTGTTGTCGGGCACCAGTTTTAGTGCCATTGATCCCAGAACCGATGCCCCGGTGGTGGTGAATAACCTGCTGACCGGCGAAAATCTGGCAGATTTTCTCTCCCGCATGGTGACCATTTTTACCAGCTTTGCGCCTTTGGGTGTAGTACTGGTGGCGATGCTGGGTGTGGGGGTGGCCGAGCATTCCGGATTTATTAATGCCGGTCTTAAGCGTATGCTCGACTCCACGCCGAAAATGTTGCTGACGCCCTCTATTATTCTGGTGGCGATTATCAGCCATACCGCCACCGATGCCGGTTATGTGCTGGTGATCCCACTGGCCGGGGTAATTTTTTATGCCATGGGGCGACATCCGCTGGCGGGGATTGCGGCGGCCTTTGCCGGCGTCAGTGGCGGCTTCAGCGCTAACTTTGTGCCCTCGGCCATAGATCCTTTGCTGCAGAGCTTTACCCAAAGCGCGGCACAAATTATCGACCCGCAAATCCAGATCAATCCACTGAATAACTGGTTCTTCACCAGTGCTTCGAGCATATTGATTATTCTGCTGGGCTGGTGGCTGACCGACAGGGTGATCGAGCCAAGATTGCAGAATACCCAGGTGGACGGCGATCCCGATGAAATCCCCAGATTTGAAGATTTGGGTAAAAAAGAAATCACTGCATTGCGGGTATCGGGGCTGACCATGTTGGTGGGTACATTGTTGTTGGTGGTGGCACTGTGGCCAGCTGATTCTCCTTTGCGAAGCCCTGATGGTGAACTGGCCTCTTTTACCGCGCCACTGATGCACAGTATTGTGCCGCTGATCTTTTTACTCTTCGTGTTACCCGGGGTGGTGTATGGCTATCTGGCCGGCACATTTACCTCCAGCAAAGATGTGATCGGAGCCATGAGTAAATCCATGGGTAGCATGAGTTACTATGTGGTGATGGCATTTTTCTGTGCCTTGTTTATCGATGCCTTTGGCAAGTCCAATCTCGGTGCCTTGCTGGCCATAGAGGGGGCGCAGTTACTCAAAACTCTGCAACTGCCGAGTATGGTAACCATTGTGGGGCTGGTTTTTCTGACGGCATTTGTGAACTTGTTTGTGGGCTCGGCATCGGCGAAGTGGGCGCTGCTCGGACCTATTTTTGTACCCATGCTGATGCAGTTGAATATCTCGCCGGATCTGACTCAGGCCGCCTACCGTGTGGGGGATTCCTCGTCGAATATTATCACCCCGCTGATGCCCTATTTCCCACTGGTGGTAGTTTACTGTCAGCGTTATGTAAAAGGTACGGGTATCGGCACCCTGTTGTCACTGATGCTGCCGTTTTCAGTTTGCTTTATTCTGGCCTGGAGCGCATTTTTGCTGATTTATTGGGCTCTGGGTATTCCTCTTGGACTGCAGTCAAGCTATGTGTACCCGGCTCCCTGAATCCGTCAGTGAAGGGGGCTGGCGATGAGCCGGGCCCCGGATATCACCGGGCCCTTGCATGATATTCTGAGGGAGTATCCGCAGGGCCTGAGTGAGCATCAACTGATAACCCGGCTCAAACAGCCGCAAGTAGGCATACTCAGTGCCCGTCTTAACCTCGCCGATCCCTTGTGTTTATTTCAGACCCATTTTTATGTGTTTCATCAGCTTTATCAGTTACGTAATCAACTGCGCGAGCAACAGCAGGGGGATATGACAATCTCTGCCACTTCGGTTTGCCTGTTGCCTTTTACTCCTGGAGAGAAGGCGCTGGGCGAATCAGATTCGCTGGCAGCCTATTATCTGGACTGGAATAACTTTGATAATACCGGCAAGGAGGATGTTAACGCCTTACTGAATGATTTCTGGCAACGAATGGCCGGGCAGGTGCCCGACGATGAGCGACGCCAGGCGCTGGCTGCGCTGGATTTACCTGAAGATGCCAGCGCGCAGCAAATACGCCGCCAGTACCGTGTTCTTATCCACCGACATCATCCTGATAAGGGCGGCGATACCGATGTGACCCGCAAGCTTAACGCCGCCTATCGGAAACTGCTCTGATATCGGTGGCGCTGATCGTGGTTCAACAGGGTGAGGTTATGGGGCTGTAAGTGACTTTCAGATAACAATGCTTGCCAACGCAGTCGAGTAATGTTAAAAAGTCAATCCCTTTAAAGAATATTGCACCGAAATGAAAGTAAAGAAAACGTTACGGAGCTTACTTAAAACGTCCCGATACTGCTGATCTTTTCGGCCGGTTTTCTCAACCGGTGTCATACTTTCTATTGTCGCTCTTTATCTCACTATCTATTTACAACAGGTTTTATTCCTATGTTAAAAGACGCCATTAATAATGTTCACGTATCCGGTGAACAGGTCATTATTACGCCCGACGCACTGGCAAAAGAACTGCCGGTCAGCCAGTCGGCGCTTGATATTATTCAGCAGTCCAGGGCTACCATTGCCGATATTATTCACCGCCGTGATCACCGCTTGCTGGTGGTCAGCGGTCCCTGCTCAATTCATGATATCGACGCAGCGAAGGAATATGCCCTTAAACTTAAAGAGCTGCACGAAGAAACCAAAGACAGTCTGTATATTGTGATGCGGGTTTACTTTGAAAAGCCGAGGACCACCGTTGGCTGGAAAGGGCTGATCAATGATCCTCATCTGGATGGCAGTTTTGATATCGAGACCGGTCTGCGTAAGGCCAGGGAACTGCTGATCTGGTTGTCTGAGCTGCAGTTGCCGGTCGCCACCGAAGCCCTGGATCCCATCAGCCCCCAGTATCTGTCTGAGCTGTTCGCCTGGGCTGCTATTGGTGCCAGAACCTCTGAGTCACAAACTCACAGAGAAATGGCCAGTGGCTTGTCTATGCCCGTAGGTTTTAAAAACGGTACCGACGGCAGTCTGGATATCCCCATCAACGCACTGAAATCCGCGGCTTCCGGGCACAGTTTTATGGGCATCAATAAGCAGGGCCAGGTCAGCATGATCCAGACCCAGGGCAACCCTGACGGGCATATTATTCTGCGCGGTGGCAAGCAGCCTAATTATGACTCCGTATGTGTAGCCGAATGCGAAGAGCAACTGCAAAAAGCCAACCTCAGTGCCGGCCTGGTGGTGGATTGCAGCCATGCGAACTCGAATAAGGATTATCGCCGCCAGCCTCTGGTAGCAGCGAATGTGATGAACCAGATCCTCGAAGGTAACCAGTCCATTATCGGCATTATGCTGGAGAGTCATCTTAACGAAGGCAATCAGAGCAGTGATGGTAAGCGACTGCAAGATCTGCAGTATGGGGTGTCTATCACCGATGCCTGCATTGACTGGCAGAATACCGCACAGTTACTGAAAAAAATTCGTGACAAGCTGATCACCGTATTGCCTATGCGGATGAAGAAAATGGAGCAGGCGGTGTAACCATGAGCATGGACTCCGATCCACTGGCGCATTTGCGCCAGCAAATCGATGCACTGGACAGTGAACTGGTAGCACTGCTTGGCAAGCGCCTGGCGGTAACCAAACAGGTAGGGGAAATAAAAAGCCGCATTGGGCTGCCTATCTATGTGCCTGTCCGGGAAGCACAGCTGTTGCAAAAACGACGGGCCGAAGCAGAGGCGCTCGGCCTGTCACCGGATCTGATTGAGGACTTGCTCAGACGCATCATGCGTGAGTCATACCAGACCCAGCATGTACGTTATCAGTGCACTAAGCCGGATCTGGGCAAAGTGGTGGTTGTCGGTGGCGATGGTGCGCTGGGGTCAGTGTTTGTGGAGATGTTTGAGCGCAGTGGCTATCAGGTTGAAATACTGGAAAAAGAAGACTGGCACAGGGCACAGGATATTTTGTCAGATGCCGGGCTGGTAATGATTTCGGTCCCCATGAAGCTCACAGAACAGATCATTGCAGGCCTGCCTGAGTTGCCAGAGGATTGTCTGCTGGTGGATATTACCAGCACAAAAACCGGTCCACTGGAAGCCATGTTAGAGGCGCACAAAGGGCCAGTATTGGGGCTGCACCCTATGTTCGGGCCTGATGTGTCAAGTCTGGTGAAACAGGTGGTGGTGGTTTGCAATGGCCGCATGCCGGAGCGTTATCAGTGGCTGTTGGAGCAAATGCAGAGCTGGGGCGCCATTCTTAACGAGTCCACCGCCAAAGAGCACGACGATGCCATGGCCTTTATTCAGGTGATGCGTCATTTCTGCTCTTTTGTGTATGGTGCTCACCTGGCCGGAGAAAATCCACCGCTGGAGCAACTGATTCAGTTCAGTTCACCTATTTACCGGCTGGAGCTGGCGATGGTAGGGCGGTTATTCGCGCAGTCACCGGACTTGTATGCCGATATTATTTTTAATAACAAGGACAGTGTGGCGCTGTTACGGCGTTTTCAGCAGCGCTTTAATGCTGCCCTCGAAGTACTGGAGTCCGGTGATAAAGGTGCTTTTATCAAAGAGTTTTTTCACATCGGTCAGTGGTTTGGCGACTTTGCCAAAAAGAGCCTGGTGGAAAGTAAAAAGCTGCTGCTGAAGGCGGATGATGACCGGGCCTGATTATTCGATGGTGTAACAGTGGCAAGCCAAAGAGGCACAGGGCCTCTTTGGTTTTTTAATATCCTGCTTAGTCTTTATCTGCCTGTGACTGATTGTAGTTTTCAATGCCCAGTTGCTCTATCAGCAATAACTGGGTTTCCAGCCAGTCCACCTGCTCTTCTTCCTTGTCCAGTGCACAGGCCAGCAAATCGCGGCTGACGTAATCCTGGATTGACTCGGCGTATTCGATAGCTTTGCGTAACCGGG